>NZ_JCAMOR010000057.1:0-52558 GCF_059512385.1 Bradyrhizobium sp. Crot121 | reverse complement strand
CCAAGGCTTCCTCCTAAAAGAAAGCCTTGAATCACGTTCCGTCTGATTTGAGAATCCCAAGAGTCCACACAGCCTAGAGCGTCTTTGGGCGGAGCATGCCCTCGGACTTGGTCCGAGGGTGGATACCGGTTCGCGTGAAGAGAACGCGTCAAAACAAGAATCTAGAGCTTCGATTCTGATTCAATCAGGACCCGCGCAGATGTCGGTTTGCCTTCGGCTTCTGGGACACTTGCCGATAGTCTCGACCCGGAGATTGAAAACCAAAAGGGCGCGGTGATCGCGCCCTTTGTCCTGATGGCCTGCATAGCCCTGCCGATCCGCGCTTGCATCTGGACGGTCAGTACCACCACCACCGCGGAATATATACCTCTTGATTTCCGTAGCGTATCACCGGCGCTACGGGCGGGCCGTATGGATCGACCCGGTCGTCCTCTGGACGATAACGATATCGTGGAACAATATAATAATCCCAGTAAGGAGTTTCCCTGATTATGGGCACCCTGACGATCGCCCTTGCCCGTGGTTCACGAACGACTCTGGCCTCCTGCGCATAGGCTGCAACGCTGAACGTCCCCAGGTTACACAGCACCAGTGCCGTTCCGAGAGCTACGGTTTTTATCCTCATTCCTCGGCCTCCTTGCCGTAAAGGCAAACTAACGAGCATCTGCTCATGATTGTTCCGTCTGCGCGGGGAGGGGGCGCCCTCGGTGATCGGCGGCGTCGCCAGCCGCATTGCCGAGCGCAGAGTAGCGCAACTCCGAGCGCAATCTATCGAAATTGAAAAGGCCGCCGGCATGGCTCCAGCGGCCTCCGCGCTTAATGTGGGTCGCTAGAGCGTTTTCGAGCGAAGTGGATACCGGTTCGCGTGAAGAAAACGCGTCAAAATAAGAATCTAGAGCTTCGGTTCTGAGTCAATCAGAGCCGAAAATGCTCTAGAGATCGATGCCGACAGCGATGTTGCGGCCCTGCAGTTCGGCGATCTTCATTCCCTCAGCCTGCAACTGCACGAACTCCGGGTCCTTTGCCACGGCCTCCTGCACTTTGCCGTAAGCTTCCCAACCGGCGTAGCGCGTCGTAACCAGCCATTCTCCTGCCCACACGCCAGTGTGGAAACGGGACAGCCGAAGAAATTCGGCACCGTGTTTTTCAAAGATCTTCTTCGCCCGCCTGGCAATCTGGGTCATTTCCTCGGCCTTATCGGTTCTGAAACGAGTAAATTGCACGATCGACGTGGGGCTACCTCCATCGTGATTTAAAATGTCTAAGAGGCATATATCGAGCGACATTTGAGGAGCGAACCTCAATGCAATCTCGATGAAGATTTGTCTTCATCGACTTGGCCTTGGTTCAGGCTTCGCAATCGACACTGGCTAAAATAGGTGCGCCGTTTATCAAGACTTGAATTGCTGCCGGTTTGATCGACACGCAGCAAAGAGATGAGGGTGCGAAGAGCCTCGCAACCTCATCCGTGTCCTTTCAGCCTGCACCTTGATGTGGCCGGCGGAAGTGCGTGCCCCGGCGGATCGTGGGGATCGCGCCGGGGCGTCGCTCCCTCTCAACCGACCATTGGGCTAGGGGGCTGAGATGATCAGCGAGAGATCGCACGTCAACCGAAGCACAACCGCTGCCGGGATGTGAGTGCAAATTGTGCCATTCAACTTGAATTTTAAGAAGCTTGCACAAAGAGGGCCTGGTTCTTCACTTGGCAAACATAAAAAGCGACCAGTTCATTGCGGCGAGGTCTCTACGAGGGCGCCCGCAACGAACCTTATTGTGGCCGCCTCGCCTTTCTGATGTGTTCGACGGCCGTCAAATATGCTGCCACCTCGCAGGGTGTGTAAACTGCAACACACGAGACAAGCGCGAATCGCTGTAGACTCAAATGGCGTCCTCAAACGCGCCTCCCTAGCCTTGAGCCCGTCGCAAATGGCGGGCTTCCTTCGAGAGGGCGCTCGGGTCATTAGGTGTTCGCGCCGGTGCACGCCTGCGTGCACCAGTGGGGTCTCCGCATTCCTACTGACACGAATTTCATTCCCTCGTTACATAATTCGGCATTTAATTGCCGCATCGTATTACCTGATCATATTTGCGAATGACCCGGCGGGCCGCACCTGCCGGGTTTTTCGTTCCTGTCCCGAGGGACCGTTTAATCCTTGAAGGCTCTAATCGACGGCTGGATCGTCAAGCGGTAAGCGACCGAGCTGTCGCCGTTGAAAATCTCCAGCGATGTGCCGCAAGCCGGGCAGCGATATTCGCCTGGCTCGCCCTTTCCGGATGACAGCTCGATCCTGCGGAAGCCTGCTCCACATTTAGGGCAGATCACGTCGTCTTTTTTCATCAGATCACCCTTCGGTCTATGCCAACGCTTTACCCTGCGCTGGGCAGCAGAGCCATGATCTGAGAGTTACAAGTGTAACAACGTGCGGAGGCGCCCGACCAACCGTCCGTTCACGCTGGCGGGCCGCTCCAGTCCAAGCGACAAGTCGAAACTGGAGAATTGGTCAAGCTTTGCACAGCCAACCTTTCCTCGTTCAAGCGCCTTTCGACAAACCCGCGCTCAAGGTCCGAGAGATTGGTCCCAAGCAGCCGCCGATATCGGCTGATGTTGTTGGTATGGGCCCGCAGACGGGTGACTTTATCGTCGGTCATCGAGCCTCCAATGTGGAGAGGAAGTCAATTGTGAAGCTGTGGGAATGCCGTGGCTACCTAACCATATGAGGCTGTCGCAGGCTCAGGCTCGGCCTCAACGTTGGTCCGAAAAATTGCGCCGCCGGGCTCGAAATACAGCGTCCCGGCGGCGTTTGTCTCAACTGGTGCCCTGAAATCCCAGTAACAGCATCTTAGCAAGACCATGCTACCTCGTGTGTGAAATGGTTCACACTTTTCGCGGTTTCCAAAAAAGCGGAGTCAAAGAACTCTGACCACGCCTGGGCGATTGGGGCTGGGGGTCAAATCCCGCCGCTCCGACCATTCGTTGTCCGACGCTCCTTGACCTTGAGCCACACGCCCCCATGAGGGCGCAGCGTGATCGACGGAAATGGCGTTACCTTGCGATCTGGCAGCCATTCCATGGAGAAACGTTGCGCCATGGTCGTCAGCACCAGGACGGCTTCCATCATGGCGAAACGCTGGCCGATGCAGACGCGCGGTCCGCCGCCGAACGGCATATAGGCGAAGCGGGGTAGCTTGCGCTCGAGGTCGCCCATCCAGCGTTCGGGGTGGAAAGTCTCCGGCTCCTCGAAATAATGCGGGTCGCGATGCAGGACCCATGGGATGATGAAGATGGTTGTCCCCGCTCCGAAAGAGTAGCCGCCAAGGTCGAACGGTTGCACGGATTCCCGGCCGATGGCCCACGCGGGCGGGTAAAGCCGCATCGCTTCCATCACGACGCTTTCCGTGAATTTCAGGCGCTGAACATCCTCGGCTCTGACGGGGCGATCGCCGACCACTTCGGCGATTTCCGCGGCCATGCGCGCCTCGGTGTCCGAATGCTGGCCGAGCAGAAACCATGTCCAGGAAAGCGCCAGGGCCGTGGTCTCGTGCCCTGCGAGAAGGAGCGTGATCGCCTCGTCGCGAAGCAACGAGTCGCACACCGGTTTTCCTGCGTCGTCGCGCGCTGCCATCAGACGCGACAGAAAATCATTTCGATGTTCCACGCCGCTGGCGCGCCGTTCAGCGATCATGGACGAGACTACTCTTTCAATCGTCCGGATCGAGCGGCGGTATCTGAGGTGGCCGGGCAGCGGAAACGCGTCCGGAATAAGGATCGGGCGCTTGTAGCGCGATGCGATCTCCACGGCGAGGTCGTTGACCGCAAGATCCATGTCGTGAATGTCTCGCTCCACCTCGGAATCGAAGAGGGTCTTGGCTGCGATCCGCAGCGTCAGTCCCATCATCTCGGGATGGATGTCGATGATCTCGCCATCTTGCCAGCCATCCAGCAACTGGTGAGCAAGGGCCACCATCGCGCCGTCGTAAGCAAGCAATTGCCGGCCGGCGAAGGCAGGCGCAGCCAAGCGACGCTGGCGGTGCCAAGGCTCACCTTCACTGGTGAGCAGGCCTTTCCCGAACACCGCCGTCACATGGCGCCAGAAGAACTTGTGCTTGATGTAGTTTCGATGGTCCTCGACGAGGACCTTCTCGATCGCAGGCAAATCGTTGATAAAAAGGGCCGGCCATCCGGCAAGATTGAGCGAGACGAAGTCGCCGTACCGATCCGCTAGTTCAGCAAAGAAGCCGAGCGGGTTCTTGCCGAGCGCTGGCAGATTTCCAACAAACGGCAAGCCGCGCGGGCCTGGCGGCCGACGCGGTGGAGGATGCCAGCCAGCGCTTGCTGGTGCGTCCACGGGAAAAATATCAGTCCTGCTTACGGCGGCGCCTGATCAGCCAATAAACACCGTAGCCAACGGCAAGGATCGGAAGGCCTGCGCCGGCAATCGGCCCGGGGGCTCCGCCAACACGTTGACCGGGCGGATCTCGACCGGGGGCGTTATCGCAATTTCCCCCGCCATTGCAGGCTTGCACGGATGGGATGACTGCCGTCAAAGAGAGGGCCAAAATCGCGGCGGCAATGCCGAACCCGATCTTCATTTGACTTCTCCAATGCTGACTGGGTATTAAATGTCAAAATTAAATACAGCATTAAATAAATAAATGATTTAACATAGGTAATGTTCCCCGTATATTTTTACCGCTTGGGCACTCCGCGCGAAGTTGCTTGCCGGGTTCAGCCACGGTTTCAATTCCAGCCTATCGAGATGTTCGCTCGTTGAGAGCTCGAGCTGCTCACGTACGTCAGCAGTAGTCCTCCTGGTGCCATTGAGGTGCCGATCATATGCGGAGAGCAGCGTCCGTTGATGCTGGCGAACGGGGCCATCTGCCTGCCGGGAACCTGCAATGTGTTCTGGCGTTCTATCCGCAAGAAGAGGAACCGCCATGGATAATCTGACCAAGAGGGATCAACGCGACCGCTCGAAGATCAACATGCACGAGGACTTCGAGGTCAAGTACTGGACCAGAGAACTCGGGGTAACGAGAGAGCAGCTCCAGAAGGCTGTCGACAAGGTTGGCAACAGCGCTGCCACGGTCCGGAAGGAGCTGGGGCAATGAAGATAGACGATCAGGCAATCCGAGCGCGCGCCTATCGATTGTGGGAAGCCGCGGGAAGCCCCGAAAATGAAGAAGAGCGCTTCTGGCACGAAGCGGAGCGCCAGCTCAAGGAAGAGCAGATCCAGCACGAGCTGAAGACGCCGGACACCTGTAGGCCGGACTTATCAGGTGCGGCCTAGATGCCAAGCACCCAAACGGCGACGATGGTGCCGAGCACGGCGAGACCGCTGATGGTCCAGCCGGTGACGTAGGCCCCGCTGCCAGCCTCGGGCTGATCGACCATGGTATCGTGCCAATCGGTCATGATGGCCTCCAATCCATTGCCTCCCCGGACGTAGGTCGGCGCAGACGGCTCAAGGTTCAAGACGCGAAACGCGGCGCAGGTGCGCCGCGTTCCAATCGGTGTCCACCTTCGGATCAAGTCCGAGGGCATGCTTCGCTCGAAAACGCCCTACCGTGCGCTTCGCTTGGGCTTGCGCACCGCGCGGACCTTGCCGCTGGTGCCGCCGCCGCAGAAGAACTGATCGCTTCCGTCGGACTCGAGCCCTGACACGCTGACGCCGGGCGGCAGCGCCAGGCGCTCCAGGGCCTCGCCCGTCTTCGGATCAATTCTGGTCAGATCGCCTTCGTCGCCTTCCCAGGTGCCGTGCCAGAGCTCGCCGTCGATCCAGGTGACGCCGGTGACGAAGCGGTTGGACTGGATGGTGCGGAGGATCGCTCCGGTTTTGGGATCGATCTGGTGGATCTTGCGCTCCCGGTACTGTCCCACCCAGAGCGTGCCCTCGGCCCAGGCCAGGCCCGAATCGCCGCCGCCGCCGGGCGAGGGGATCGTCGCGAGCACGCGGCCGCTTTTCGGATCGATCTTCTGGATGCGATCCTCGGCGATCTGAAACAGATGCTGGCCGTCGAACGCCGTTCCGGCATGCGCGGGCACATCGATCGAGCGCACCGTGTCCCCGCTCGCCGGGTCCATGGCGCTGATCCGGTCGCCGGACGCGAACCAGACGAGCTTGCCGTCATAGGTCAGCCCATGGACGCTGTCGACGCCTGGGAATGGGCCATATTCGCGGATGATTTCGGCTGCTGACGTGATCATGCTTCCTCCTCGCTGTTCGAAACTGGAGGCACCCTAGCCATTCGGCAATGGCGCGGTGAGTAACAAGGTCGTCGCGAAACCCGGCAAAGGCGGGGTCACCCAGCGGCGTGCGCGCCCGCGGCCGAACGACTGCACCTTGTCTCTGGCCGCAAGCGCGTCGAGCGCCCGCTGCACGGTGCGCTGGCTGGCGCCGAGCGCCAGCGCCAGCGCCGAGCTCGACCATGACTCGCCGTCGGCCAGAAAGGCGAGCACCTCCGCATGCTCCTCTTCGACCGGGCGCGCCAGCACAACGATGTCGCGCGCCTGGTGCGGCACGAGTGCGAACCCTTGCTTGGTCGCGCTGACGTCGGCGAGCGTGCGCAGCATGCTGCGAAGCCGCCCGATCTCGACCCGCAGCCGCGCGCGATGCGATTCATCGGCATGCTTGCCGCGGAATGCCCGCGCGACCAACGTCTCCCTGGACACGTCGTCCGGCCAGGCTTCGGCCAGAGCGCGGGCGAGCGCGAACAGAACCGGACGTGTGGCAAGCGAAACCGTCATGTCCCTCTCGCGCACGACATAACGGCACGCATCCACGACCAGCGACTTCGACGCCAGCAACGCCTCGACCTCATCGAGCAGGAGCGGGCGCTCCTCGCCGCGTGCAACGAGGCGGGCCGCGGGTGTGCCGAGCAGAAGGGCCGCGCTTTCGACCTCTGCCGTCAGCGCAGGAATCCGTGCCTGCCGCGCTGCGGCCTCGGCCCGCGCGAGTGCGGCGCGAGCCGGCTTGGTGCGGAGGCGGCGCATCGCGATGCCGGCAACGACCAATTCGTGCGCGGCCCTTGAGGTCGGCGGGAAGGGCGCTGGATCAAGATCGGCGAGCCTGCGCTCGGCGTCATCGAGGCGTCCGATCAGGAGCAGGCGGCGGATCTCGAGATAGCGCGCATGCGCGGCGTTGACGAAATCGCCGTGCGCTTCGAGTGTCGCCCGCGCGGCGTCGAGCGCCTTGGCGGGGAATCCGAGGTCGCGGGAGGCGAGCGCGACCTCGGCCTCCGCGACGACGCATCTGGCGCGCGCGATCGCCTCCTTCGGGCCGAAGGCGCGTGCGGCGCCGCGCAGCAGAGCCTTGGCGCGGACGAAATCGCCGAGCTGCGCCATCGCGATGCCGCGAAGCGCCAGCGCCGGCGCGTCCTCGCGCAGCGCAACGCGGTTCAATGCGCCGAGGGGATCGCCCATCGCGAGCGCACGCGCGGCGGCCGTGATCAGCGAGTCCATCGGAATCCCGTCACACTTGTCACTCTCACCCGTTCAGGCCCGGTCGTAGTCTACCTCACCGTGACAGACCGGTACGCAGCGAGGAGATCGGCTCATGGTCGACTGGACGATCCTTTCCCCAACATTCCTCACCGCCACGGTGGAGTGGGCGGAGGCTGTCGTCACGGTGCTGACCGTCGGCCCGGGCCACGCGACCAGCGATATCGAGAACAGGGAATGACGATGACGGCGCATTGCCCAAAGCTCGACGTTGAGGCGGCGAACGAGGCTTCGCCGTCGCAACGTTCGAGCGTCAGAACGAAGATGTCGGCAGCCGATTGGTTATCGCTTGCGGCCGCGCCGACCTTCGCGGTCATGGCGTTGCTCACCGCCGTCGTCGGCGGCGGCGCGCCCGATATGCTCTGCTCGCAAGTCACGTCGCCGTTCGCGGGAATGGTCACGATGTACGTGCTGATGAGCGCCTTCCACTCGGGGCCGTGGCTGAGGCTGATCGCGAGGCGATGTAGCGGCTAGCTGAACGCGCCACAACTGGATCGCGGCTTTGACATTCGCTAGTCTCGCTGTCACCGGCACAACAAACGCTGGGCGTCGATTTCCCGCCTTGTGGAATGGGACGCATCAACCAACAACAAGAAGCAGGGAAGCGTCTCCAATGAAGGAATTTGCAGGGAAGATTGCCGTGATCACGGGCGGTGGCACGGGCATGGGACGCGAGCTCGCGCGTCAGCTCGTGGCGGAGGGCTGCAATGTCGCGATGTGCGACGTCTCAGCGGAGGCGATGGCGGAGACGAAGCGGCTCTGCGAAACCGAGAAGCTGCCGCAGGGATTGCGCGTCACCACCCATATTGCCGACGTCTCGATCGAGGATCATCTCAAGCGCTTTCGCGACGAGGTGATCGAGCAGCAGGCGACCGACAAGATCCACTTGCTGTTCAATAATGCCGGCATCGGCGGCGGTGGCAGCCTGTTCACCAATACGCGCGAGCAGTGGGAGCGCACCTTCAACATCTGCTGGGGCGGCGTCTATCTCGGTGTCCGCACCTTCCTGCCGCTCCTGGTGAAGGCGGACGAGGGGCATATCGTCAACACCTCCAGCGTCAACGGGTTCTGGGCGAGCGTCGGCATGGGCGTGGCGCACACTGCCTACAGCGCGGCGAAGTTCGCGGTGAAGGGATTCTCCGAGGCGCTGATGAACGACCTCAGGCTGAATGCGCCGCATATCAAGTGCTCGGTGGTGATGCCCGGCCATATCGGCACCTCGATCGTCTCCAATTCGCGGAAAGTGCAGATCGGCACGGAATCCGACCAGCTCACCGAGCAGGAAATCCTGCAGGCGCGCCAGCGGATGAAGGGCGCAGGGATCGATGTCGATGCGATGTCGGACCAGGAGATCCAGCAGGCCGCGCTCGATCGCGCGCGGACCTTTCATGATGATGCGCCGACCACGGCGGCCGCCGCGGCCAAAATCATCCTCGACGGCGTCAAGGCCGATCGCTGGCGCATCCTGGTCGGCGAGGACGCCCATGTGCTGGACGAGCGCGTCCGCCAGACGCCGGAACAGGCCTACACGCCGGAATTCCTCGAGCGCATCAAGGCGGACGTCGGCTGGCGGCTGGGTTAGCCGCGCGCAACTCGCGCACGAGGGCTGGGCTGATAGGCGAGCCGGGCGTGGCCGGCGCAATAGGGCAGGCCGTCGACCGGCCGGTTGCCGCAGAAGCGGAAATCGCTGGCATCAGGGGTTTCGACCGGCCAGCGGCAGCGCTGCTCATCCAGTTCGAGCAGCGAACAGCAATGGCCGTTCGCGATCGGCTCCTCCGGCGGCGCCTCGCCGTATTCGGCCTGCAGCATCCGGATCTGATGCCGCACTGTCCTCGCGCGCGGCGCACGGGGCGAGGCTTTACGCGCCGGTCGTGTGGCGTCGTCGTCGCGCGGCTCCCGTGTCAAATTGAGGCGGGAGAGCTTGCCGATCACGGCGTTGCGGCTGACGCCGATGTCGACCGCGATCTCGCGGCAGGTCAGTCCGGCATCGAAGCAGCGCTTGAGCTGTTCGACGCGTTCGGGGGTCCAGATCGATAGGATGGCGGTCATGGCGATGGTCCCAGGTTGCCGGAAAGTTTCCGGGTTGGCTTGACCACCCTTCAGCCGGACCGTCTGACGCCTCGCTTCACGGCTTGCCGTTGTCGCGGATCGACAACAGCCCATCCTTGATCGCAAGGCGGATGCCTTCCTCGATCAAGGTCCGGGCGACTCCCGGGACGCTGGTGCCATGGGTGCCCTGTCTCACCAGCTTCTCCATGTAAGCGATGGTCGAGAGCGCCAAAGTGACGGGAATGCGATCGGTCTCGGCTTTCTCCGTGGCCATGGCAAAACGCTAGCCTTTTACGCCTGTACAGAAAAGTATCTATTCAGACTCTATTTAGTTTTGCACCGGTGAGTCAAACTGATTCGCTTTTCGCGCGATATCATATTGAAAAATAATGAGAAAATTACATTGTGTTCTGGGGATAACGTGCGCGCCCCGTGTACAGCGCCCAGAGCCAAGCGGCGAGGGCGCGGCGAAACGCGCGAGGATTTCACGATTTATGGGATTGCTTCCTGTCACCCAGGCCGACGATGATGCGGTCGGAAATTCGGGCGCAATGACAGTAACGAACGGGCTCTACACCATTGAGATCGAGATGACCGAGGGCGGGCAGGGCCGCGCCAACGGCGTCATCGTGCTGCACGACGGCAGGATCGCGGGCGGAGATTCGTATTTCTACTACTCGGGCTCCTACAGCGCCGATCACGGCAAGTGGCGCGGCGAGCTGACCACCAGCGAGCACACCAAGTCTGCCGGCGTCCTGCCGTTGTTCGGCGGGCGCGATGTGACCTGCGGCTTCACCGGTCTCTATTCGGCTGACACCGCGCAGGTGAGTGGAACGGCGCTGGTCGGAAAGACCAGCGTCATGTTCGTTGCCAGGCTGATGCTGCGATCGAAGCTATGAGGCGTAGATCATGATCCGATTAGACGGAATCGGATCATGATCTCCTCTCTTTGTTTGAGCATGACCTTTTCGGAAAACCGGTTTCCACTTTTCCGGATCGTGCTCTAGGACGCCTCGACCTCGACTTTCACGGGAAATTTCTGCAGCAACCGGCCGGCCGTCTCCGCCTTGTCGGGCGCGGCGCTGACGCGCAGATAAAGCCCGCGCGACGGATCGGTGATCGCTTCCACGTTCACCTCCTTGGCGAGGCCTTCCGCGGCAAGCAATTCGCGCGCGGCGTCTCCGGCGGCGATCTCGCGCAGCTTCGGCTTGAAGATTTTGCCGACCGGCGTCACCGGCATTTCCGAGATCACCGAGACCGCGCGCGGCCGCGCCGGCGGCTCGGGGATGTTCTCCTGGACGAACGCGGCAAGCGCCTGCGGATCGACCTGGACGCCGGGCTGGGTCGACACGAACAGCATCGGCACCTCGCCCGCGTAAGCGTCGGGGCGGCCGACCGCCGCGGCGAGCGCGACGCCCGGAAACTGCAGCGCCGCGTCCTCGATCGAGCGCGGATCGATGTTGTGGCCGCCGCGGATGATCACGTCCTTCGCGCGGCCCATGATGTAGACGAAGCCGTCGGCGTCGATCCGGCAGATGTCTCCGGTGCGCAGCCAGCCGTCGTGGAAAGCGTCTTCGGTCTGCTTCTTGTCGACATAGCCCGCGAACACCTGCGGCCCGCGGGTCAAGAGTTCGCCGACCGGCGAAGGCCACGGGCCGGTGTGCAGCTTGCCGCCCGCGAGGATCGCAAGCTCGACCAGCGGATTGCGGGTGCCGACGGCTTCGGGCCGCGGCTTGATGCCGTGGACGTCATGGGTGATGGCGCCGGCAAGCTCGGTCATGCCGTAGAGCTGCTGGATGCAGGGGCCGCCCCAGGCCGCAAGATAGCGGCGCTCGATCTCCAGCGGGCAGATCGAGGCGCCGGTGGCGGTCACCCGCAGGGACGAGATGTCGGCGTCGCCGACCGGGACGCCTGCGATGGCGCCAAGCGCGGTCGGGACATTGCCGTTGACGTTGACGCGGTACTTCTCGACGATCTTCCAGAAATTCGTGATCAGCGCCGGATCGCGCGCGCCGGCGGGGCCGGGGATGAACATGGTCGCGCCGGCCGACAGGCTGTTGGCAACCGTGCAGAACAGGCCGCCGACATGGAACAGCGGCAGCGTGACCGTGCAGCGTTCGCCCTTTCGGAAGTCGAGCGCCATCCGCGACGAGACGGTGGAAGCGACCATCGCGCGGTTGGTGAGCCGCGCCACCTTGGGATGACCGGTGGTGCCGCCGGTCGGGAGCATCACGGCGACGCGGTCGGCTTCGGAAAAATCCTTCGACTGGCCGTAATCGTCGCGCCATGCCGGATCGGGCTTGAGCACCTCACCATCGAACGAGATGGTGCCGTCGAGCGGCGCGATCACGATGCGCTTCAGCGACGGCACGTCGCCCTGCAGGCCCTCGATCTTCTCGTAGAGCCCGCCCGGTATGCCCGGTGGCGGCGCCAGCAGCAGTTTTGCCTTGATGGCATTGAGCTGGGCGATGATGGCCTCGCGTGTGAACAGGAGATTGAGCGGCTCGGCGATGCCGCAGGCGGCCGCGCCCCAGATCGCGGCGATCGCGGCCGGGCAACTCGGCAGCAGGATCGCGACCGCATCCTCCTTGCCGATACCCTCACGACGGAAGAAGTTTTCCGCCGCCTTGACCGAGCCCATGAGCTGATCGTTCGAGAGGGTGACCGGATTGGGATCGAGGGGCGAGCGCAGATAGATGACGCACTCCGCATTGGGATCGCCGAGCGGGCCACGGGCGATCAGATCGAGGATGCGCGGGCAGGCGGCAAGCTCCTGCCGCATTTCCTGTTCGCGGGCGGCTTCTTCGGCCGGCGATAGCCTCTCTTTCAGCATGTGTCTCCCTGTCGTTTTTGTTTTCGTTATTCGATTGTATCGGGTCGATTGTATCGAGCGCAGCTTGCGAAGCACAAGTGCGGCAATCGGTCATTCCCGGGCGAAGCCTAGCATCGAACCCGGAGATCTCGCGGTCACGAAACAGAGCACGCCGGCGATTCCGGGCTCGCACTTTCGTGCGCCCCGGAATGACCGCGGCAGGTCAGCCGTGCGCGACCGCCTTTGCGATCATGCAGTGGATACCTTTGGCACCGTTGACGGTCTGCGTGACCCGCAGATCGGCGGCGAGGCTACACAGCGTGTACGCATCCTCGCGCGACAGATTCCGCTTCTCTCCGAGCAGCGCGATCATGTCGCGCAGCGCGCGCACCACGCATTGGTCGAGGTCGGAATCCATCGCCATCGTCATGTAGTGATCGGCGGTCTCGGCGCGGGGATAGTTGAGCCGCAGGTCCTTGCGCAGCGTCAATTTGAAGCGGCCCTGCAGCGCGGTCTCGATCGCGGTGACGCAGACCTCGCCGTCGCCCTGTACACCATGGCCGTCGCCGCACGAGAACAGCGCGCCGGGCACGAACACCGGCAAATAGAGCTTGGCGCCCGGTCCGAGCTCCTTGTTGTCGAGATTGCCGCCCATCGCGCGCGGGATCAGCGAGGTGATGCGGCCCCAGGCCGGCGGCGGCGCCACGCCCATCACGCCGAAGAACGGTTTCAGCGGCAGCTCCAATCCCCAGGGCAGGCGGCCGACCATGCGCTCGCGGTCAAGCGGGATGTTGAGGATGCGCGGCTCGTGGAAATCATCGGGCAGGGTGCCGGAGAGAGGCTTGATCAGGTTGTAGCCCCAATCCTGCCGCAGCCCGACGTCAAGGATATCGACCTCCAGCACATCGCCGGGCTCGGCGCCCTCGACCGCGATCGGGCCGGTGAGGATGTGGCCCGGCAGCATCCGCTCGGACCTCGCATGGATGTCCGCAAGCTCCGGCGGAATGTGAAATTTGGTCCGGTCGGGCACCACGTCGGGGCCGCCGCTGACGGTGTCGATGGTGACCTCGTCGCCGCTCTTGATCGCGAGCACCGGCTTGAGTTTTGCTTCGAAGAAGCCCCAGTGGCAGGTCTCGGGGCTCGCAGGGAGATGATGGTGTGTCATGGGATTTCTCGGGCGAGCATGTAACGTGTGACGCGCATCGCATTTAGAATGGGCTTTTGCAGTCAGATCAATCGTTGCCGGATCACTTCCGGCGGAAATTATTGTATGAGCCGATGCCGCGGCCATGAAGCGGATCAGCACCATGCGTATCCGCGCGAGATGGAATGCCGGTCGGTTTGTGCTATGGCGCTGTCCGTTGATCGGATCGGAGGCCACCGCGGGTGTTTTTTGTGCTGTCGAAGACGCTCGGCGTCATGCTGCTGCCGGGCAATTTCCTGATTGGCATCGGCGTGCTCGGGGCCATCCTGCTCGCGACGCGGTTTGCCGCGCTTGGCCGCAAGCTTTTGGTCGCGGTGATGGTGCTGCTTGTCGTGGCCGGGTTCTCGCCGCTTGGAAACCTGTTGCTCTATCCGCTCGAGGCGCGCTTTCCGCCGTGGAATCCCGCGGAGGGCGCGCCCGATGGCATCATCGTGCTTGGCGGCCCGGTCGATTCCGACGTTTCGGCGTCACATAATACGCCGATTGTGCGTAACGCGGCCGATCGCATCATCGCCACGGCCGCGCTCGCGCGAAAATATCCGAATGCCCGTGTCGTGTTTTCCGGCGGCAACGCCAACCTGATTTCCAATGACGCCAAGGAAGCTGATTACGTGGCGGAGATATTCGAAGGCCTCGGCATCGCGAAATCGCGGCTGACCATGGAACGGCAATCGCGCAACACGTGGGAGAACGCCGAATTCTCCAAGGCGCTGGTGGCCCCGAAACCGGGCGAGCGCTGGCTACTGGTCACTTCAGCATTTCACATGCCGCGATCGATTGGGCTGTTTCGGAAAGTGGGATTTCCGGTCGAGCCCTATCCCGTCGACTGGCGGGTCGGGACCGGCAACGACGTCTTCTGGTTCACCAACACCGCACTCGATGGATTGTCACGGACCGATCTTGCGGTGCGCGAATGGATGGGCCTGATCGCCTATCGCGCGGTCGGCCGAACCGACACGTTGCTGCCGGGGCCAGTCCGCTAGCTAGGTCGTGTACTCATAAACTGAGTACCCCCGGAGTACGGTTGTTTGACGTCCGCTTGTGTGACGGGTTTCGGACGCCGGCCGCCGAATACGCGGCGCTCTCTCTCAAGCGGCCGGCATCCGAAACTCTTCGCGCTCTCTCTCAAGCGGCCGGCATCCGAAACTCTTCACAATAGGAGACGTTAACTGGTGCCGTACATGTGAAAAAGGCCACCGACCAGGGCAGCCTTACGGTGCTGAGAGAAGTGCGAGGGCGATCAGAACCACCACGCGACGATCACAAGGGACGTGATCGCCCGGCTGTGATCGTCCGCGCGAGCTCCGGTCCAAAACTGCGGATTAGGCGGACAAGTCGTGGAGCTGTGGCCCAGGGATTCAGCTCCGATTTCTATCGCCCTCAAAAGTGGCGAAGTGGCACCATATCGTTGCTTTCATACGTGCAGCGTACTTGCGGGCCGCCCTGCTCAAGGACCGTATGGTTCGCCAAGCCTCCGTGGCTTCTAACCACGCTTTGGCTTGCTGGAACCTCGCATAGGCCCAGGCAAATGCCGGGATCTTCATTAACTTGTCTCGGGTGAGACTGAATAGACGCTCTACCAGCACGAGCTTTAACAGCTCGCCCGTGATCAATGTTAAAGCGCTGCTCAGAAACTGAAATAGTTTCTCCCCAGCAACCTGATTATCCTACCCCCGGTGCAGGAACTTTTCGCGTGTTCCTTCCAATGGAGCCCTACTGGGCCGCTATTATCGCTGCGGGTGCAGTGCAGAGCAGGCGTCCTGCCGCAGTTCGTTATGGAAGAAGTCGACCGGTAAACCAGCGGAACGCGCAGCCGACTTCGTCCACTCAAGCTGCGAGATTGGTGTCGGAAGAAGAGATTGGTGTCGGAAGAAGAGAGTACGGCCGGTCTGCTTAAACGCGATGTTGCCGAGGATCAGAACGACAGGTCCGGCCAAAACGATCAGCAGCACGGTCTCCGTTGGACATCGGGTCAACCCTTCGATGGTCCGCGCTGGCGGGGTACTTCGAATCGGCGGAACAACCGGGACCTGACGGATTCGCTCCCGCCCTACGACTCACGGCCGGTGCGCACGACCACTAAGGGGTCGCGTGCCCCAAAAATGGATACGCAGCCATCTCCTTCGAATACTTCCGGAATATGTCGATTTGCTTGCTTGTAAATTCTGCAATGACGGCGAAAAATTCGAATGGTGACCTGATCGTCACAAGCCTCTGGCCGAATTCAAAAGCAAATTGCATGTTGGCTTGTGCCATTTCCAGAAGCTGCGCTTGATAAGCCTGCAGGTTTGCCGTCACTAAAGAAAGATCAAATCCTTCCTTTGGATTCTTGTCCCTAATCGTCTGATGGAAGGCATCTTGTAAGGTAGCCACCCGATTCTCAACGGTGAGAGCCTTTTGTTTTGAATCGTCATGAAGCTTGGGCGGTTCAGTCGAGCCTGCGGCATCAGAGTGCAGAAGGTTGTCTTTCGGGCTTCTAACAATAGCCTGCTTTTTCCGTTGGGCCCGTGCGGCTTTTCTAGGGCCGCGGGCGGGCTTTGACGCTATCGCTCGTTTACGGTTACTCATCTGACGCTCCAAGAGAATGGTCGACCACAACGGTCATTTCTGAAAAGACAACAACAGGCCTTGCGGTGTAGCGTTCCTAACGCGACTAAGGGATTTTCCCGCATGAACTTAGATCTAGTAGCAACGCCGACCAACGAACGTTGAGCTAGCGCGCCCAGAGATCAAAAACGGTGCCGATCCGCACGTCCAGGTGACAACAGTCAGCCCACTCGTTGTGCGCCTCCTGCCATAGCTCTATAGCGTCCACTCACTAACTGCTTCGCATGAGGTTTGGTCGCGTCGTCATCATCGCAGATGATCTCAACGATCCGGATGTGGTTTTCGTCCTCGATGGTGCAGGCGTACAGCTGACTGGATGGGTTATGTGGGTGCCCTCAGTCCGGGTGACCGGAGCCACTCGTTTATGTGCGCGGCGGTTTCGGCCTGACGAGCTCTTCGGATAAGCCGTTCGCGCTGGACGCCGTGCGGGGTGCCTCGCGCCTCTTTTCGCAAGCGCTGAGCCTCGTCGATCAAGCGCTGATCTAAAGATGTAGTTTGTTTGAAACGGCGTCGCTGCTGCATGGCGGCTCCTCGGTTCCGGGAGGGGCGGGAGCGCAACGGGCGTTCTCATCACCGATAAATGCCACAGGACCGTGCGGTGATGGCTAAAGGCGTACTACTGCTTAAGTCTCGCGTATGTCCACAAGTGCACACATGTCAAATTAGGCCATGAATAGACTCAAGCCGCTGCCGCCGAACAAGCTACGCGGCGTGCCAGGGGTGAACGACGTCGTGTCCTCAATGCTATCTTCTGGGTCTTGCGATCCGGGGCGCCGCGGCGCGACCTGCCGGATGACTTCGGTCCTTACACACTTGTTACGATCGCTTCGTTCGCTTCCGACGAGCGGGCGTCTGGGCCAAGATTATAAGCGCAAGGTTAAGCCGCCTACTCAGACAGCTTGGTAAGGGCCTCTCCCTTATGAGCGGCAATATGGTCTGTCTTGCTGCTCTTGATCTCGTACTGCGGTGATTCCGGGCTAGCGTGATGCGTATGGCCTTTGTAGTTGAAATCCTTGATGTGAACCCGGATGATCGTGCCGCTGACATGCCCGGCTTCCGAGTTCCACCGGACTCGATCGCCGACCTTGAATCGTTCAGCCATCCGCAGCCTCCTTGTCCGGACAGACGTACAGCCACTACCAAACGCATTTTAGCGCTCTATCTTCATCGTGTGAAGCAACGCCATCCGCTCCATTTGCATGATGCCGATCGAAATCAATCCCATCTACACGGTCGGTCACGCGACGCGCAGCATCGCCGAATTCGTCGAGCTCTTGAACGTCGGTTCGATCGGGATGGTCGTCGACATCCGTAGCTTCCCGCGGTCACGAACCAACCCGCAGTTCAATATCGACAAGCTGCCTGAGGCGCTTTCGGTTTGGCAGATCGGCTATATCTGGATCGAGGAACTCGGCGGCCGACGACCAAAATCGAAAGCGGTGCCACCCGAAGTCAATGGCTTCTGGATCAACCAGAGCTTCCACAACTATGCGGACTACGCGCTCTCTGACGAGTTTCGCAAGGGGTTGTCGCAACTGGAGCAATTGAGTTTGGAGCGGAGGTGCGCGATCATGTGTTCGGAAGCCGTCTGGTGGCGTTGCCATCGACGGTTCGTCGCCGATTACCTTCTCCACCATGGACGAGATGTCTTCCACTTGATGGGACCGGCGCGCGCTGAAATTGCCAGAATGACCGCCGCGGCGCGCAAGGACGGCGCATCACTGGTCTATCCGCCGTCGTGACGCCCTGGAACGTGGGTCGCAACCGGCTGTCGATCGGGCTAAGATCGGGCAAAACAAGCCGGGAGCTTACGCCATGCAACAGCAGACACCGCCCGAACAATTCGATCCGGCCACCATGGTGGCCGATCTCAACAGCCTGCTCAGGCTGAAGACGACCGTGATCGGCCTGAAGCTGTTCGAGCGGGTCGAGGACATGATGGCGATCCCGAAGATCCGGCGCCCGACCGCGGTCCATACCACGGACCAGATCGTGAGCATGGCCTCGCGGCTCGGCTGGACGGTCGGCGTCACTGCCGACGATCTCGTCGGCGCGCAATGCCGCGCCGTGATCGGGCTGGCGCCACAGGACGAGAAATGGCTGGCGGGCGAATCCTATGTCGGCGTCTGGCACGGCACGGCGGAAGATGCGCGCAGGCGCCAGGAGGCGCTGGATGTGGTGCCCTATGGCCAGTACAAGGCGTTCGTGGCAAGCCCGCTTGCGAGCGGCCGGCTCAATCCGCCTGACATCTGCCTCGTTTATGCGACGCCGGGGCAGATGATCATCCTGATCAACGGCCTGCAATATACTGGCTACAAGAAGTTCGAATGGGGCGTGGTAGGCGAAACCGCCTGTGCGGATTCCTGGGGGCGGGCGCTGAAGACGCGCGAGCCGTCGCTGTCGCTGCCTTGCTTTGCCGAGCGGCGCTATGGCGGCGTGCCTGATGAGGAGATGCTGATGGCGCTGCCGCCGGCCGATCTCGCCAAGGCGATTGCCGGCATGAAACAGCTCGCCAAGAACGGCCTGCGCTATCCGATCGCGCCCTACGGCATCCAGGCCGACGTACGTGCCGGCATGGGCGTGTCGTATGCGAAGAAATAGGAACTCCTGCCGTCATTGCGAGGAACGCCAGCGACGAAGCCATCCATGTCCCCACAAGCGGTGAAATGGATTGCTTCGCTTGGCTCGCAATGACAAGAAGGGGCAATCGTTCGTTTCAGGGAAAGTCATCCTATGTTGTCGAAGTTCGACATCGTCGTTTATGGCGCAACCGGCTTCACCGGCCAGCTCGTCGCCGAATATCTCGCTGAGCATTACAAGGGCGACGGCCTGAAATGGGCGATGTCCGGGCGCAGCAAGGACAAGCTCGCTGCGGTGCGCGACGCCATTGGCGCGCCTGCGGACACGCCGCTGATCGTCGCCGATTCAAGCGACGTCGCGTCGCTGAAAGCCATGGTTGGTCAGACCAAATCCGTGATCAGCACGGTCGGCCCGTATCAGCTCTATGGCAACGACCTAGTCGCAGCTTGCGTGGAGGCGGGTGTCGATTATTTCGATCTCTGCGGTGAGCCGATCTGGATGCGGCAGATCATCGACAAGCACGAGGCTGCGGCGAAGGCGAGCGGTGCGCGCATCGTGTTTTCCTGCGGCTTCGATTCCGTGCCGTTCGAGCTCGGCGCGTTCTTCGTACAGGAGGAGGCGAAACGCGTGTTCGGCACGCCGGCATCGCGCGTCAAGGGCCGCGTGCGCGACCTTAGCGGCACGCTCTCGGGCGGCACCGCGGCAAGCGCCAAGGCGACCTTCGATGCTGTTGCCAAGGATCTTAGCCTCGTGGCCATTCTGAAGGATCCCTTTGCGCTGACGCCCGGATTCAAAGGCCCCAAACAACCGCAAGGCAACAGGCCGGCCTACGAGGAAGACCTGCAGTCATGGGCGGCGCCGTTCATGATGGCGCTGATCAACACGCGCAACGTCCATCGCTCGAACATGCTGATGGGTTTCCCCTACGGCAAGGAATTCATCTACGACGAGATGGTGCTGACCGGTGCCGGTGAGAAAGGCGAAGCCAACGCCAAGCTGGTGATGGCCGCGAACGCCGAGAAGACCGGTCCGAACGCGCCAAAGCCGGGTGAGGGGCCTTCGCAGGAAGAACGCGAGAACGGCCGCTACGATCTCCTCTACGTGGCGATTGTGCCGGACGGCCGCCAGGTGCGGGCGTCGGTGAAGGGCGACCGCGATCCCGGCTATGGATCGACAGCGAAGATGATCTCGGAATGCGCGATCTGTCTGTTGCGCGATGCGCCGGACGTTCCGGCCGGCATCTGGACGCCGGGCGCTGCGATGAAGGACAAGCTCATCAAGCGGCTGGTCGATCACGCCGGCCTGACGTTCGCGGTGGAGAAGTAGAAGCCGCGAATCGTAGGGTGGGCAAAGCGAAGCGTGCCCACCATCCACGATCGGTGCAAGAAAGGTGGCACGCTTCGCTTTGCCCACCCTACGAGCTACGCCGCCCGCGGATCATAGACGTACATGAAATCCATGCATCGTGACGTCACCGGTAGCAGCAAACTCAGCACTTGATCACGAACCCACGCGCCCGCGGCGCTGAATTCGCGCTTGCTGTTGCCGTTGCGGCGGGCGATCGCGACGATTTTTTCCGCGCGCGGGCGGCGCTCGTGCTCGAAATTCTGGAAGGTGAGGCCGAGTTCCTGTCCGTCGAGCATAAGCTTGCCGAGCCGCATCGCGTCTTCCAGCGCCAGCGAAGCGCCCTGGCCGGCATGCGGGCTGGTGGCATGCGCGGCGTCGCCGATGAGGAGCGAGCGCTTGCGCGACCAGGTCGGCAAGCTTGCCACATCGAGCGTGTCGGTCACCACCATGTTGTCGGCGGCCTCGATGATGCGCGGGATCGGATCGTGCCACCCTTGATGGAAGTCGCTTAAATGCTGCTTCAACGCCGGCTGATCCATGGCACGGAACGTGGCGGCGTCGACACCGTGCGAGGGCTGCGTGCTCCACCACATCACGCCGTCGGCGGGATCGGCGCTGCAGAAGCCGTAACCGAAGAAGCCGCTTTGGCCGAACGTGGTCTCGACGCGCCCGCCGATCGATCTGCCTTCGAGCACCGAACGAGGCACGAAGCCGCCGAAACCGATCAGCCCGGTGTCGAACGGCTCAGGCCCGTCCGGCACCACATGGCGCCGCACCCTCGAGTGCACGCCGTCGGCGCCGATCAGGAAATCGCCCTCGGCGGTCGTGCCGTCGGCGAAATAGGCGACGATCGGCTGGTCGGGGCGGTCGATGATCTTGACCAGGCGCTTCTCGAAATAGAGCTCGGCGTTCGAGCACCAGGCCTTGTTGAAGAGGATCGCCTGCAGTGTGGCGCGACGCAGATTCACCGCCGGCTGCCCGAAGCGCTTCTCCATGTCGCGGTTGATCGAGCCGAGCTTCCGGCCCGATTGCGAATAAAAATCGAAGGATTCGGCGATCGAGCCCTGACGGATCAGTTCGTCGGCGAGGCCGAGTTCGGCCATCACCTGCATGCCGTTCGGCGCGATCTGCAGGCCGCCGCCGATGCCGCTCGAATGCGGCCAGCCCTCGTAGACTTCGACGTCATAGCCGGCACGCTTGAGGAAGATCGCAGCGACAGGGCCGGCGATGCCGCCGCCAATGATCAGGGCCTTGCGGGGACGGCGCGGCATGGCTTGCTCCGTTCGGTTGCGTGCGTTAGGAAATGTGAGTAATTAATTGTCTTAGTTTATAAGATATATGTTTACTAAGAGATGGGAGAGGCCTTGTCAAGGTTGAAGCCGCGCGCGGCGTTGATGCAGGAACTGGAGGAGGCAATGCGGCGGTCCTCCGCACAGGGCGTGCTGTACGGGCAAGCCGTTGCCAATGTGGCGGGAATTTCCGGTTCCGACCTCGAATGCCTCGACTTCCTCAATCTCGAAGGCCGCGTAACGGCGGGCCGGCTTGCGGAGGTCACCGGGCTCACCACCGGCGCCATCACGGGCGTGGTCGACCGGCTGGAGAGAGCCGGCTTCGTGCGCCGCGAGCGTGATGAGACCGATCGCCGCAAGGTCTATATCGTCACTGTGCCCGAGAACGCTGCCAGAATTGGGCGCTACTACCTGCCGATGCAGGAGGCGATGCACCGGCTCTGGAGCACCTATTCGGAAGCTGAGCTGCAATTGCTGCTGCGCTTCGCCAACGAGGGCTACAAGTCCGTGCTGGAAGCGACCGAGAAGCTCAAGGGGCTGCTCGATACGCCCGAGGAGAAGCCGGCTAAGAAGCGCGGGCGTCCGCCTCGGCGGTGAGTGCCGGCTCGATAGCGGGACGGTAGTGCGCCGCAGCGACATACATGCCCCACATCGCCCCAAGCATCATCCAGAAGTGCCGCCAGTGATCGGTGTCGATGATGAAGCTCTCGCCGACGGTGCCGAGGAAAGCCGAGAAGATTGCCAGATAAGTCCGCTGCCAGGGTACGGGCAGGAAGACATAGCGGAAGCCCGTCATCACGGTAACGAAGACCAGCGCCGGATAGACGAGGCCGGAGATCCAGCCGCCTGACATGAACGCGTTCAGGTAGGAATTGTGGGTGTCTTCGGGGAAGTAGTTGCGGAACTGCAGCGGCCCGATGCCGAAGGGCAGATCGAGCGCCATCTCGGCACCAAGGATGTGGCGCCCGAACCGGCCGAAGCGTCCTTCGTCATAGCTCTGGTCGAAGCTCGCGCGCTGCTTGAACATCTGCGCGGTCGAGTCGAACGACAACAGGATCGCGACCAGCGCGACCGCGAGGACGATGGCCACGAGCGCCATCACGATGATGCGCGAGCGTTCCGTCTGCGAGCGGCTGGTCAAGACCATCGACGCCAGCATGAAGGCCGCGGTGATGACGAGGCCGCCCCAGGCCGCGCGCGAGAACGCGAGCAGGATCGCGAGCGACATGATGCCGAAGGCGATGGTGTTGCGGAAAGCCTTGGCGGGAGGGGCGGAGACGACGCTTTGCAATGAGAACAGCGCCGGCAGGATCAGGAAGGCGCCGAGCACGTTCGGGTCCTTGAAGGTGCCGCGCGCGCGCTCATACAGGGTCAGGAGGTCGTAGCCGCCGGGCACGAGGTGGAAATAGCCGCCGATCGCCGCGAGCGACGCGATCATCCCGCCGACGACCAGGCCGCGCCGGAGCATATCGAGGCGCGCCTCGGTATCTTCGGAAGTAACCATGGCGAAGAACACCACGGTGACCGCCATGTACCAGGATGTCGCGATCCAGGTCGCGATCTCCGGCCTGTCGAGGACCGGGATGGCGCCGATGCTGTAGCCGACATTGAGCGCGACGAGCATCATGAGCAGCGGCATGATGGCAAGCCGCATTCGCAGGCCGGTGGCGAAGAAGATGATGACCGCCGTCAGCGTGACCAATTCGTAGGGGCTCGGCTCGATGAAGACGATCGCGCCGGAGGCGCCCGCCAGCCACACCATCGCGCGCTGCAGCGCCAGCACGCCGGGCGCGGCTTGCGGAAATGAACTCTCGGCTGTCGTCGCATACGCCATTGCGAACTCACGCAACCAAACCGACGGCCCTCAATACGCGTTCTCGTTCTTGGTCAGCAGCGAGAACGGCGTCTTCAGGAGGATGTAGAGGTCGAACAGCACCGACCAGTTCTCGATGTAATAAAGGTCGAACTCGACGCGCTTCTGGATCTTCTCGTCGGTGTCGACCTCACCGCGCCAGCCGTTGATCTGGGCCCAGCCGGTGATGCCGGGCTTGACGCGGTGGCGGGCGAAATAACCGTCGACGGCTTCATCGAACAGGCGGTTCTGCAATTTGCCCTGCACCGCATGCGGGCGCGGGCCGACCAGGGAGAGATTACCTTTCAGCACGACGTTGAAGAGCTGCGGCAATTCGTCGAGGCTGCTCTTGCGGATGAAGCGGCCGACGCGGGTGACGCGCGGATCGTCCTTGGTGACGACCTTCGAGGCGGTGGGATCGGCCTGATGATGATAGAGCGAGCGGAACTTGTAGACGTCGATCCGCTCGTTGTTGAAGCCGAAGCGCTTCTGGCGGAACAGCACCGGGCCCGGACTGTCAAGCTTCACCGCGAGCGCCACCAGCCCCATCACCGGCAGCGCGGCGAGCAGGATCAGGCCGCCCACGATCCGGTCGAACAGCCATTTCATCACCAGGTCCCAGTCGGTGATCGGGGCCTCGAACACGTCGAGCGTCGGCACCTTCCCGAGATAGGAATAGGAGCGGGGACGGAAACGCAGTTTGTTGGTGTGCGTCGACAGGCGGATATCGACCGGCAGCACCCAGAGCTTCTTCAACATTTGCAGGATGCGGGTCTCGGCCGAGATCGGCAGCGCGAACAGCACGAGGTCGACGCGGGTGCGGCGGGCAAACTCGACGATGTCGTCGACCTTGCCGAGCTTCGGGCTGCCGGCGCAGCTATCCATCGCGCGATCATCGTTGCGGTCGTCGAACACGCCGAGCACGCGGATGTCGGTGTCGGACTGCGCCTTGAGCGCTTCGACGAGCTGCTCGCCGTTCTCGTCGGCGCCGACGATCACGGTGCGGCGGTCGAGCCGGCCGTCGCGCGCCCAGCGCCGCACCAGGCCGCGCAGGATCAGCCGCTCGGCGATCAGGGCGGCAAGACCCACGAAGAAGAATGCCGTCAGCCATACCCGCGAGATCTCGCCGCCGAGCTTGACCAGGAACGACACGCCGATGAACAGCAGGAACACGATCGCCCAGGACGAGATCATGCGCGTCGTCTGCCGCAACTGTCCGCGGAACATCTGGATTTCGTAGATATCGGCAGCCTGGAAGCAGACCACCGCCGATATCGTCATGGCAAGGATCGCCGCGACATATTCCCAGCGGAAGCCGGAGAGCGGCATCACGTACCAGAGGTAAAGCGCGACGCCGACCAGGCTCAGCAGGATGAAATCGACGAGGCGAACGATGCCGGTGATGACAACCGGCGAATAGGCGCCGCGGACCCTTTCATTGGTGATGGTGAGCGCGGCGGGCGATAGCCGGCGGCGCCGTTCGACCGGCGGACGGCCGCCACCGGCGGTCGCTGTCGCGTCCAGCATCGAGCGTGCGTTAATCGGTTCCACGTCGTTACGTCCGTTGTTTGAGCATGATCTTTTCGGAAAACCGGTGCCCACTTTTCCGGATCATGCTCTTGCGGCCGCAGATAGGGGTGCAAAGGCCGCTGCGGAATTGCCCCGCGTCAGGGATTAGGGGAGAAATCGGAACAAACGGTTACGTGGGTAACTTGTGGTTAACGATTGGCAAACGCGTCGCGATAGCCGGCGAGCACGCCCTCGACCATCGCCTTCTGCGAGAAATGCGCAAAGATGCGCTCGCGCAGCGCCGTTGCGCGCGCCAATGTCGCGGCGGGATCGTCGAGCGCGCGACTGATCGCTTCCGCCATAGCAGCAGCATTGCTCGGTGCAAACAGCGCATCCGTGTGCGGGCCGAAGATCTCGGGGATGCCGCCGACATTGGCGGCTACCATCGGGATCCCCGCGGCCGCAGCCTCGATCACGACATAGGGCATGGAGTCGCCGCGAGAGGGAACGACCAGCAGCTTGCCTTTCGAGAACCCGTAGCGCGCTTTGACATGGCCGATGAAGCGCGCGGCATCGCCAAGCGCAAGCTGTTTGACCTGTGCCTTCAGCTTCTCCGACTCCTCGCCGTCGCCGGCAAGCGTCAGCGTCACCGGCTTGCCTTCGGCGCGCAGTTTCGCCACGGCGTCGATCAAGAGGTCCGCCCCCTTGATGTGCCTGAACTCGCCGACATAGACGATGTCGGTGGCATCATCAGTGCGATCGATCGCATCGAACTCTTCCGCGGTCACGCCGTTGAACACGCAGCGCACCACGCCGCTGGTCGGCGTGCCGACCGTGCGTTGATAGGTGTCGCGTGCGAAGGCGCTTTCGAACAGGAACAGGTCGGTGCTGTTCATCAGCGCGCGCTCGAGCCGGCTGTAGAAATTGCCTTTCAGCGTATCGAGCGGGTAGTGCAGCGAGCCGCCATGCGGCGTGTAGACGCGAATCGTCTGCTTGGAGTGCGGCCGCAGGCGGACGTAAGCGCCGGCCTTGGCGCCGTGGCCATGCAGCACGTCCGGCTTCCATTTCCATATCAGGCCGGCGATCTGCGCCCAGACCATCGCATCGGCAAACCGCGGCTCGCGGCGAATGGCCACACGGCGGACGCCGAGTTTCAGGCGCGGCTCGATTTCCGCAAGCGCGGTGGCGGCGCGCTCGCCGCCGGTGATGCTGTCCGTGACGATGCCGACGTGATGGCCACGCTCGATCTGTCCGTTGGCGACGTCGAGGATATGACGAAAGATCCCGCCGACAGGGGCGCGCACGACATGCAGGATGCGGAGCGGCTGGTCGGAATCCATGGTCACAGCCCACGCCCGCTAATGAATATGCGATCGCCGGCTGAGGCGCCGCGCGCAAGCATCGAAAGCAGGCGAAAGACAGCGGCGCGCAGGCGGCGCATTCTGGGAATCCCGACAAAATATCGCGGCCGATTAAGGACGCCCATGGTTAACAAAGCGTGACGCGCGGGCGTGTGCGTCATGCTGTTCGTCAAGCGGGCCGATTAACCCAGCGGCAACCTTAATGGAGTGTAATCGCGCCGGCCGAAGCAGATTGAGTGGCGTCCCCGCGGGAGTGAACAATGCGTTTTGCGTTCTGGCGTGCAGGAAAGGACAGGGCCGTGGTCCAGCGCGCGCTTGCAAAGCCCGCGTCGGCTGCGACCGTTGCCCCGTCGCCCGTAGGCGATCTCGACCTGCCTGCGCTCGGTCGGGCGCTGATGCGCAAGCGGAGCTGGATCATCGTGCCGACGGTGCTGGCGTTCACGCTGTCGCTTGCCGCGGTCAATATGGTGACGCCGCGCTACAAGTCGGAAGCGCGCATCCTGATCGACGGCCGCGAGAACGTGTTCCTGCGGCCGAGCGGCGAGCGCAACGAAGAGCGCAACGTCGTCGATCCGGAGGCCGTCACCAGCCAGGTGCAGCTCCTGCTGTCGCGCGACCTCGCGCGCGAGATCATCAAGAAGAACAAGCTTGCCGAGCGGCCGGAATTCGATCCGGTGCTGCAGGGCTTCTCGCCGCTGAAATCGCTGCTGGCGCTGTTCGGCATTGGGCGCGACCCGTTCTCGCTGACGCCGGAAGAGCGCGTGCTGGAAGCCTATTATGACCGGCTCCAGGCTTATGCGGTCGACAAGTCGCGCGTCGTCGTCGTCGAATTCCAGTCGCGCGATCCCGAGCTTGCCGCGCGGGTCGCCAACTCGATCGCCGAAGGCTATCTGGTGCTGCAGCAGAATGCGCGGCAGGAGCAGGCGAGAACGGCGAGCCAGTGGCTGGCCGGCGAGATCGAGAATTTGCGGAAGAAAGTCGCGGACGCCGAATCCCGCGTCGAGGACTTTCGTTCCAAGTCGAGCCTGTTCGTCGGCACCAACAATACCTCGCTGTCCAACCAGCAGATGGGCGAGCTCAACACGCAGCTCAATAATGCGCGTGCACTGAAGGCCGATGCCGAGACCAAGGCGCGGCTGATCCGCGAGATGCTGCAGAGCGGCAAGCCGATCGAAGCTTCCGAAGTGTTCAATTCCGAACTGATCCGCCGCCTCAGCGAGCAGCGGGTGACGCTGCGCGCGCAGCTCGCCGAGCAATCCTCGACGCTGCTCGACAATCATCCGCGCATCAAGGAATTGAAGGCGCAGCTTGCCGATCTCGATCGGCAGTTGCGCGAGGAGGCGGGCAAGATCTCCCGCACGCTGGACAATGACGCGCGCGTTGCCGGTGGCCGCGTCGAGGCGCTGAGCGCGAGCCTCGATCAATTGAAGAAGCAGGCATCGTCCTACAACGGCCAGGACGTCCAGCTCCGCGCGCTGGAGCGCGAAGCCAAGGCGCAGCGCGACCTGCTTGAGTCCTATCTGGCGAAATATCGCGAAGCCAATACGCGCGAGAACATTGACGCAGGACCGTCCGATGGCCGCATCATTTCGCGCGCGTCGGTCTCCAATACGCCGGCCTATCCGAAGAAGCTGCCGATCGTGCTGATCGCGACGCTGGCGACGCTGTTGCTTTCTTCGGGCTTGGTCGTGACTGGCGAGCTCTTGCGCATGACCGCGCCGCGCGCAGCCGCGGCACCGGTCGTGCCGCCGATAACGGCGCGGGCGCCGGTTCGCGCTGCCGCCGTCGAGAGCGACGACGAGCGGGAACCGGAGCTGGAGCCGGCAGCGGGGCCCGAGCCCGAGGTCGAGGCCGCATCCATCGCGCCGCAGCCTGAAGCCGCCACTGCCATCGGAGAAATCGAAGAGCTCGCCGAGAAGCTGCGCCGGGCTGGCGCCGACGCACGCAAGGTTACGGTGCTGGGGACGGCCCCGAGCGAGAGCATCGCGCTGAGCACGCTGACGCTGGCGCGGCTGATGGCGCGCGAAGCCAAGGTCGCCGTCGTCGACCTTGCCGCGGCGTCGCCGACGATAGCGGCGGTCTCGACCGATCCCGGCGCGCCAGGGCTTGCCGAATTGATGCAGGGACAGGCGACCTTTTCGGAGATCATCACGCGCGACCGGCTGTCGCGGGTCAATCTGGTCAGTGCCGGCCGCCCCGGATTCGATCGCGCGCAACTGCAGTCGCCGCGGCTGACGCTCGCGATCGACGCGCTGCTCAGCGTCTACGACCACGTGCTGCTCGATGCCGGCACGGCTTCCGACCTGCCGGCCGATCTGTTGACGGCGCACGCCCGCGCCGTCGTGGTGCCGGACGCCTCGATGGCCGACGATGCCCGCCGCCTGATGCGCGAGCAGCTTGCCGCGGTTGGCTTCTCGGAAGTGACGATGCTGACGAAGCCGTGCGAGCCATCGGACGCCGTCGAGCCGGGCCCGCGCGTGGTCGCAGCGTAGACCAGCGGCGCCCGCAGGGCTGTGGCATATGAAATAGAACTTGGTGGGCGATCCCTTCGCGGCCCATCCTTCGAGACGCCGCTGCGCGGCTCCTCAGGATGAGGTCTGATTTCGCGGTGGAATCTTAGACCCTCATGGTGAGGAGCGCCGCTTGCGGCGCGTCTCGAGACGATGCTGCGCATCGCTCGGAGAACCACGAGGCCCGCATCGTCCACAGCCTCCAAACAGTTATATGCGATAGCCCTGACGACGCCCGAGGGTAGCTGAGACCTTCAATCGGTCGGCGTGAACTCGGTTGCCTGCACGATCGCTTTCCAGCGCTCGGATTCGGATGTGATGAGCCGGGCGAAGTCGGCGAGGGGAATTGCGTCGATCTCGACGAACTGTTTTGCCATGCCGGCTTTGACCTCGTCGGTGCGCAAGGCCGCCTGGATCGAGCCATTGAGCCTTTCGACTGTTACCGCCGGGGTCTTTGCCGGCACGAAAAACCCAAACCATGTAAGGTCCTGAAGCGAGGGATAACCGGCTTCGGCCATCGTGGGCACATCGGGAAGAAACGCGCTGCGGCGTGGACCGGTGGTCGCCAGCGCACGAAGCTCTCCGGACTGGACCAGGCCAACGGAACTGCCGAGCGGCATGATGGCCGAGGCGATCTCGCCTTTCACGAGATCCTGTATCGCGGCCCTGCCTTGATAGGGCACATGGAGATACTCGAACCGCGCAGTGCGGCCCAGCATCGCCCCGGTGAAGTGCAGCGTCGATCCAGCACCCGCCGTGCCGTAGGTCGCCTGCGTCGGATTGGCGCGGCACCATGTGATGAATTCAGCCAGCGTCTTTACCTCGCGCGGCACCTTCGGACCCACCGTCAGCAATGTCGGGAATGAGGCGACGGTCGAGACCGGAATAAAATCACGCGGCTCGTATCTGAGCGTCTTGTAGACGTGAGGAAACAGCGTCAAGAAGCCAAGCGGCGCCAGCAGAAGGACGGATCCATCGGGAGCGGCCGCCTTCACGGCCTCCACCGCGACCCGTCCGCTCGCACCTGGCCGGGTCTCGACCACGATCGACGCCGCATAATCCTTCATCTGATCGGCAACGAGCCTCGCCACGGCATCGGGAAGCCCGGGCGTGAAGCCCGTCAGTATATGCGCGGTCTTCAGGCTCGGCTCGGCGATGCTGTGCGGCACGAGACCGGCGGCGGAGAAAGCAATGCCGGCGCCTGACATTGCCAGCATTTCGCGGCGCGTCATCACCATCCAGGCCATCGGATCCTCCGCGTCTGAAACGACTGGGTCGAGAGGATGCTTGAGGCGGGCATATCCGTCCAATGCTAGTATGTGAGGGTTTCATAACTGTTTTGATAAGGATCGGACATGCAATCCATTGAGCGAGCCCGGCGCCGCATCAAGCTGCGCGATCTCCATATCCTGCTCGTCGTGGCGCAACGGGGCAGCATGGCAAAGGCCGCGGCAGAATTGGCGATTTCTCAGCCTGCGGTCTCGAGAGCGATCGCCGACATGGAGCATGCACTCGGGCTTCGGCTTCTCGACCGCGGCCGCAACGGCATCGACCCCACGCCGTATGGGCGCGCCCTCGTCAAGCGCGGCACAGCGATTTTCGACGAGCTGATGCAAGGGCTGGAAGAACTCGAATTTCTTGCCGATCCAACCATCGGACAGCTCCGCATCGGTAGTTCGGAAAGCGTTGCGGCTGGCCTGCTTCCAGCAGTCATCGATCGCTTCACGCGGCGCCATCCAGGCATCCGCCTGAATGTCGCGCAGATGGTGCTTGGCACCACGCGTTACAGCGAACTGCGCGAGCGGAGCATCGATCTGTTGCTGGGCTGGATCCCGACGCCGTTCGCCGAGGAAGATCTGGCGGTGGAGCCTGTGCTGAGTGACCCGCGGGTCGTGGTTGTCGGGCAGCGAAGCAAATGGGCGCGATGTTCCAAGGTCAGCCTGGCCGATCTTGCCGATGAAGCCTGGATCCTGCCGCCGCCGGACACCTTCCCAGGCTCAGCCACGGCTGATCTGTTTCGCGAAAGCGGATTGAGCGTGCCTCGCACGCCGGTCACGACGCTGTCGCTTCACCTCTGCTGCAGGCTCGCTGCGACCGGGAGCTTCGTCACCTTGCTTCCAAGCTCGATTGTGCAGTTCAGCGGCCGCGATCTGTCGCTGAAGAGACTTCCGGTCAAGCTGCCGCGAGCGTCGGCTGTGTCGGCGGCCATTGTAACGCTGAAGAACCGCACGTTGAGCCCGGCTGCCGAGATATTCGTCGCGTGCGTTCGCGAGGTCGCGAAGTCGATGGCAGGCAAATCGACGGCCCACACGCAATGAGCTGCACGTCGGTGTAATAGATGAAGCTCTAGGGCACCGGTTCTGACTGGATCAGAACCGTTGCCCTAGATTCTAGTCTTGACGCGTTTTCTTCACGCGAACCGGTGTCCACTTCGCTCGAAAACGCGCTCTAGCGGAACATGCCGCGCAGGTTTTGCGCGAGATCGAACAGCGCGCGATTATGCTTGACCAGCCGCTTGGCGCTGACGAGGCCGGACATGGCGCTTGCAGCTGGCCTGCCGCGCCAGGAGAGCGGAATGAAGCTGTCGAAGATCGGCTCGTCGCTCTTGCAGAACAGCCGCTTGTATTCATCCGAGCCGATGCCGAGGTCGATGGCGCGGTAGTTCAGCGCGGCATAGTGATCGATGATGTTGCGCATCAGGATCAGGCCAGGGCTGAACTTGGCGCTGGCAGACATCGTGTAGGTGTTGAACATCATCGAGAAGCGATGGCCGTCGGCGACGCCGGCGAAGATCGCGATCACCTCGTCGTCGCATTCGAGCGCGTGGATGTCGATGACGCGGCCGCCGCCGGGAAGCCCGGTGAGGCAGGCGGAGCGGATGAAATCCTCGACGCCCGGCTCGGCAAAGACGTTGGGCAGCTTTTGTTCGGCCATGCGCTGCGGCTTGACGCGGAAGAACCAGTTCAGGACTCGTGTGACATCGGCGTCCGTGGCGGCGATCTGATAGCGATAGCCGGCGAGCTGCTGCAGCTTGCGTTCCTTGCCCTTCAATCGCCGCCGGAACGAATTGCTGATGAGGGTGGTGCGGTCGGCGCCGGGCTCGATGGCGAGCACGGGACAGTCGTTGACCGAGGATTGGTGCGGCAGCAGGGCCAGCGGGTTGGGCAGATCGCGCCAGTTGAGCGGCTGCTGCTGCAAGGCGAGCACGTCGGCCTCGCCGCGTGCCGCGATCGCCGACACCATGGTCCTGAGATCGGCGGCCGTGGCGCCCGCGGCGAAGTCGCGGTCCCACAGCGCCATGTTGAAGGTCGCATGCTTGCCGCCCATGAATTTAGCACAGCGCACGCCGAGCGCGCTTTCGAGCGTCAGCGGCAGCACGAACAACGGCCGGCGTTCGTCATCATGGCCGATCACGATGAATGGGGCGACGCCCTCGCGTGCGCCGACCTGCCGCTGCCAGGCGGCGAGAAAATCAAAGCGCTGGTACGGCGTGCAGAATTGCTTTTCGAAGGCACGCCATGTCGGTTCGACGGCTTCGAGATCGCGAATGATCTCGATACCGGCGACGCGGCTTGTTTTCGACCACGCTTCCAACTCCGCCGTTCGTGCTTCGATCGCGGCAGCCATGGTCATTGCCGAGTCCGGTATTAATCGATTGTTTACAATTCCGCTCGGGCGACCTTCGCAGGGAAATGTCAACAAAGAGTAATAACAATCGTTAGACGGCGCCTGGGAGCCGCCGGATCGGGGGCGGGACGTGGTGTCGGAAATCACTTTCTTGAAGCGGGCACAGATGGAGCTCGCTTACTTCTCAGGCTATGCGCGGTTACGGCAACGGCAGGCCGGCGGGGCCGGCGCCATCCTGCGCTTCGAGCGCGTGCGTGCGCGCCGTCGGGACCGGTTTCAGCCGCTGGCCTCGCGCGAGATCACCCCTCGGTTCCTGGATCGCACGATCCGGGCGCTGAGGCGCTGGAACTACGATATCGTTTCGATCGACGAAGCCTGCCGCCGCGCCGTCACCTTGCCGCTGCCGCGCCGCTTTGCCTGCCTGACGTTCGACGGCGGCTACAAGGATCTGGCGACGGACGCCTATCCGGTGCTGTTGAAGCATGGCGTGCCCTTCGCCATCTACCTGCCGAGTGCGTTTCCGGATGGGCTGGGGGAGGCGTGGTGGCTGGCGCTCGAGAAGATCATCGCGCGCGAGAGCCGCATCAGCCTCGTGATCGAGCGCAAGGAACTGCATTTTTCGATTGCTGGTGTCGCGGAGAAATACGAGCTCTACGAGTTCCTGGCGAAATGGATGCGGACATTGGCGCCGCCGGATCTCTCCGTTGCAATCAACGATCTCTGCAAGCGCTACGGCGTCGATCTGGCGGCGCTTTCGCGCGGCGCCTCCATGGACTGGAGCGATCTCACGATGCTCGCCTCCGATCCCAATGTCACGATCGGCAGCGCGACCGTGAACTATCCGGCGCTGTCGAACCTGCGCGACGTCGATGCCGAGCGCGAGACGGCGATGGGCAGGGCGGTGCTCGAGGCCGGCATCCGTCGCGAGATCAGGCATTTTGCCTATCCGTTCGGAGACAGCGAGAGCTTTCGCCGTCCGCATATGCTGATGGCCGGAGAGACCAGCTTTGACAGCGCGGTGTCGAGCATCGCGGGTATCGTGGGAGCGCAGGGGCGGACCAACCTGCACGCGTTGCCGCGGGTGTCCTGGGACGGACGGCGGCGCTCGCTGCGCATGATGCGGGTGTTGCTATCGGGCGTGATGTTTCCGAGGCCGCGCGTGCAGATCTAGAGCGTCTTCGAGCGAAGTGGATACCGGTTCGCGTGAAGAAAACGCGTCAAACAAGAATCTAGAGCTGGGGTTCTCAGAACCGAAGCTCTAGGCGCGGTCGGGCCGCGACATCCAGGCCACGATCGGCATCGCCGGCAGCACCCAGCCGAGCCCGGCCACGACATAGAAAATCGCCTGCAGCAAGCCCGAATTGGCGAGCCAAGGCGTCTGCGCGACCGTCATGCCGAGCAGCGACCACACCACCACCAGCATCAGCAGGAAGATGGTTCCAAGCAGCTTGCGGGTGCGTATATTCATGGCCGGTTGATCGATAACTCGTGAGGCAAAGCGCGCCTTGCGCCTGCGAGGAGGCGGACTATAAGGGGCGCGCCAATCCGATCAAGCAGGACCGATGACCGCACGTTCCGCCCCCGAGCCCTCCCAAAATGCTCACCTTCGCTGGTGGCTGCTTTCGGTCGCAGCCCTGATCGCGATCATGGTGCTGGTCGGCGGGGCCACCCGGCTCACCGAATCCGGGCTTTCGATCGTGGAATGGAAGCCGGTCACCGGCACGCTGCCGCCGCTGACCGAGGCGCAATGGGCGGAAGCCTTCGAGGGCTACAAGAAGATCCCGCAATATCGCGAGCTCAATGCCGGGATGACGCTCGTTGAGTTCGAGACGATCTACTGGTGGGAATGGAGCCATCGCCTGCTCGGGCGCGTGATCGGGATCGCCTATCTGCTGCCGTTCCTCTATTTCCTGTGGCGCGGCGCCGTCACCGACGGCGAATTGAAGCGGCGGCTCTGGCTGATCTTCGGGCTCGGCGCGCTGCAGGGGGCGGTGGGCTGGTGGATGGTCGCCTCAGGCCTCTCCGAGAAGGTCGAGGTCTCGCAATATCGCCTCGCTGTCCATCTGATACTGGCGCTGCTGATCTATTCGGCGATCGTCTGGACGCTGCGGCGGCTTTCCGACCGGCCGCCAAATCCGGCGCCGCTCCGGCTGAAGATCACCGCTTTGCTGCTGCTGGCGCTGACCTTCCTGCAGCTCTATTTCGGCGCGCTGGTCGCGGGGCTGCGCGCGGGAAAGGTCTACAACACCTGGCCAGAGATCGATGGCGCTTTCATTCCATCCGCGGGGCGTCTGTTCTTCGAGCAGCCCTGGTGGCGCAACCTGTTCGACAATACGCTGACGGTGCAGTTCGAGCACCGCATGACTGCTTACGCGCTATTGGCGCTGGCGATCCTGCATGCGATCGACACCATCCGTTCGCGCGCAAGCGGCGCGGCTATCGCCGGCGCCTGGTGGCTGGTGGCGGCGATCACGCTACAGGCGACGCTCGGGATCCTGACGCTCTTGAACCAGGTGCCGATCGATCTCGCGCTCATGCACCAGGCCGTGGCGATCGTGGTGCTCACGCTGGCGGTCCTGCAGGTCGAGCGGTTGCTGCCGCGACGCCGCGAAGTGGGACGGCCAAAGCTTGCCGTGCCGGTCGGTCAACCCGGTTGAGTGGAGCTATTCTAATCTATCGTTGCCGCCAGAGGTGCCCGTTTTGCACGGGCTTTTTGAATGTTCCGGCAGTTGACGAAATCGTGCGGCCCGACATCGCTTTACTTGAAAATCCCTGGCGATAGAACGAGCGAAAAATGGGTTCGCTCATGTCGTCTGCATTCATTCAGGCCGCGGTCATCCTGCTACGCGAAGGCCTAGAGGCGATGCTGGTGATCGCCGCGCTCGCCGGCTACCTGTCGAAGGTTGGCGCCGGTCATCGCATCCAGGCGCTCTATGGGGGCGCGCTGGCTGCGGTCGGCGCCAGCATCATCGCGGCCTGGCTGTTCGCGGTGCTGAATTCGGGCGAGCACAGCGACATCCTCGAGGGCGTCATCATCCTCTTTGCCGCGGGCCTCATGCTCTATGTCAGCGGCTGGCTGATGGTGAAGCAGGACCCGCAGGGCTGGAAAGAATATCTCGCGCACAAGGCCGACACGGCGCTGGCGCAGGACACGGTGTGGGCGGTCGGCGCGCTCGCTTTCCTCGCGGTGTTCCGCGAGGGCGCCGAGACCGTGCTGTTCATCAACGCGCTGGCCACTACGGAAGGCGGCTGGAGCGCAGGCCTGTTTGCCGGCCTCGGCGCCGCCACCATTGCGCTTGCGGTGCTGTTCTATTTCATCAACCTGATCGCCCAGAAGATTCCGCTGCGGCCGTTGTTCATCCTGACCTCGGCTTTCCTGTTCGTGATGGCGATCAAGTTCATCGGCGAGGCCGTGCAGGAATTCCAGGAGCAGGCTCTGCTGCCGTTCACGGAACTGAAGAGCCTGTCCTGGCTCGCCGATCTCGGCCTGAACCCGACGCTGGAAGCGCTGTCGCTGCAGCTCCTCGTGATCCTGTTCGCGCTCGGGACCTATTCGGTGTTCCAGCGCAACAGTCGCCTGACGCGCCAGAGCAAGGCGTCGACCAGCGCAGCAGCTGAATAATCTCACACGCCATCGATCCAGCCCGAAGATCGCGCGCCGCCGGTTCCGCCGCGCTGCGAATGGCCGCGAAAGGGGGGCCGCTCCGACCTTTCGCGGTATCAAAACACCATGTGACATTTTTTTCTCGTTTGTATTGCGGATTCCGCGTCGCTGAAGTGTCTGTAGAAGAGGGGGCATCTTGGGGCGGTGCATGCAGATGATTGAGAACGAGGAGGCTCGGCGCGCGCTTGAGCCTCAGGGGGTGATTGCACGTGAAATCCTTATCCCCGACGCCGATGTGGCAGAGGACGGCGATTTGGTCGCTACCGTCGTCGATTTCGTGAATTGGGCGATTGGCCCGGCCCACCTGGTCTCCGGCGAGATCGTCGCGGAGGCATTCTGGAGCTATCACGCCGACTATTATCTGGCCCAGGTCAACAACGGCGGCCATGGCCAGTTTGCCCATAACGGTGGAATGAGCGAGCAGACGCTCGACAATTGTCGCCGCGGGCTCGTCGAGATGGGCGCAAAGGATTACGTCGCGATCTTCGACGAATTCATGGCCATCATGAAGGGCGATCCGCGTCGGGCAAAAGCCATACAGGATGGCAGCGGTTTTGGGAAAATCGATCCCGCGATCGAACTGCTCGACAAGCGCTTCTTTGCGCTCGGCGACATGACCAAGCTCAACGCAGCTTGGCTGCGCACCCTGCCGGCCCTGCGATCGCTGCCAAACGATCGGCTCACGGCCGAGCGCGAAGCGGTCATTGCGCGCAATTCCCTGCTTGCTGCCCGCCAGGACTATCTGCGGCAGGCCAAAGCGCGTTTCAGCGCCTCCGACCCGATCCAGGTGGCAGCGCGTGCGACCTGCGCGCAGGAGCGCATCGCCTTCGAAGGCGTGAATGCGGGCCTGCCGGTGGGCGATGGTCAGATCGCCTGGACCCTGAGCACGTCGGCCGGCTCGCGCATGCTTGTGATGGGACATGGCATCGCCGTGCTGCGGGACAACGGGTCGCTGCGCGGCCAGTATTTCTTCGAAACGCGCGATACCTATCCTGCACCCGTCGGCGACGGCGAAATGCGCCGGGCGCTGATCGATGCGACGTCGCGTGATATTCGCGAGCGGATGAGATCGGCTGCGGGCGAGAGGACATCGGCATCGCCGGCGCAGTCCCGTGAGACGATATTGGCGAACTTTTTGTCACCTGCGTTCAATGCCTTCTGGGGCAGCTTCACGGCCGGATCGAAGCGGATCAACACGGCGATCACCTGTCCCTATGTCGGGCACAATCCCTCTCTCGTGAGCTACGTTCCGCGCGCCTCGTCTCCGCTGCTGGCGGCTACCGAGGAGCATTCCCTGATCCGGCTCATTATGGCCAATGCGCTGTGGGATTCGTTCCTGGCTGCCGATGCCTTCAACGATTCGATGCTTGAGGAGCCCGATCGCGCCGCGGCTCTGTTGATCAATCTCGGAGCCGCCGCCACGGTTGCGGCGACCAGCCTGCGCGTGCTCGATACGGATCGCATCGCGGCGCTTGCCGTACTTGCGCCCGGCGATTTCGAGCGGGAGCAATACAACGTCCGATTCCAGCTACTCGAGATCGCGCGCTGGTGGTTCAGTTTCGTGCCCAAGGCGGCAGCCGCGTTCGCAGAAGCAAGTTTTGCACAGCGGTCGTGGATGTTCAGCAACGTCTGCTTCAACCACGCGCAGGCGCTCGCCGAAGCGCTCCGCCCCTCGGTGACATCAGATTTGACCGAAGCGCTCGTCTATTTCGATCGGGAATATCCGTCGATGGCAATTCCGTCCATGGAAGCGACCTATGATCTGGCGCTCAAGACATGCACCTCATATTTCGCGAGGTCCGAGCGCCACGCCAAGGCATGGGCAAACGTCGTCGCTGAAACGCGCCATATGATTATGAGCGCCAATCCCTACGATGAGGCGACGGTATTCGTGGTTACGCCCGACATTGTGCAGGTTCGCACCTCCGAAAAGCTGGTCGGTCTGATCGGGGTTGTTGAGAACGAGGTCAGGGCGCGGCAGGTTTTCTACTATCGCAAGGAAGGCGCGCGGGCAGCTCTTTGACAGAGTGCCCGAAACGCAGCCTCATCACCCGCTAGAGATAATCCAGCCCGATATCGAGGGCGGCCGAGGAGTGCGTGACCCAGCCGACGGAAATGAGGTCGACGCCGGTCGCCGCGATCGCGGGCGCAGTGGTGGCCGTGATACGGCCCGATGCTTCCGTGATAACCTTGCCGCGCGTCATCGTCACGGCCTGCCTGAGATCGTCGATCGTCATGTTGTCGAGCAGGACCGCGTCGATCCCGAGCGCCAGAGCTTCTTCGAGCTGCGCCAGCGTGTCGACTTCGACCTCGACTTTGACGAGATGGCCGACATGCGCCTTGGCACGCTCGATCGCGGTGCGGATGTTGCCGGCAAGCGCGATGTGGTTGTCCTTGATCAGCACGGCATCGTCGAGGCCGAAGCGGTGATTGCTACCGCCGCCGGCGCGCACCGCGTATTTTTCCAATGCGCGCAGGCCGGGCGTGGTCTTGCGAGTGCAGACGATCTGCGCGCGCGTGCCTTTCACGGCAGTAACCAGCGACGCCGTTGCCGTTGCGACGCCGCTGAGGTGGCAAAGGAAATTGAGTGCGGTCCGCTCGCCCGTCAGCAGCGCGCGCGCCGGGCCGTTGATGGTCGCGATCGTGTCGCCGGGCGCGACGACGCTGCCATCGGGCCGTTCGATCTCGATTCGGATCGCTGGTGATATCGTTTGAAAGGCGCAGCGCGCCACATCGAGGCCGGCGACGACGCCCGGCTGGCGTGCCCGCAACGCGAGCGAAGCGCGCTGGTCGGCGGCCACGATCGCGTCCGCCGTGATGTCGCCGGCACGGCCGAGATCCTCAAGCAGCGCGGTTCGCACCAGGGGTTCGTACATCAGGGGCAGAAGGGGATTGAGTGTCACGACTGAGCGCTCCTGATCGGCAGTTCGGATTCGATGATCTCGCCGGCGATACTGAGTGCACCTGCGAGGGTGAAAGTGGAGGGCACGCCCTTGGGCAACGTGTCCGGAAAGTCGGTGCGGTAGTGGCCGCCGCGGCTTTCCTCGCGCCTTGACGCTGCGACGGCGATCATCAATCCGACCAGCGCCGGATCGGCGGCGGAGCCGCTCCCCCTGGCCATCGGATAGAGATTGCGAATGGCGCGCTCGATCGAGGGCCGATCACGAAGCACGCCGAGGGCCTGCGAGACGAACGGCCGCACCGTCGATGGATCTGATGCAGGCGGGAGCGCGGTCGGCGTGCGCAGAGGAGCGGCACCGCTAGCCACGCCATTGACGCTCTCGGCGACCCATTGCGCAGAGACGATGGCTTCCATCAGCGAATTGCTAGCGAGCCGATTGGCGCCGTGCAGGCCGGTGCGGCTGACCTCGCCGCAGGCCCACAAGCCCGTCACCGTGCTGCGGCCTTCGCCATCAACGGCAATGCCGCCCATGTGATAATGCGCCGCCGGACGCACCGGGATCGGATCGTCGGCCGGATCGATACCGGCCATCTTGCAGAACGCGCTGATGACGGGATAGCGCTGCGCGAAATTCTTGCCTGGATGCTGCCGTGCATCGAGGAAGACGCGGTGTCCCTCGGCGCGGCGGCGCCAGACCGCGCGCGCCACGATGTCGCGCGGCGCGAGCTCGGCGCCCGGTTCGTTCGCCATGAAACGCTGCCCGGTCTCGTCGATCAGGATCGCGCCATCGCCGCGGATCGCTTCGGTCAGCAGCGGCATCGGTCGCGACGGTCCGTCGAAGGCGGTAGGGTGAAACTGGATGAATTCGAGATCGGAGAGGACGGCGCCGGCACGGGCCGCGAGCGCCAGCCCCTGGCCGAAACAGCCCATCGGATTGGTGCTGTCCTGGAAGAGGCCGCCAATGCCCCCGGTCGCCAGCACGACGCGGTTAGTCGGGATGACGAGCGAGCCACGCTCGTTTGCAGCGAGCACGCCCTCGACTGCGTTGTCCTCGACGATGAGTTGGCGCGCCTCAAAACCCTCGATCAGCGTAATCGACGGGCAGCGCCGCACGGCGGCGATCAGTGCGCGCATGATCTCGCGCCCGGTGCCGTCGCCGGTGGCGTGAACGATCCGCTTGCGGCTGTGCGCGGCTTCGAGTCCAAGCTGCCAGCTCCCGTCTGGCCTGCGATCAAAGCCGACGCCGAGCCGCGCGAGACCCTCGACGGCAGCGGGCGCGGCATCCACGATGCGGCTAGCGGCTTCTTCGTCGCAAAGGTCGGCGCCGGCGGCGATGGTGTCCTGCAGATGCAGGGCAGGGGTGTCGTCGTCACCGACCGCCGCTGCGAGCCCGCCTTGCGCCCACATGCTGGAGGCCTCCGCCCCGAGCGGCGATTTCGACAGCAGCACGACCGGTGCGGGCGCAAGCTGCAGGGCCGTCATCAATCCAGCGGCGCCGCCGCCAATGATCACCGGTTGCCCGGCCAAGGCCGAAACATCCAAGCTCATAGCGCCAGCATCCTTTCGACGGAGCGCCGCGCGCGCTCAGCGATCTCAGGATCGATCGTGACCTCGTGCTCGTTGGTCTCGAGCGCGTGGCGAATGTTCTTCAGCGTGATCCGCTTCATGTGCGGGCAGAGATTGCAGGGGCGGATGAACTCGACGTCGGGATGGAGCACCGCGACGTTGTCGCTCATCGAGCATTCCGTCAGCAGCACCACGCGTGCCGGACGCTCCTTGCTGACGAAGCCGGACATGGCTGCGGTGGAGCCCGAGAAATCCGCCTCAGCCACCACCTCGGGCGGACATTCCGGATGCGCCAGGATGGTGACGCCGGGATGATTCTCGCGAAGCTGGCGCACATCCTCGGCATTGAAGAGCTCGTGCACTTCGCAATGGCCCTTCCAGGCCGTGATCTTCACCTTGGTCTGCGCGGCGATGTTCTGCGCCAGATATTCGTCCGGCAGCATGATGACATGCTCGACGCCGAGCGATTGCACCACAGCGAGTGCATTGCCTGAGGTGCAGCACATGTCGGACTCCGCCTTCACCGCGGCCGAGGTGTTGACATAGGTGACGATGGGGGCGCCCGGATAGCGCTCGCGCATCAGCCGTACATCGGCCGCCGTGATGGACTCCGCGAGCGAACAGCCGGCCTTGAGGTCGGGGATCAGCACCGTCTTCTCGGGATTGAGCAGCTTTGCCGTCTCCGCCATGAAGTGCACGCCGGCGAGTACGATGACGTCGGCATCGACCTTGGTCGCCTCGCGCGCGAGCGCGAGGCTGTCGCCGACGATGTCGGCGACGCCATGGAAGATTTCCGGCGTCTGATAATTGTGCGCCAGCACCACCGCATTGCGCGTGCGCTTGAGTTCTAGGATGGCGTCGACATCATCGGCGAAGGTCGCCCATTCGAATTCCGGGATCACCCGTTTGACGCGGTCATAGAGCGGCGCGGTGCGCGCGAGCGCACCGGATGAGATTGCAGCCATTTATGCTCTCCTTGAGTATATTTCGCATTATACTTATCCTGAGCATAATGGAAGTCAAGAGCGTGAGAGCGGAAGCTTGGTACCGGCGACGGCCCGTTCGGCCACAATGCCGTGACGGAAGCGGAATAGCTTGGCCGGGCGACCGACCGTCTCGGCAGCCATTGCGCCTGTCTCTTCAACGAGTTCCTGCTGCTCGATCAGGCGCCGAAAGTTCTGTTTGTGCACGGTACGGCCTGCAAGGGCCTCAACACTGCGTTGCAGTTGCAGCAGGGTGAATTCGGCTGGCATCAGCTCGAAGACGACCGGCCGGTATTTGATCTTGGCACGCAGCCGCGCGATGCCGGTGGCCAGAATGCGGCGATGATCCGATATCATGGCGCGGCCGGGTACGACGGCATCCCCGGTGCCCTTGGCACGAACTGCTTCGGGGATCAGGGAGGCCTCATAGAGCAGCTCATAGCGCTGCAGCACCAGTTCCTCGTTCCAGGTGCGGTCGTCGAGGCCGAAGGTGATGGCGGCGCGCTGCCAACGTGCCTTCTGCACGGAGGTGCTCTCTGCCGATTTGGCCCAGGCGCGCAGCTTCGGCGCCACGATCTTTGCAATCAGGGGCGGGGTACCCGCGCGATGGTCTTCCCACGGGAAGTACTCATACCAGCCGGACCAGTGGCCCTCCGAGCCTTCTCTGACTTGGTCCTCGCGGGTCAGGCCGAGATAGCTGATCGAGATGCGATGCGGCGCTCTGGCGTCGCCGGTGCGTCCGTGATCGGCGAAGGTATAGAGCTGCTCGACATAGCCGAGCGGGTGTCCGGTCTGCGCCTCGACCCAGGCCCGCAGGCCGGTCTGCAGCGAGCGGTGCCCGAACTGGAACGGACCGCTCGGCAGCGCGGTCGCATTCGCGATCGTCATGATCTTCGGCTCGCTCTCGGTGACCGCGACCAGGACGGCGACGAGGTCGGCGGCGATCGCGTCGATCGATGTTTCGGCTTTTCGCGATGCCTTTGCCACGCGGGCGTCCTGTCGCGGCTAGCAATAGCCGTAAACGCCGCAGGCGTACGGCAGGCGGTTCCAGTAGGGACCGCCGTAGTAGGGGCCCCCATAATACGGGCCGTCATAGCTGTAGGAGAAGTGATTGCCGTAATAGCCGGGCAGGCTCGACGAGCCCGGCAGGATCGGCTCGCCATTGACGAACGGCACGTAAGGGATCACGGCCGCAGGCGTGAACAGCACGTCCGGATCCTGTTCGGCTACGACGATCTGGCGGCCATGGCGGATGTAGGGGGCTGATGTCACTGACGTCCGGTATTTGTAGTGCGGGCGCGGCAGGCCGGGCGGCAGTTGGTGGGCGGCGCGGTAGGCCGCGCGCTTGGTTGCAACCGGGCCGTCCGCGGCAACGGCGGCATCAATCGCAAGCAGGGCGATCGAAGAGAACAATATCGAGCGTAGCATCGTCGTCTCCGAATCGAGAGGGCGACAGAATGCCACCTTATAGCGGAATGACCGTTAATGAGAGGCTCGCGACATCAGACCAGCGCCTTCACCGTCATGGCCAGGCTTGACCCGGCCATCCACGTCCTCTTGTTCGCCACTTCCAAGAACGTGGATGCCCGGGACGAGCCCGGGCATGACGAAGAGAACTTGGCGCGTTCCGCACACGGGGACCTTAAGCCCGCAGCGCCTGGTCGAGGTCGGCGATCAGGTCGTCCTTGTCCTCGATGCCGATAGAGAGCCGGACCACGTCGGGGGCGGCGCCGGACTTGATCTTCGCGGCATCGTCGAGCTGGCTGTGGGTGGTGGAGGCCGGGTGGATCACCAGCGAGCGGGTGTCGCCGACATTGGCGAGGTGCGAGAACAACCTGAGGTTCGACACCAAATTGACGCCGGCGTCATAGCCGCCCTTGAGGCTGAAGGTGAACACGGCGCCCGCGCCCTTCGGCGCATATTTGCGCGCGAGATTGTTGTACTTGTCGCCGGAGAGCCCGGCGTAATTCACCGACGCCACCGCGGGATGGTCGGCCAGGAATTCCGCGATCGCTTTGGCGTTGTCGCAATGCTTCTGCATGCGGAGCGGCAGCGTCTCGATGCCCGTCAGGATCATGAAGGCGTTGAACGGTGACAGCGCCGGGCCGAGATCGCGCAAGCCGAGCACGCGGCAGGCGATCGCGAAGGCGAAATTGCCAAAGGTCTCCTGGATCTTGATGCCGTGATACTCCGGACGCGGCTCGCTCAGCATCGGATATTTGTTGTCCTTCGACCAGTCGAAGGTGCCGGCATCGACGATGATGCCGCCGAGCGAGTTGCCGTGGCCGCCCAGGAACTTGGTCAGCGAGTGCACGACGATGTCGGCGCCGTGGTCGATCGGCTTGATCAGATACGGCGTTGCCAGCGTGTTGTCGACGATCAGCGGCACGCCGGCCTTGCGCGCCACCGCGGCGATGGCCTCGATATCGGTGATGCTGCCGGAGGGATTTGCGATCGATTCGATGAAGATCGCTTTGGTGTGCGGCGTCACCGCGCGCTCGAAGCTTTCGATCTCGTCCGGATCGGCCCAGGCGACGTTCCAGCCGAAGCTCTTGAAGGCATGGGTGAACTGGTTGATCGAGCCGCCATAGAGTTTTCGCGCGGCGATGATCTCGTCGCCCGGCTTCATCAACTGCTGCAGCACCACGACCTGCGCGGCGTGTCCCGATGCGACCGCGAGTGCGGCAGTGCCGCCTTCGAGTGCGGCGACGCGCTCCTCCAGCACCGCATTGGTCGGGTTGCCGATGCGGGTATAGATGTTGCCGAACGACTGCAGGCCGAACAATGAGGCCGCATGGTCGGCGTCGTTGAACACGAATGACGTCGTCTGATAGATCGGCGTCGCCCGCGCGCCGGTGGTGGGATCGGGCTGCGCACCGGCATGCACGGCGAGGGTCGAAAATCCCGGAAGGCGATCGGTCATTCTGAGTGTCCTGTGTTGGATCGGAAATGAAATGCGCGGCATGCTGATGGCAGCAACGACGGCCGTCAAGGCGAGTTGCGAGCCGTATGCGCGTTGGGAACAGCGTGCTTCGTTATGACGCGATGTCGAAACATTTGTTTCGCCGTTGCGTCACGTCGTCTCGGTCTTGTTCTTTGCGGCACGATCGGATGCGGCGGTTTCGCCGCCGCCGACGCTCATCCGATTCAGCGACAGCCGCATGCCCTGCGTCGGCATGGGCGCACGCTTGGAGCTGAGCGTCCGCGAATTGACGCCCATCCAGGAAATCTCTGATGACAGGCGGCCATATTCGATTTTCGGGCAGCGGTTCATGACGACCTTGATGCCGACAGCTTCGGCCTTTGCGGCGGCCGCATCGTCGCGTGCGCCGAGCTGCATCCAGATCACCTTCGGCAAGGGCGACAGCCTGAGCGCCTCCTCGACAACCGGCATGATGTGGCTGGAGTTGCGAAAGATGTCGACCATGTCGATCGGGCGTCCGATGTCGGCGAGCGACGCGACGAAGGGCTTGCCGAGCAGGCTCTTGCCGACATGGCCGGGATTGACCGGGATCATGTCGTAGCCGCGCTCCGCCAGATATTTGAAGGCGAAATAGCTCGGCCGCACATTGACCGGCGAAGCGCCGACCATCGCGATCGACTTCACGCCGTTGAGAATGCCGCGGATGTAGTTATCGGGGTAGCTGTCGTGGTTCATCTCTAGTCTTTATGTCAGCTGCGTCATTGCGAGGAGCGAAGCGACGAAGCAATCCATGCTTCAGCAAGCGGATGGATGGATTGCTTCGCTTCGCTCGCAATGACGGGAAACTATCTATCCTGCCATTTCGGTTCGCGCTTCTCGATGAAGGCACCGATACCTTCCTCGGCGTCGCGCGCCATCATGTTTTCGGTCATCACCTCGGCGGCGTAGCGATAGGCGTCCGCGAGTGTCATCTCGGCCTGGCGGTAGAATGCCTCCTTGCCGAGCTTGACAGTGTAGGCGGATTTCAGCGCCACTTTTTGCGCCAGCGCAATCGCGGCCTCGCGTTCGGTGCCGGCAGGCACGACGCGGTTGATGAGGCCGATGGTCTGCGCGGTCGCGGCCGAGATCGGCTCGCCGGTCAGCAGCATCTCCATGGCCTGCTTGCGCGGAACGTTGCGCGACAGCGCCACCATCGGCGTCGAGCAGAACAGGCCGATATCGACGCCGGGCGTCGCGAAGGCCGCGTTCTCCGAGGCGACAGCGAGATCGCAGCTTGCGACAAGCTGGCAACCGGCTGCGGTCGCAATGCCCTGGACGGAAGCGACCACTGGCTTCTGCAGGTGCACGACCGCCTGCATCATCGCGCTGCAGGCATTCATGATCTCTGCGAAATAGGCGCGGCCCCGATCGGCATCGCTGCGGCGCGCGGTGAGTTCCTTCATGTCGTGGCCGGCCGAGAAGGCGGGGCCGTTGGCGGCAATGACCACGCCGCGCACGGCTGGATCGTCATGAATTGCCTTCAGCGCGCCATGCAGCTCGGCGATCAGGCCCTCGGAGAGGCTGTTGCGCGCGGCGGGACGGTTGAGCGTCAGCACGGCGATGCTGCCGACCTGCTCGCGCAGGAGGATCGGCGATTGCGGCGCGACGGCACGGGCTGCTTGGGGCATCTCCAGATTTCCACTAAGGCTTTTTGTCAATTAAGGCTTGGCTACAACTTAATGTAACACGCTGACTGAATCGAGGGTGGGGACGGCATGGCGCTGGCGAAAATGAGCGTGGCTGAAGTGGAGAGGTTCCTCCGCGAGGAGTTTCCGCAGGCGTTCAGCGGGAACGACATCATCATCGAGAGCGCCGACGGCGAGACCTGTCTCTTGCGCCAGCGCTACAGCGAGCGGATGCTGCGGCCGGGCGGCACCGTGTCGGGTCCGACGCTGATGGCGCTGGCCGATTTCGCGATGTATGTGGTGCTGCTGTCGGCGATCGGCCCGGTGGGTCTGGCGGTCACCACCAATCTCAACATCAATTTCCTCCGCAAGGGCCAGCCGGGGCGGGACGTGCTGGCGGCGGCGAGGCTGCTGAAGCTCGGCAAGCGGCTGGCGGTCGGGGAGGTCAACCTGCTTTCGGGCGATTCGGCGGATCCGATTGCGCATGTGACGGCGACCTATTCCATTCCAAATAAATAGAGTTTCTGAAGGTATTATTGCACCTTATTTATAAGCCATTGTTTTTGCTAAGATAAATCGCGCCAATTGGCGTTGACGAATTTCGTTCGCTTCTCTAGAAAGCCGCCAGTCCGGCGCGGCAGTCTTGCGCCGAAAACTCCTTTCCACGGACAGCTCACATGAAAACCTTTTCGGCCAAGCCCGCCGAGGTGCAGAAGAAGTGGGTCGTGATCGACGCCAAGGGTGTGGTGGTCGGCCGGCTCGCCACCATGGTCGCGATGCGCCTGCGCGGCAAGCACCTGCCCACCTACACTCCGCATGTCGATTGCGGCGACAACGTCATCATCATCAACGCCGCTCACGTGGTGCTGACCGGTCGCAAGCGCGACCAGAAGGTCTACTACAAACACACCGGCTATATCGGTGGCATCAAGGAGCGCAGCGCGAAGCAGATCCTCGAGGGTCGCTTCCCGGAGCGCGTGGTCGAGAAGGCGATTGAGCGCATGATCCCGCGCGGTCCGCTCGGCCGCATGCAGATGGGCAATCTGCGCGTCTATCCCGGCGCCGAGCATCCGCATGAAGCGCAAAACCCCGAGAAAATCGATTTCGCCTCGCAGAACCGCAAGAACATGAGGGCCGCATAAGATGTCCGATACCATGCAGTCTCTCGATCAGCTTGCGCAGCTGAAGCCGGCGGCTCCCGATGCGCCGAAATATGTGAAGAAGATCGACAAGTACGGCCGCGCTTATGCCACCGGCAAGCGCAAGGACGCGGTTGCCCGCGTCTGGGTCAAGCCGGGCTCCGGCAAGATCTCCGTCAACACCCGAGACGTCGAAGTCTATTTCGCCCGTCCGGTGCTGCGGATGATGATCCAGCAGCCGCTGGTCGCCGCCGCCCGCGCCGGCCAGTATGACGTGATCTGCACGGTCACCGGCGGCGGCCTGTCCGGCCAGGCCGGTGCGGTGCGCCACGGTCTCTCCAAGGCGCTGACCAATTTCGAGCCGGAATTGCGCGGCGTCCTGAAGAAGGGCGGCTTCCTGACCCGCGACTCGCGCACGGTCGAGCGCAAGAAGTACGGCCGCGCCAAGGCGCGCAAGTCGTTCCAGTTCTCGAAGCGCTAACCGCTTCACTGCAATTTGCACCAATTGCGAAGGGGCGCCGCGAGGCGCCCTTTTTGCTGCACCTTTGCGCATCAATTGTCGCAGTTTTTCCCGAAAACTTTTGTGTGCACGCAAACGGATTGCCAACGCGCCACGCATAGCCTGAGCAGCATTAACGGCGCGCTATCCTTTTCGGATCGCGCCCTTGAGATCGTGGCATCACACGCTTTCATCACACGCACCAGGCAGGGCTCATGTCGTTCGATACTTCGACGCTTTATCTGTTTGCCACCATGGTGGCCGGAATGCTCGGCGCCATGTTGTTGTTCTTCGGCAATCAAGAGAAGATTCCGGCGTTGAAGTGGTGGGGCAGCGCGTATCTGCTCGGTGCTGCTGCGGTCGCGGCATCGACCATCGCGGGCTCGATGCTGGGCGAAATTGCTTCGCTGGCGCTGAATGCGGTGGGCTTCATCGCCTGCGGCATGGTGTGGAACGCGGCACGCGTGTTTCATGGCCGCAAGCCGAATGTCGCCGGTCTCGTGCTCGGCGCGATCGCCTGGGTCGGCGCCGCGCTGACCTTGCCGCCTGAGCTGCCCACGCTGAAGCTGACCATCGGCGCCGCGATCATCGCGATCTACGCATGCCTCACGGCAGCCGAATTGTGGAGCGAGCGGCGGCGCGCGACCCAAAGGCGATGGCCCGCACTCGCGGTGCCCGTGCTGCACGGCTGCGTGCTGCTGCTGCCGATCCTGGTCGGCAATTTCCTGCGCCCGCATGATGCGGCGTTCGGCGACAGCACCTGGGTGACGGTATTCGCTGTCGAACTCATCCTCTATGCGATCGGCACCGTCTTCGTGATCTTCATGCTGGTATCGGACCGCGAGGTGACCGCGCACAAGACGGCGGCCTCGATGGATCCTCTGACTGGTATGTTCAACCGCCGTGGCTTTGCCGAGGCCTGCACGCGGGTGATCGAACGCGAGGCAAGCGCCGGCCGGCCGGTGACGGTGATGATCTTCGACATCGACCACTTCAAATCGATCAACGACCGTTTCGGCCATCCCGCCGGCGACGAGATCCTGAAATTATTCTCGGCCGTCGTCGTCAACAACCTCCGCATCAGCGATCTCTCCGGCCGCATCGGCGGCGAGGAATTCGCGGCGCTGCTGCCGTGCTCGCTGGAGGAGGGCGTGCTCGCCGCCGAGCGCGTGCGCGAGTGCTTCCAGGCCTCCGGCATCGTCTGCGACGAGGGGGCGGTCGACACCACCGTCAGCATCGGCGTTGCGGGTGGACCGGCGGGCACCGAGCTCGAGGTGCTGCTGGCGGCCGCCGATACCGCGCTCTACCAAGCCAAGCGCGGCGGCCGCAACCGCGTCGAGGCCGCGGAAGAGTTGCCGCTGTCGCTGGAGAACTGGCGGCGCAAGACCGCCGGTCTCGCACCGCAGGCGCGCGAGACGCCGATCGCGGCGTGAGAGCGATTTGAGCGATATTGGTAGGATTCCATTTACCATTCGATTCCTATGATCCGGGCCATGGAATCGACTCGCCTTCACAATGCCCAATCCGCCCTGCTGTCGCTCGAAGCCGCCGCCACCACCGCCCGCGGCGGGTTCGCCTGCCTGTTCTCGAGCTCGGCTGAATACGAGACCGCGCTGATCGCCGAGCGCCGCGCCCAAGGCCGCTACGGCCGCCCGCGCAGCCCTTGGCCGATGCTGATGTTTCTGGGCATCACGTTGATGGTCCTCGGCACGGTGCTCGTGTTCAACTAGGTAACGGGAACATCCCGTATCGGTGAGGGCGCCGCGAGGCGCCTTTTTCTTTTCCACAAGCTGGGCTAGAGACGGGCCCTTTCCAGGGAGAAGCCCAATGGTCACCGAAATTGCACTCATCGACGTCAAGCCCGGCAGCGAGAAGGATTTCGAAGCTGCGGTGGAGAAGGCGCGGCCGCTGTTTCTGCGCGCCAAGGGCGGCAAGGGGTTCGAATTGCACAAGTCGATCGAGAAGCCCTCGCGCTACCGGCTGGTTGCGAAGTGGGAGACGCTGGAGAACCACACCGTCGATTTCCGCGGCTCGGAAGACTTCGCCGCCTGGCGGGCGCTGGTCGGGCCGTTCTTTGCCGCGCCGCCGGAGGTCGAGCATACCGAGATCGTCGTGACGGCCTGAGGCTCCTCACGCCGCCGCAGTCGGCTCCTCGGCCTTGAAGTGGTCGAGCATCACCTTGGCGATTGCCATCAGGGGGAGCGCAAGCGCGAGCCCCCAGACGCCGAACACCACCCCGAGCAGGATCTGGAACGCAAACAGCGTGGCAGGCGGAATATCGAGCGCCTGCCGCTGGATGATCGGGGTGAGCACGTAGCTCTCCATCGCGTGCACGCCGAGGAACAGCACGAAGGCGGAGAGCGCCGCGATCCAGCCCGAGGCAAGGCTCGCGAGCACCACGATCAATCCCGCGAGGATCGCGCCCACCGTCGGAATGAAAGCGAGCAGGCCGGCCTGGATACCCAGGATGAACGAGCTCTGGATGCCGATGATCGAGAGCCCGATCCAGGTGACGAAGAACACCGCGCCCATGGTGATGATCTGGGCGATCAGCCAGCGCTCCAGTGTGTCCCCGATACGGTCGACGATGATGGTGGCCTGCTCGCGGTGCCGGGCCGGCATCACGAACAATAGCCCGGCGCGGTAGATGCTGGGTTGGGCGGCGAAGGCAAGCCCGAGAAACAGCACGATGAAGAAGTTGCCGACCGCGCTCACGGTGCCGAGCAGCACCTTGAGGGTCTGACTGATGATCGCGCCGCCGCTGGAGGCGAGCGCGCCGGCGCTCGGAAGACTATGGGTCGCCGCGGCGCCCGGGGTCGTCGGCGTCGACGAGTCCGTCGGTGCGGAGGCTTGGTTGCTGAAGTCGAGATAGCTGGTGTCGATGCCGTGGCTCTCGAGGAAGGACTTCACGTTGACCAGTTGCGACTTGATGGTGTCGCTGAGCGCGGAGGCCTGCTCGGCGATAGTCGCTCCGCCGAGAAAGACGACGCCCGACAATAGCGCCGCCAGCGCCAGGCAGACGATGGTCAGCCGAAGCGCATGGGGCAGCTTAACTCCGTGGCCGAGCAGGTTGGTGAGGGCGTTGAGCGCGACGCCGAGCAGGACCCCGGCGAAGATCAGGAACAGCGTCGCCGCGTAATGCCAGGCGAGCGCCAAGAGCGCCGCGAACAGCACGATGCCGATGCCGCCGACGCTGATCGCCCACGCCAGATCGTTGCGGGCCTGCAGGTGGTCGCCGCCGGGTAGCCTCACGTCGATTCCTTCGCGCATCGATTGATCTCACCTTGTCGCCAAAATCCCGTCGGGATCAAGCCGTGTGCCGGTTTGCCGCTGCCCGTCGGGCAGGCCTTCCCTAGCGGCAGGCCGCCCGGCCCAGCCTGCGGGGCCGCGTTCGTCCCTCGACCCCGCCGCGCCTGCGTCTCGTGCCAATGTGCTCCGCCAGCATAATATGTTGATCCATGATCCAGTCGGGGGCATTATCTCTCTGGAACCATGACAAACATAGAAAATCATTCCTACGCGAGATGCTGAGCAATGAGACGGCCCGTGGTCGGCGTAATCGGAAACGCCCATCGCATCGAAGATCGTTTCACGGTTCAGATGGTTGGGGAGCGCAACCTGCGCGCGATCACCGATGTCGCCGGCGCTGTTCCGCTGATGTTCGCCGGTTCGCCCGAGATTACCGACGTCGGCGCCTTGCTCGACGTGGTCGACGGCGTGGTCCTGACCGGAGCGCGGGCCAATGTGCACCCGACCCGCTTCAAGTGCGAGCCGCATATCAGTCACGAGCCTTACGACATCCATCGTGACGAGGTTGCGCTGGCGTTGTCGGAAGCCTGCGTCGCGCGCGGCATTCCGCTGTTCGGCATCTGTCGCGGCCTGCAGGAGATGAACGTCGCCTTTGGCGGCTCGCTGCATCCCGAGATCCGCGAACTGCCCGGACGCATCAATCATCGCATGCCGCGGCTGGAGAATGGCGAGATCCATCCGGATCCGCTGGTCGTGTTCGCCGACCGGCATGACGTGACGCTCACACCGGGCGGCGTGTTCGCGAAGCTCCTGGGCTGCGAGACCATCCGTGTCAATTCGCTGCACGGGCAGGGCATCCTTGAGCCCGGCGAACGCGTCGTGATCGAAGGCGTCGCCGAGGACGGCACCATCGAGGCGATCCGCATCGCCGACGCGCCGGGCTTTGCACTCGGCGTGCAGTGGCACGCGGAGTACGACCCGCAGCGCAACCCGATCAACAAGAAGTTGTTCGAGGCTTTCGGGGCAGCGTTGCGCAAACGGCAGAGCGCGGCGGCGTAGCTGCGTTGCTCGCCATGAGGGCGATTGGGTTCTGATTCATTGTCAAACAGCGATTGCGTAGGATGGGTAGAGCGAAGCGAAACCCATCGCGATGGAGCAAGTTGCGCGATGATGGGTTTCGCTTCGCTCTACCCATCCTACGATCCCGTTGAACCTTGCACCGCTGTCGTCCCCGCCTAGGGCGCAATTGCGCCCGGGATCGGGGACCCATAACCACAGGAAGGTGTTGTGGCGCGAGCAAGCGGTTACAGCGGAGCACACGACAACGGCCTGGGGTTGGGTCCCGGATCCCGGCTACGCCAAGAGGCTTCGCCGCGGCGCGCAAGCCCGGACGACGTGGGGTGGGGTTCTGATTCAAATTTCAAATAGCGTGAGGATCAGTGTCCGCATTCTCGCGGCGCTTTGCGTCCGAGCTTTGCTTCACTTTCCACCCTCTCAAATCGCAGAGGGCGCAGGGAAAGCCGGGTGCTGGTTGCACCCATGGGTCCCGTGCAAAAAAAGCACGGGGGTAGGACCACAGGTTCAACCGAAGCATTCCGGCTTTCCCTGCGCGATGGTTTTACGGCTTACTTCGTGCTCTCCCCGGTGACCGGCTATCTAATGCACACATCTTTGTTGCGAAGATCGGCGAAGACTGATTCCCTGGCGGGAGGCGGTCTTGTGGA
>NZ_JCAMOR010000056.1:0-52766 GCF_059512385.1 Bradyrhizobium sp. Crot121 | reverse complement strand
GCTCTTCACGCCCAAAGAATGCGCAAGCTACTTGGCAAACTCAGGATATGCACGAACCTAACTTCATCACGCTCTAGAGCATTTTCGGTTCTGATGGAATCAGAATCGGAGCTCTAGATTCTAGTTTTGACGCGTTTTCTTCGCGCGAACCGATGTCCACTTCGCTCGAAAACGCGCTAACCCGCGCCGACGGCTTTCTTGCGCCAGGCGAGATGGACGGCGCAGGTGCAACCGGGTGGGTGTGAGGTGACGTCGTTGGCGGGCGTGGCGACCGGTGCGGGCGCGGGCGTTGGCTGCTTCGCGTTCTGCGAGGGGATGTAGTTCAGCACGGGCGCGAGCCAGCGTTCGATCTCACCGACCGCCATGTCCTTGCGCGCGGCATAGTCCTCGACTTGGTCGCGCTCGATCTTGCCGACGCCGAAATAGAAGCTTTCGGGATGGCTGAAATAGAGGCCGGAGACCGAGGAGCCCGGCCACATCGCAAAGCTCTCCGTCAGCTTCACGCCGGCCGTGTTCTCGGCGTCAAGCAGCGCGAACAGCGTCGCCTTCTCGGTGTGGTCGGGCTGCGCGGGATAGCCGGGCGCCGGGCGGATGCCCTGATATTTCTCCAGGATCAACTCGTCCGACGAGAACGCCTCGTCGGGCGCGTAGCCCCAGAACTCCTTGCGCACGCGCTGGTGCATGCGCTCGGCGAAAGCTTCGGCGAGGCGATCGGCCAGCGCCTTGCACAGGATCGAGGAATAATCGTCATTGGCGTTCTTGAAGCGGTCGGCGACCGCGTCCTCGCCGATACCCGCGGTGACGACGAAGCCGCCGATATAGTCAGGTACGCCCGACGATATTGGCGCGATGAAGTCCGACAGCGCGGCGTTGAAGCGGCCTTCGCGCTTCTCGAGCTGCTGGCGAAGCGTGTGGAAGGTCGCGATCTTCTTCTTGCGCGTCTCGTCGGCATAGACGGCGATGTCGTCGCCTTCGGCATTGGCGGGCCAGAAGCCGATGGTGGCGCGCGCCGTGAACCATTTCTCCGCGATGATGCGCTCAAGCATCTTCTGCGCATCATCATAGAGCGAGCGCGCGACCTCGCCGACCTTCGGATCGTCGAGGATGGCCGGGAAGCGCCCGGTCAATTCCCAGGTCTGGAAGAACGGCGTCCAGTCGATGTATCTTGCCAGTTCCGCCAGATCGTAGGCATCGAAGCTCTTGATGCCGAAGAAGGCCGGCTGCTTCGGCGGCGTCTTGGCGAAATCGATCTTGACGCCATTGGCGCGGGCATCCGCAAGCTTCAGCCGTTTCTTGTCCTGCTGCGCTCGGAAATGTGCCGCGGAGATCTTTGCGTATTCGGCGCGGATATCGGCGGCATAGGCCTCGCGCTTCTCGGGCGAGAGCAGCGAGGAGGCGACGCCGACCGCGCGGCTGGCGTCATTGACGTGGACGACTGGTCCGCCCGGATAGTTCGGATCGATCTTCACGGCGGTATGGACGCGGCTGGTGGTGGCGCCGCCGATCAGGAGCGGCAGGTTCAGGCCCTCGCGCTCCAGCTCGCCGGCGAGAAAGCTCATCTCGTCGAGCGAGGGCGTGATCAGGCCGGAGAGGCCGATGATATCAGCGCCTTCGGCCTTTGCCGTCTCGATGATCTTTGCCGCCGGCACCATCACGCCGAGGTCGATGACCTCGAAATTGTTACATTGCAGCACGATGCCGACGATGTTCTTGCCGATGTCGTGGACGTCGCCCTTCACGGTGGCGAGCACGATCTTGCCAGCGGCATTGCGGCCGTCGCCGGCCACGCCATTAGCGAGGTTGCGGGCCTTCTCCTCCTCCATGAATGGCATCAGATAAGCGACCGCCTGCTTCATCACGCGCGCGGACTTCACCACCTGCGGCAGGAACATCTTGCCGTCGCCGAAGAGATCGCCGACCACGTTCATGCCGGCCATCAAGGGACCCTCGATGACGTCGAGCGGACGGGAAGATGCCTGTCGGGCCTCCTCGGTATCCTGCTCGATGAATTCGGTGATGCCGTGCACCAGTGCGTGGCTGAGCCGCTTCTCGACCGGCCATTCGCGCCAGGCGAGATCGGCTTCCTTGCTCTGCCTCTCCTTGCCGCGGAATTTTTCGGCGAGCGCCAGCAGTCGCTCGGAAGCGCCGGGATCGCGGTTGAGGATGACGTCCTCGCACACCTGCCGCAGTTCGGGATCGATGTCGTCATAGACGATCATCTGCCCGGCATTGACGATGCCCATGTCCATGCCGGCCTTGATGGCGTGATACAGGAACACCGAATGCATCGCCTCGCGCACCGGCTCGTTGCCGCGGAACGAGAACGAGAGATTGGAGACGCCGCCGGAAATATGCGCGCCGGGCAGGTTCTGGCGGATCCAGCGCGTGGCCTCGATGAAATCGACGCCGTAATTGTTGTGCTCCTCGATCCCGGTCGCGATCGCAAAGATGTTGGGATCGAAGATGATGTCCTCGGCCGGGAAATCGAGCCGGTTCACCAGGATATTGTAAGCGCGCTTGCAGATCTCGGTTTTGCGGGCGAACGTGTCGGCTTGTCCCGTCTCGTCGAACGCCATCACCACGACGGCTGCGCCATGACGCTTGGCGATCGTGGCCTCGTGGATGAACTTCTCCTCGCCCTCCTTCATCGAGATCGAGTTCACCACCGGCTTGCCCTGGATGCATTTCAGGCCAGCCTCGATCACGGCGAATTTCGAGGAATCGACCATAACAGGCACGCGGGCGATGTCGGGCTCGGCGGCGACGAGGTTGAGGAACGTCACCATCGCCTTCTCGGAATCGAGCAGGCCCTCGTCCATGTTGACGTCGATGATCTGCGCGCCATTCTCGACCTGGTCACGCGCCACCTGCAGCGCGGCCGTGTAGTCGCCCGCGGTGATCAGCTTGCGGAAGCGCGCCGATCCCGTCACGTTGGTGCGTTCGCCGATGTTCACGAAAGGAATGGCGTCGGTCAGCGCGAACGGCTCGAGGCCTGACAGCCGGAGACGCGGCGCGATCTCAGGAACAATGCGCGGCTTGTGCGGCGCAACCGCCGCGGCAATCGCGGCGATATGGTCCGGCGTGGTGCCGCAGCAGCCGCCGACGATGTTGACGAGGCCTGCTGCTGCGAACTCGCCGATCAGCCGCGCCATATAGTCCGGCGTCTCGTCGTACTGCCCGAATTCGTTGGGCAGGCCGGCGTTCGGATAGGCGCAGACGAGCGTATCGGCGACGCGGCCGATGTCTGCGATGTGGCTGCGCAGGTCCTCCGCGCCGAGCGCGCAGTTGAAGCCGATCGTGATCGGCTTGGCATGCCGCACCGAATTCCAGAACGCCTCCGGCAATTGCCCCGAAAGCAGGCGGCCGGACTTGTCGGTGATGGTGCCCGAGATCATCACGGGCACGTCGATGCCGCGCTCTTCCGTAATCTCGGAGATCGCATACAGCGCGGCCTTGGCATTGAGCGTGTCGAAGATGGTTTCGACCAGGAGAAGATCGGCGCCGCCGTCCAGCAGGCCGTTGATCTGCTCGCCATAGGCCTTGCGCAGGTCGTCGAACGTCACCGCACGGTAGCCGGGATTGGAGACGTCCGGCGAGATCGAGGCGGTGCGGTTGGTGGGCCCCAGGGCGCCTGCGACGAAGCGCGGCCTGCCGTCCTCGGCACTGACCTTCTCGGCGGCGGCGCGCGCGAGCCTTGCGCCCTCGCGGTTGAGCTCATAGGCGAGATCCGACATGTCGTAGTCGGCTTGCGCGATCGAGGTCGAGGAGAAGGTGTTGGTCGCGACGATGTCGGCGCCGGCGCGCAGATAGGCGGCGTGGATGTCCTCGATCGCCTGCGCTTGCGTCAGGATCAGGACGTCGTTGTTGCCCCTGATGTCGCGGTGGAAATCCTTGAAGCGCTCGCCACGGAAGGCGGCCTCGTCGAATTGCAGGCCCTGGATCATGGTGCCCATGGCGCCGTCAAGCACGAGGATGCGCTCGCGCGCGGCGGCGATGAGGGCGGTACGCTTGGGAGAGACGGGTACGGTCATTTGATCAGGCAGCTTTCTTCAAGCAGCTTTTTTCAAGCGGCTTTCTTGGCGCCGTTCGGACGGATGCCGAGCAGATGGCTGATCGCGAACACGAGATCGGCGCGGTTCATGGTGTAGAAATGGAAGGTGTCGACGCCGTGTTTTGCGAGCTTCTGCACCTGGCCGGCGGCAACCGTAGCCGCCACCAGTTTGCGGGTCTCGGCATCATCATCGAGGCCGTCGAATTTCGCGGCGAACCAGTCCGGCACCGTGGTGCCGGCGCGGGTGACGAAATTGCGGGCCTGCTTGAAATTGTGCATCGGCATGATGCCCGGCACGATCGGGATCTCGATGCCGCGGGCCCGCACCCGGTCGAGGTAGCGGAAGTAGAGATCGTTGTCGAAGAACACCTGGGTGATGGCGCGCGTGGCGCCGGCATCGACCTTGGCCTTCAGCGTGTCGATATCGGCATCGAAGTTCGCGCTCTCCGGATGTTTTTCTGGGTAGGCCGAGACCGACACCTCGATATCGGGATGACGCTTCTTGATGCCGGCGACCAGCTCCGGCGAGCTCTGGTAGCCGTCCGGATGCGTGTAATAGGGCGTGCCGATGCCGCCCGGCGGGTCGCCGCGCAGCGCCACGATGTGGCGGACGCCGACCTCGTGATAGCGGTCGACAATCTCGTCGATCTCGCCGCGGGAGGCGCTTACGCAGGTCAGATGCGCGGCCGGCAACAGGCTAGTTTCGTTCAGGATGCGCGCGATGGTCGAATGGGTGCGCTCGCGAGTCGATCCGCCGGCGCCATAGGTCACCGAGACGAAGGTGGGCGACAGCGGCGCCAGCCGGTTGATCGTGTCCCACAGGTTACGCTCCATCTCCTCGGTCTTCGGCGGGAAGAACTCGAAGGAAATGGCGGGAGTCCTGAACGGCGGGGCAGCAACCTCGGTCATGGCTCTCACAAGCTCCACGGAACAATCGGCGACAGGCTGGGCGGTCGAGCAGGTAAGATAGGGCAAAGCGGGTCGCCCAAACAGCCCATCGATAATGGGATTTTGCCCACTTTTGATGAATCTGCTAGCTCTCGATGGCAACCTAAATTCGTAATGGGCAAAACTATGAGTTTCGCGGCTTATCGCGAAAATCCGGAAATTATAGCCATATTCTGTAGTTCATGGGAAAGTCAGTTCCCTCCTCCGGTGTGGGCAAAGGTGAATTATTGCGGGTTAACGATATTTTGTCCCACTCTCGATCGGCGTCAGGTTCAAAGTGTCGCGGAGCTGATCTGCACGCGGAGGGGCTTTGTGGTTTCAATGTGTCGCCCTAGCTTGGTGCGATGATCCCGCTTTCGGTCCTGGACCTCTCGGTCGTCACCACAGCCACAAAGCCCGCCGCGGCGCTGCGCAACAGCATCGATCTGGCGCGCCACGTCGATGGGCTCGGCTATATCAGGTACTGGCTCGCCGAGCACCACAACCTTGCCTCCGTCGCGAGCCCCGCGCCGGATCTGATGATTGGGCAGATCGCTGCCGTCACCAGGAACATCCGCGTCGGTTCCGGCGGCGTGATGTTGCCCAACCACGCGCCGCTGGTGGTCGCCGAGCGCTTCAAGATGCTGGAGGCGCTGTTCCCCGGTCGCATCGATCTGGGCCTCGGGCGGGCGCCCGGCACCGACGGCGCCACCGCCTATGCGCTGCGGAGCCGGCTCGACCGCCGCGAGGGCGACGATTTCCTGGAGCGGCTGCATGAATTGACGCTGTGGGAGACGCGGGATTTCCCGCCCGGCCATCCCTTCAACAATGTGGTGGCGATGCCCGACGATTCGCCGCTGCCGCCGATCTGGCTGCTCGGCTCCAGCGGCTATTCGTCCGAACTCGCCGCGCAGGTCGGCATGGGCTTCGGCTTCGCGCATCATTTCGCGACCCATGACGCGGTCGATGCGATGACAAACTACCGCGCGCATTTCAAGCCGTCGCCCTGGCGCCAGACGCCATATGCGATCCTCGCAGTGGCGGCGGTGGCGGCCGAGACCGATGAAGAGGCGGAAAAGCTGGCGCTGTCGATGGACCTCAACCGCCTGCGCCGGGACCGCGGCCAGTATCTGCCGCTGCCGAGCGTCGAGGAGGCGCTGGCCTATCCCTATACGGACGCCGAGCGCGCTTCCATCCCGCGGAACCGCGCGCGTTTCTTCGTCGGCAGCCCGGCGACGGTGATGGCAAAATTGCAGCCGCTGATCGCGGCCACCGAGGCGGATGAGCTGATGATCATCACCGCGGTGTTCGATCACGAGGCGCGGAAGAAGTCATACAGCCTGCTGGCGGACGCGTTCGGGCGTGGGAAGAAGGAGGCCGCCTGACCTTACACGCCGTCATTCCGGGGCACGCGAAGCGTGAACCCGGAATCCATCGGGAGGCTCACACAAGCGGAGAAATGGATTCCGGGCTCGATGCTGGCGCATCGCCCCGGAATGACAGGCCCCTTAGTCCGCTTTTTCGCTGAAGGTCGCGCGGAAGGGGTGGGCGGGATAGACGCCCACGATGCGGAATTCGCGGGAGAAGAATTTCAGCTCTTCCAGCGCAAAAGCCAGTCCGCGGTCGTAGGGATGGCCGTCGACGTCGGCATAAAATTGCGTCGCGAAGAAATTGCCGTCGACCATGTAGCTTTCGAGCTTGGTCATGTTGACGCCGTTGGTGGCAAAGCCGCCGAGCGCCTTGTAGAGCGCGGCGGGTAAATTGCGCACCCGGAAAACAAATGTGGTGACTAGGGGGCCTGAATCCTGCTCGGCCCATTTGGCTTCGCGTGCCAGCACCACGAAGCGGGTGGTGTTGTGGGCTTCGTCCTCAATGTCCTCGGCGAGGATATCAAGGCCGTAAATGTCGGCGGCAAGGCGCGAGGCGATGGCGGCGACGCTCTTGTCGCCGCGTTCGGAGATGTCGCGCGCGCTGCCTGCGGTATCGCCGGCGACGATCGGCCTGACGCCGAGCTTGCGGATGATGCGCCGGCACTGGCCAAGCGCGTGCACATGGCTCTCCACGCTCCTGATGTCGCCGAGCTTCGCCCCCTTCACCGCCATCAACTGATGCCGGACCGGCAGGAACCATTCGCCGACGATGAACAGGCCCGAGGCCGGCAACAGATGGTGGATGTCGGCGACGCGGCCGGCAACCGAGTTCTCGATCGGAATCATGCCGAGATCGGCCTCGCCGGAGGAAATCGCCGACAGCGCGTCCTCGAAGGTCGCGCACGGCATCGGCTCGGCGTCGGGATAGGCCTCGACGATCGCGATGTGGGAATTGGCTCCGGACTCGCCCTGAAAGGCGATTTTCAGCTTCTTGGTCATGGCGGGGGTTTTAGCAGCGGTTCAGGTTTTCGCCAGTATGCGCCGGGCGGTTTCGAGGTCGGCCGGGGTGTCGACGCCGCGCGGCACGGTGTCGACAATGGTGACGTCGATCCGCATCCCGGCCTCCAGCGCGCGGAGCTGCTCGAGTTTCTCCTGCTGTTCCAGGGGCGAGGGCGGCAGCCGCACGAAGCGCCCCAGCGCGGCGCGGCGATAGGCGTAGAGACCGATATGGTGGTAGCGCGGCCCGTCGCCGAATGGCGCGGTGGCGCGAGTGAAATAGAGCGCGCGGAGCCGCCCTGCCGTGATCGGCGAGCCGACCGCCTTCACCACGTTCGGATTGAGGCTTTCCTCTTCGGTGTGGATCTCGGAGGCGAGGGTGGCGATATCGACTGCGCCGTCGTCGAGCGGCGGCAGCACGGCGCGGATCGTGTCGGGCGTGATGGTCGGGAAATCGCCCTGCAGATTGACCACGATGGCGGCTTGGCCTTGCGGATCGAGCGTGGTCGCGGCCTCAAAAATGCGGTCGGAGCCGGAGGGGTGATCGGCCCGGGTCATCACCACCTCGCCGCCGGCCAATTTGACGGCCGCGGCGATCTCCGGCGTATCGGTCGCAACCGCGACCCGGCCGATGTTAGCCTCGATCGCCCGGCGCAATACGTGGACAATCATCGGCTGGCCGGCAATGTCGAGGAGCGGCTTGCCCGGCAGCCTCGTGGCCGCCATGCGGGCGGGAATCAGCACCAAAATCCGCGAGTCAGCCATCGTATCGAAACCCTGCCGGAGGCAGGAAACAGGGTGGGGACGGGACGAAAGTCGGCGCGTTTATACGGGTTGCCAGAGCGCAGGCAAACCGATATCTCCACTCTGCTCGGGGGAGGCGCGACGAGGGCTGATTCCGAGGCTCACCCCCGCGGCCGTTCGGCCCGCCTGAAGTCGACATTTTCGGCCTGGAGCCTGATCCGAAATGGACTCCTTCGAACTCAACAAGATTCTGGGTGCGATTCTCGGCACCTGCCTCATTATCCTGGTGACGAGCTTTGCCGCGCAGGCGGTGTTCACGCCCAAGCCGCTGGAGAAGCCCGGTTTCGAGATCGCCGTGAAAGAGGAGAGCAAGGGCGGACCGGCGGAAGCCGCCGCACCGTCCGAGCCGATCGAGAAACTGCTGCAGACCGCTTCTGTGGAAAAGGGCGCCGCGGCCGCCAAGAAGTGCGCGGCCTGCCATACCTTCGAGAAGGGCGGTCCGAACCGGGTCGGTCCGAATCTCTTTGGCATCGTCGGCGAGCCGAGGGGCGAGGGACGCGGGTTCAACTTCTCGGCCGCGATGAAGGCCAAGGGGGGCACCTGGACCTTCGACGACCTCAACAAGTTCCTCACCAACCCGAAGGGTTTCATCCCGGGCACCGCGATGGGTTTCGCCGGTATTCCGAAGGACAGCGAGCGCGCAGACGTGATCGCCTACCTGAACTCGCTGTCGGATCACCCCCAGCCGCTGCCGACCGCGCAGAAATAGCATTTCCCTCATGGATTCAATCGGAACGGCCAGGCATTGCCTGGCCGTTTCCGTATGGGTCGCATCTTTGTCAGCGGGACGTTTCGCCGCAGACGTGATGGCCCCCAGGCTTCCAAGATGAGGAAAAAGCAACATAATCCGCCGAAACCTTGCCCTATATTACGCACTTAGTGCGTAACCCCGGTTCACGACAGGAAGCTCCCTTTGGCCATTACCCGACGACACCTTCTGCAGACCGGCGCGGTGGCCGCGCTGACCCCCATCATGGGCGTGGCAGCCGGCATCCCGGTGATGTCGAGCGCGCAGGCGGACCCGGGAGGCAGCGAGCCAGCGTGGCGCCACGCGCTGTCGCTGTTCGGCGATATCAAATATCCGGCCGGCTTCCAGCGTTTCGACTACGTCAATCCGGATGCACCGAAAGGCGGCGTCGCGCGGATTATCTCGCTCGGCACATTCGACAACTTCAACGTCGCGGTGATGGGCGTGAAAGGTTCGATCGCACCGGCCGCGATCATGATCTATGAGACGCTGATGTCGCGCTCGCAGGACGAGATCGCGACCGAATACGGCCTGCTCGCCGAAAGCGCGGCCCATCCCGACGACTACAGCTGGGTGATCTACCGGCTGCGCAAGGAGGCACGCTGGCACGACGGCAAGCCGGTGACGCCGGAAGACGTCATCTTCTCGCTCGAGACGTTGAAGAAGCAAAGCCCGTTCTATTCGTCCTACTACCGGCACGTGGTAAAGGCCGAAAAGAGCGGCGAGCGCGACATCAAATTCACCTTCGACACTCCCGGCAATCGCGAACTGCCGCACATTGTCGGCGAACTGCTGGTGCTGCCGAAGCATTACTGGGAAGGCACGGACAGCCAGGGCCGCAAGCGCGATATTTCCGCGACCACGTTGGAGAAGCCGCTCGGTTCGGGCGCTTACCGGATCGCCGATTTCGTCGCCGGCCGTTCCGTCCGGCTCGAGCGCGTGAAGGACTATTGGGGCGCCAAGTTGCCGGTCCAGGTCGGCCAGAACAATTTCGACGAGCTGCGTTTCGAATTCTTCCGCGACAACGTCGTCGCGCTCGAAGCTTTCAAGGCCGACCAGGCGGACTGGATCACCGAGAACTCGGCGAAGCAGTGGGCGACCGCGTACGACTTCCCGGCCGTAACCGAGAAGCGCGTCGTCAAGCAGGAATTTCCGATCAACGATTCCGGTCGCATGCAGGGCTTCGTGCTCAACCTGCGCCGCGATCAATTCAAGGACGCCCGCCTCCGGCGCGCATTCAACTTTGCGTTCGATTTCGAGGAGATGAACAAGCAGCTCTTCTATGGTCAGTACAAGCGCATCAACAGCTATTTCGAGGGTACGGAATTGGCTTCGTCCGGCTTGCCGCAGGGGCAGGAGCTCGAACTCCTCGAGACCGTGCGTGACAAGGTGCCGCCGGAAGTCTTCACGACGCCGTACACGAACCCTGTCGGTGGCAATCCCGAAGCGGTGCGCGCCAATTTGCGCGAGGCGACCAGGCTGTTGAAGGAAGCCGGCTTCGAGGTGCGCGAGCGCAAGCTGGTCGATCCGTCGGGCAAGCCGGTGAGCGTGGAGATCCTGGTGCAGGATCCTTCCTCGGAGCGGATCGCGCTGTTCTTCAAGCCGTCGCTGGAACGCATCGGCGTCACGACCTCGATCCGCGTCGTCGACGACGTGCAGTACGAGAACCGCATCCGCAGTTTCGATTTCGACATCATCACCGACCTCTGGGGCCAGTCGCTCTCGCCCGGCAATGAGCAGCGCGAATTCTGGGGGTCGCAGGCCGCGGATCAGCAGGGATCCAAGAATACCATCGGCATCAAGAACCCGGCAGTGGATGCGTTGATCGAGAAGGTCATCTTCGCCAAGGACCGGGCTAGCCTCGTCGCCGCGACCAAGGCGCTGGACCGGGTGCTGCTCTGGAATTTCTACGTGGTGCCGCAGTTCGGCTATCCCTACGCGCGCTATGCGCTCTGGGATCGCTTCGGCCATGCGGAACTGCCGAAATACGCGCGCTCCGGCCTGCCCTCGTTGTGGTGGTACGACGCGGAGAGGGCGAACCGGATCGGCAAACGGTCTTGAGGGATTTTTCGCGCATGGCGCTATTCACCCGTCGGCACGCGCTCGGCTTCGGTATCGGTGCGCTATGCGCGACGCGGCTTCGTCCGGCAGCCGCCGATAACGGCGTCGACATGCACGGCATGTCGGCGTTCGGCGACTTGAAATATCCCGCCGACTTCCACCATTTCGACTATGTCAACGTGAATGCCCCCAAGGGCGGCACGTTCTCGCTGATCCCGTCGGTCCGCGCCTACAATCAGTCCTATTTCACGTTCAATTCGCTCAACGCCTACATCCTCAAGGGGGAGGGCGCGCAGGGCATGGACATGACGTTCGCGACGTTGATGGGGCGCGCCAACGACGAGCCCGATGCGATGTATGGGTTCGCGGCGAAGTCGGTGCGGATTTCGCCCGACAAGCTCACCTATACTTTCACGATGCGGCCCGAGGCGCGGTTTCACGACGGCTCGAAGCTGACGGCGCAGGACGTCGCCTTCTCGCTGAACACGCTGAAGGAGAAGGGTCACCCGATGATCCTGGTTCAGCTCCGCGACTTCATCAAGGCCGAGGCGCCCGACGATGCCACCGTCGTCGTCAGCTTCGCGCCGAAGCGCGCGCGCGATGTGCCGCTCTATGTTGCGAGCCTGCCGATCTTCTCGAAGGCCTACTATGCCAACCGGCCGTTCGAGGAATCGACGCTCGATACGCCCCTCGGCTCGGGGCCGTACAAGGTTGGCCGCTTCGAGGTCAACCGCTTCATCGAATATGACCGCGTCAAGGACTGGTGGGCTGCCGATCTTCCGGTCTGCCGCGGCAGCTTCAATTTCGATACCGTCCGCTACGAGTTCTATCGCGACCGCGACGTCGCCTTCGAAGGCTTCACGGGCAAGAACTATCTCTACCGCGAGGAGCTCACCGCGCGCATCTGGGCAACGCGCTATGATTTTCCTGCGATCAAGGACGGCCGCGTCAAGCGCGAGCTGTTGCCGGACGAGACGCCGTCGGGCGCGCAGGGCTGGTTCATCAACATGCGCCGCGACAAGTTCAAAGATCCGCGCGTCCGCGAGGCGCTGATCTATGCCTTCGATTTCGAGTGGACCAACAAGACCATCATGTACGGCGCCTATGCGCGCACCCATTCGCCATTCCAGAATTCGGACATGATGGTGTCCGGCCCGCCGTCGCCGGAAGAGCTGGCGTTGCTGGAGCCGTTCCGCGGGCAGGTGCCGGACGAGGTGTTTGGCATGCCCTTCGTGCCGCCGGTGTCTGATGGTTCGGGGCAGGACAGGGCGCTATTGCGCAAGGCGGCGCAACTGCTGAGCGACGCCGGCTGTGTCGTCAAGGACGGCAAGCGGTTGCTGCCGAACGGTGAGCCCTTCACCATCGAATTCCTCAATGACGAAGCCTCGATCCAGCCACATCACGGGCCCTACATCAAGAACCTTGGCGTGCTCGGCATCGACGCCACCTTCCGGCTGATCGATGCCGTGCAGTATCGCGCGCGGCTGGAGGATTTCGATTTCGACATGACCATCCAGCGCTTCTCGATGTCGGCGACCCCGGGCGATGTCATGCGGGCGTTCTTTTCGTCGCAGGCTGCCAGCACCAAAGGCTCCTATAACCTCGCAGGCATTTCCAGCCCTGTGATCGATGCGCTGGTCGAGAAGATCATCGCCGCCGAGACCAGGGCGGAACTGACCACCGCCTGCCGCGCCTTCGACCGCGTGTTCCGTGCCGGGCGCTATTGGGTGCCGCAGTGGTACGCCAACACGCACAAGGTGGCCTATTGGGATCTGTTCGCCCATCCGCCGAAGCCGGCGCGCTATGCACAAGGCGTGGGAGCGCCGGATAACTGGTGGGCCGACCCGGCCAAGGCCGGTAACGCCGAACAGCCGAAGTAAGACATGAGCGCCTATATCGCCCGCCGCATTCTCCTGATGGTGCCGACGCTGCTCGGCATCCTCTTCGTGTCTTTCGTGGTCGTGCAGTTCGCGCCGGGCGGACCGGTCGAGCGTGTGCTGGCCCAGCTCTCCGGCGCCGATACCGGCGGCTCCTCGCGAGTCTCGGGGTCTTCCGGCGGTGATTTTGCCGCGCGTGCGCCGGGCGGCGCCTCGGCGGATGCGGTGAGTTCGAAGTACCGCGGTGCGCAGGGCCTCGATCCGGCCTTCATCAAGAATCTCGAAAAGCAGTTCGGCTTCGACAAGCCGGCGCCCGAGCGCTTCCTGCTGATGGTGTGGAACTTCGCCCGCTTCGATTTCGGCAAGAGCTATTTCCGCGACGTCAGCGTGATCCAGCTGATCAAGGAGAAGCTGCCGGTGTCGATGTCGCTCGGCATCTGGATGACGCTGCTGACCTACCTGATCTCGATCCCGCTCGGGATCCGTAAGGCCGTGCATGACGGCTCGCGGTTCGACACCTGGACCTCGGCGGTGGTCATCATCGGTTTTGCGATTCCCGGCTTCCTGTTCGCGATCCTGCTGATCATCCTGTTCGCCGGCGGCTCGTTCTTCAACCTGTTCCCGCTGCGCGGGCTGACCTCGGACGGCTGGTCGCAGTTCCCCTGGTACTGGAAAATCATCGACTATTTCTGGCACATCACGCTGCCCTTGATCTCGATGGCGCTGGGGGCGTTTGCCACCATGACGCTGCTGACCAAGAACTCGTTCCTGGATGAGATCCGCAAGCAATATGTCATGACCGCGCGCGCCAAGGGCTGCAGTGAGCGGCAGGTGCTGTACGGCCACATCTTCCGTAATGCGATGCTGATCGTGATCGCGGGTTTTCCGAGCGCGTTCATCCACGCCTTCTTCTCCGGCTCGCTTTTGATCGAGACCATCTTCTCGCTCGACGGGCTCGGCCTGCTCGGCTTCGAGAGCGTGCTGAACCGCGACTATCCTGTCGTGTTCGGCACGCTGTTCATCTTTTCGCTGGTCGGTCTGGTCGTGAACCTGATCTCCGATCTCGCTTACATGTGGATCGATCCAAGGATCGATTTCGAGGCGAGGGAAGTCTGATGACGATGCTTGCGCCCCAGCCGGTCGAGACCACGACGCAGTCGCCGCTCGGCGAAGCCGTGCCGCCGAGCCGCCATCCCTTCGAGCCGTCGCCGCTTAACAAGCGCCGCTGGCAGAACTTCAAGGCCAACCGCCGAGGCTACTGGTCGTTCTGGATCTTCCTCGCGCTGTTCGTGATCTCGCTGTTCGCCAATTTCATCGCCAATGATCGCCCGCTGATGGTCCGCTATGACGGTCGGCTCTATTGGCCGGTGCTCTTCAATTATGCGGAGACGACGTTCGGCGGCGATTTCGAGACCACGGCGGATTACCGCGATCCCTATTTGCAGAAGCAGATCGCGGCCAAGGGCGGCACCATCATCTGGCCGCCAATCCGCTATTCCTACGACACCCACAATCTCGATCTGCCGACGCCGGCGCCGTCGAAGCCGACCTGGCTCCTGACCGAAGCGCAGTGCAAGGAGGTGGTCGAGAGGAAGCAGCTCAGCGGCTGCCGCGACCTTGAATACAACTGGCTTGGCACCGACGACCAGGGCCGCGACGTGGTGGCACGCCTGATCTATGGTTTCCGGATTTCGGTGCTGTTCGGCCTGACGCTGACCATCCTGTCCTCGATCATCGGCGTCGCCGCCGGCGGCGTGCAGGGCTATTTCGGCGGCTGGATCGATCTGACGTTCCAGCGCCTGATCGAGGTCTGGACCGCGATCCCCTCGCTCTATCTGCTGCTGATCATCTCGGCGGTGCTGCCACCGGGCTTCTTCATCCTGCTCGGCATTCTCCTGTTGTTCTCCTGGGTGTCGCTGGTCGGCCTGGTGCGCGCGGAATTTTTGCGCGGGCGCAATTTCGAGTACATCCAGGCGGCGCGCGCGCTCGGCGTCTCCAATGCGGTGATCATGTTCCGCCACCTGTTGCCGAACGCGATGGTGGCGACCATGACCTTCCTGCCGTTCATCGTCTCGTCCTCGGTGATGACGCTGACCGCGCTGGACTTCTTAGGATTTGGCTTGCCGCCGGGCTCGCCTTCGCTCGGTGAATTGCTGGCGCAAGGCAAGGCCAATGTGCAGGCGCCGTGGCTCGGCTTCACCGGCTTCTTCTCGGTCGCGATCATGCTCTCGCTGCTGATCTTCATCGGCGAGGCCGCGCGTGACGCCTTCGACCCGCGCAAGACGTTCAGGTAGAGGGCCGCATCATGGACGCCATCAACCAGCCGCTGCTCGATGTCCGCGACCTCTCGGTCGCCTTCGGCCCGTCGATCGCGGTCGACCATGTTTCGTTCTCGATCAAGCGCGGCGAATGCGTCGCGCTGGTCGGCGAATCCGGCTCGGGCAAATCCGTCAGCGCATTGTCGGTCCTGAGGCTGTTACCCTATCCGGCCGCGTCCCATCCTTCCGGCAGCGTCCGGTTCAAGGGGCGCGACCTTCTTACCGCCTCGGAGCGCGAGATGCGCGAGATGCGCGGCAACGACATCTCGATCATCTTCCAGGAGCCGATGACCTCGCTCAATCCGCTGCACACCATCGAGTCGCAGATCGGCGAGATCCTGTCGCTGCACAGCGGTGTGCGCGGCGCGGCGGCGCGGGCGCGCACCATCGAGCTCCTGACGCAGGTCGGCATTCCCGAGCCGGAGACGCGGCTGCAGAGCTATCCGCATCAGCTCTCCGGCGGCCAGCGCCAGCGCGTGATGATCGCGATGGCGCTCGCCAACGAGCCCGACCTTCTGATCGCGGACGAGCCGACGACGGCGCTCGACGTCACCGTGCAGGCGCAGATCCTGGCGCTGCTGGCCGAAATCCGCACCCGGCTCGGCATGAGCATGCTGTTCATCACCCATGATCTCGGCATCGTCCGCCGGATCGCCGATACCGTCTGCGTCATGAATGGCGGCAAGATCGTCGAGCATGGTCCGGTCGAGCAGGTCTTCACCGCGCCGAAGCATCCTTACACCCGCGATCTCCTCGCCGCGGAGCCGAAGCCCGATCCGGCGCCGCCGCGCCCGGACCAGCCGGTGGTGATGTCGGCGGATAATCTGAAGGTCTGGTTCCCGATCAAGCGCGGATTGCTGCGCTCGACTGTCGGTCATATCAAGGCGGTCGACGGCGTCAGCATCGCCGTGCGCAAGGGCGAGACGCTCGGCGTGGTCGGCGAATCCGGCTCCGGCAAGACCACGCTCGGGCTCGCGCTGCTGCGATTGATCTCCTCCGACGGGCCGATCGTATTCTTGGGTAGCAACATCCAGGGCCTGCGCTTCAAGCAGATGCGGCCGTTCCGCCGCGACATGCAGATCGTGTTCCAGGATCCGTTCGGCGCGCTGAGCCCGCGCATGTCGGTCGGCGACATCGTGGCCGAAGGGTTGACCGTTCATCAGCGCCAGTTGTCGGCCGAGGAGCGCGAGGCGCGGGTGATCAAGGCACTGACGGATGTCGGCCTCAAGCCGGATTGGCGCTTCCGCTATCCGCATGAATTTTCCGGCGGCCAGCGCCAGCGCATCTCGATCGCGCGCGCGGTGGTGCTGGAGCCGAATTTCGTGGTGCTCGACGAGCCGACCAGCGCGCTCGACATGCTGTTCCAGGCGCAGATGGTCGACCTCTTGCGCGAATTGCAGCGCAAGCGCGACCTCACCTACATGTTCATCTCGCACGATCTGCGCGTGGTGGCGTCGCTCGCCAGCCATCTGATCGTGATGAAATCCGGCAAGGTCGAGGAGGAGGGCCCGGCCTCCGAACTGTTCAAGAACCCGAAGAGCAACTACACCCGCGCCCTCTTCGCCGCCGCCTTCCGCCTGGAGACGGCAGGCAATGGTGCCGTGGCAACGTAACTCCATGCTGGCCTGTCTCGAGTCGCGTTGAGGGAGCCGCGGGCTCGGTTCACCTCTCCCCAGCGGGGAGAGGTCGATTTGCGCAAGCAAATCGGGTGAGGGGGGCAGGTCCCTCGAGAGAGCGGAGCCCCTCACCCGGCGCTGCGCGCCGACCTCTCCCAATGGGAGAGGTGAAGGAGCGCCATCGTTAGTCCATAACCCGGGGTCCGCCGGTGGGACCTTGACGCAGCTGTCCCGGGTTGCGCTGCGCTCCACCCGGGCTACGAGTTAAAGCCGCTTGATCGCGACCACGTCGCTGCCGGCCGCCTTGATGCGGGCGATGGCTTCCGTGGTGTGCTCGATCACGGTTGCCATGTGATGCGCATTGGCATGCACGATCGTGGTCGCATCGCGCACGATGGCGACATGGCCCTTCCAGAAGATCAGGTCGCCGCGTTGCAGTTTCTTTGCTTCCGCCGCGCTCAGCTCGCGCCCGAGGCCTTGCTGCTGCATGTCGCTGTCGCGCGGACAGCCGGTGCCGGCGGCGGTCAGCGCGATCTGCACCAGGCCGGAGCAATCGATACCGAGGCTGCTCTTGCCGCCCCAGAGATAGGGCGTGCCGACGAAACGTTCGGCCACGGTGACGAAATCATCCTCGATCCCGTCGATGCTGCCGACATGGCGGCGCGGCAGATACCAGCCCTCGCGCGTCACCGCGAACGTGCCGTCCTCGCGCGCGACGTTCAGCCTGGCGCCGAGCGACAGCGTCTCGACCGGCGGTAGCTTGATCGAGGGACCGGGGAACGCAAAAGTCCGCAGCGCCGTCACCTTCTGGGTCGGCGCGGCGGAAGGTTTTGCCAGTGCGGCGTCGGGCAGCCAGCCGACATAGCCGTCGCTGCCAAGCTGGCCCCAGGCGAATCCCTCGCTGTTGCGGTCATAGATGGTGACGCGCTCGCCCTTCAGAGCCTGCGTCAGCAGCGTAGCGTCGGAGCGGGGGCCGTCGCGGAGCGGTGCGAGTGCGTGCGCGATCTCGAACTCCTCGCCCGCAACGAAGCGCTCAGCGCGCACCTTGCCTTCGAGATATTTGGCTGCGATGTCGCCGCGGGAAGGTGTCAGGCGCGGATCATCCATAGCGCTGGCTCAACAGTTTGTAGATCGCGCGCGCCGCCTGGCATTCGCCGCCCTCGGGCCGCGCCGGTTTCGCGCTGGGAGTCCAGCCGTAGATATCGACATGCAGCCAGCGTTTGGCGTGCTCGACGAAGCGCTGCAGGAACAGCGCGCACGTGATCGAACCGGCGAAGGTGCCCGACGGCGCGTTGGTGATGTCGGCGGTCTTCGAATCCAGCCAGGCATCGTAGGCAGGCCATAGCGGCATGCGCCATAATGGATCATGCTCCGCTCTCGCATGCGCCGCCACCTCCGCTGCCAGCGTATCGTCCTGCGTATAGAATGGCGGCAGGTCCGGCCCCAACGCCACGCGCGCGGCGCCGGTCAGCGTACCCAAATCGATCAGGAGATCCGGCTTCTCCTCATCGGCGAGCGCCAGCGCGTCGGCAAGCACCAGCCGTCCCTCGGCGTCGGTGTTGCCGATCTCGACCGTCAGCCCCTTGCGCGAGGTGAAGATGTCGAGCGGGCGGAAGGCGTTGCCCGCGACCGCATTCTCGACCGCGGGGATCAGCACGCGCAGCCGTATCTTGAGCTTCGCATCCATCACCATCTGTGCCAGCGCCAGCACATTGGCGGCGCCGCCCATGTCCTTCTTCATGATGAGCATGCCGCTCGATGGTTTCAGATCGAGCCCGCCGGTGTCGAAGCAGACGCCCTTGCCGACCAGCGTCACCTTGGGGTGATCGGGGTTGCCCCAGGTGAAATCGATCAGGCGCGGCGCGCGGTTCGACGCCATGCCGACGGCGTGGACCAGCGGAAAATTCTGTCGCACCAGCTCGTCGCCGATGATGCAGTTGAAAGTGGCGCCGAACCGCGCCGCGACCTGCTCCGCCGCCTGCGCCAGCTCTTGCGGCCCCATGTCGTTCGAGGGCGTGTTGATGAGGTCGCGCGCCAGGCATGCGGCCTCCACCATGCGCGCCAGGTCTGCCGCGTCGACGCCATCCGGCGGCACCAGCTGCACGTCGGGCGCTTCCGCCTTGCGATAGCGGCCGAAACGGTAGCTGCCGAGCGCAAAGGCGAGTGCTGCGAGCCGCGTATCGTGCGGCGCATTGGCGAAGCGGTAGAGGCCTGATGGCAGCAATCCGGGCAGGCTGCCCGGCCGGAATGGATCGCGCGACCGGCTTGCCTCATCCTCAAGTCCGAACAGCACCTGTGCGAGCGAACCGTCGGGCGCCGGAAGCGCGAGATATTTGCCGGGCCTGGCCGCAAAGCCATTGGCCTGGGCGAACTGCCGCGCATGCGCGGGAAGCGTCTCGCGGATCTGCTCCCAGTTCGATTTGGTGACGAAAGTGATGGGAATGGCGTTCGACACGGACGCAGTTTCGAAGATGGATGGCATGCGACTCTCGTCAATGGCAGGGGCGCTGCCTAATTAACCAGACGTTAGGGTTGACAGTCTATTGCTGGTGCATTCGGCTCGTTCTTTTCGCGCGAAATTGTGAGTTAAAGCGCCATGCGTCGACAGTCCAGTCTTGCCCGCGCGCTCGCGTCGGCTGCCCTTTCGGCGCTGCTGGCGGCAAGTCTTGGCGGCTGCCAGACGCTCTCCGACGTCGCGGGCTCCCTGACCACGCGGACGAGGACTGCCGCAGCCGCGCCGGATGACCCGCGCCGCGCCGTCGAATTCTATGGCGAGCGCTATCGCGCCAATCCGAAGGATGTCGACGCCGCGATCGGTTACGGTCAGGCGCTGCGCACGACCGGGCAGCGGGCGCAGGCGGTCGCGATGCTGGAACAGGCCACCATCGCCAATCCCGGCAACCGGCCACTGCTCGCAGCCTACGGCCGGGCGCTTGCCGACAACGGCAATGCGCAGGCGGCGTTCGACGTGCTGAGCCGCGCGCACTCACCCGACAATCCCGATTGGCGCATCCTGTCGGTGCAGGGAACCACGCTCGACAGGCTTGGCCGGCATGACGAGGCGCGCCGCTATTATGCGAGCGCGCTGCGCCTCGCGCCGGACGAACCGTCCGTACTGTCCAATCTCGGCCTGTCCTACATGCTGAGCCGCGACCTGCCCAAGGCGGAAGAGAAGCTGCGCCGTGCCTATGCCAGCAGCCGGGCCGACAGCCGGGTGCGGCAGAACTTTGCCCTGGTGGTCGGCTTGCAGGGCCGATTCGCGGAAGCCGAGAATATCGTCAAGGCCGACCTGCCGGCGGACGAAGCCGCCGCCAATGTCGCCTACCTCCGCGACATGCTGAAGGGCCGGGACAATCCGCGAACCGCAGCGGCGAAACCGGTGCCGATCGTAGCGCGCGACGACTGATCCGTCTCCGGCGTTCCAGCTCCAGATCGCTCGAGCATTTTCGGTTCTGATTGAATCAGAACCGAAGCTCTAGATTCTTGATTTGACGCGTTTTCTTCACGCGAACCGGTATCCACTTCGCTCGAAAACGCTCTCGCAGGGACGCGCGCAACCGCTTCAGTGCAGCTCGGTGATCCTGATGTAGCTCGGTCCGAGAATGACGATGAAGAGGCAGGGCAGGAAGAACAGGATCATCGGTACCGTCAGTTTCGGCGGCAGCGCGGCAGCTTTCTTCTCGGCCTCCGACATGCGCATGTCGCGATTTTCCTGCGCCATCACGCGCAGGCTCTGGCCGAGCGGCGTGCCGTATCGCTCGGACTGCTGCAGCGCCAGGCAGACCGACTTCACGCTCTCGAGCCCGGTGCGGGCGGCGAGGTTTTCATAGGCCGTCTTGCGGTCCTGCAGGTAGGAGAGCTCCGCCGTGGTGAGCGTGAACTCTTCCGACAGCGCGACCGATTGCCCGACGATCTCGGTTGCGACTCTCCTGAAAGCGACCTCGACCGACATGCCGGACTCGACGCAGATCAAGAGCAGGTCGAGAGCATCGGGGAAAGCGCGCCTGATCGAAAGCTGACGCTTGGTGATGGCGTTCTTCAGGAACAGCATGGGCGCCTGCAATCCGAGATACGCCGCGCCGAGGCAGATGCCGATATTCATCAGCATCGAGCCCTCCAGTTTCGCAATCACGAAAACATATAGTGCGGCGCCGACCAGCATGGCGATCGGCGTCAGGGCACGGAAGAACAGAAAGGTGATGTAGGGTGCGTTGCCGCGATAGCCGGCCATGATGAGCTTGTCGCGAGCGCTCTCCTGCGCCACCCATTTGCTCAGGTTGAGGTCTTCCACGACCTTGGAGACGAACTGCCTCGGCGCCTGCCGCAGCGACGCTTTCTCCGATTTGGCCATCCGCTCGCGTTCGCGCTGGCGGATGCGCTCGCGTTCGCTCGCCACCGCCTTCATCCGCTTCTGCAGATTCTCGCCGGCGAACAACGGCATGATCAGCGAGTAGCAGGTTGCGCTCACGGCGATCGCCGCAAGCAGCATGGTCATGAACCTGACGTCGTGGAGCTTGCTGGCCAGAAGATCAATCATGCTTCACCCATCAGAAATCGAAATTAATCATCTTCTTCATCACGAAGACGCCGATGCTCATCCAGAGCACGCAGGCGACCAGCATCAGTTGGCCGGTCGGATGGGTCCACAGCAGGGAGATGTAATCGGGTGCTGTGATATAGACGAGCATCATGACGGTCGGGGGCAGTGCGCCGATGATGCTTGCGGAAGCCTTGGCTTCCATTGACATCGCCTTGATCTTCTCTTTCATCTTCTTGCGGTCGCGCAGCACGCGGGAGAGGTTGCCAAGCGCTTCCGAGAGATTGCCGCCGGATTTTTGCTGGATCGAGACCACGATGCCGAAGAAGTTCGCTTCCGGCAGCGGCATGCTCTCGTAAAGGCGGGCGCAGGCATCGCCGAGCGGCATGCCGATGGTCTGTGTCTCGATGATTGCCTTGAACTCGCTCTTGAGCGGTTCAGGCGAGTCGCTGGCGACCACCTTGAGCGATTCAAACAACGGCAGTCCGGCTTTGATGCCGCGCACGATCACGTCGACGGCGTCGGGGAGCGCCTTGAGGAACGCTGCCTCACGGCGCTTTTTCAGGTAGCCGAGCAGCCAGCGCGGCAGTCCGAAGCCCGCGGCGAAGGCAATGCCTACTGCGCCGAGCAGTCCGCCGCCGATCACGTAGGAGAGCGCAAAGCCGATCGCTGCAAGGACGGCGGAAATGATCCAGTACTTCTGAGGCGTCCAGTCGAGGCCGGCCTGGGTCAGGCGCTTGCTCAGCGGAAGCTTCGCCTCCTTCTGCCGTCGCGCGTCGAGCTCGCGCAAGGTTCCTTCGACCTGCTCGCGGCGCGAACGCTGGGTTCGTTCGGCCTGCCGAACGGTTGCGGGTTCGGAACGGCCGATCGAGGCGCGGCGCGCTTCCGCCTGCTTCTCCCCCGACAGCAAAGGATAGAGGAAGACCCAGCCGAGGCCGCCGACCGCGGTTGCCGCGAGGAAGGCGAGGGCAAGCGATTGCAGGTTCATCATCGGCTTCCTTATGCCGGCGGCGGCGCTTCGGCGGCGTCGAGCGCAGCGGCCAGGCGATTCTCCTCGTTGTAGTAGCGGGCGCGCTCCCAGAATTTCGGCCGGCCGATGCCGGTCGAACGATGCCGGCCGATGATCTTGCCGTTGGCGTCCTCGCCGACGATGTCATACAGGAAGACGTCCTGCGTGATGATGGTGTCGCCTTCCATACCCATCACCTCCGTAATGTGGGTGATGCGGCGGGAGCCGTCGCGCAGGCGCGCCGCCTGGATGATGACGTCGATCGAGGCGCAGATCATCTCGCGGATGGTGCGCGAGGGCAGCGCGAAGCCACCCATCGTGATCATGGATTCGCAGCGCGACAGCGCCTCGCGCGGGTTGTTGGCGTGCAGCGTGCCCATCGAGCCGTCATGGCCGGTGTTCATCGCCTGCAACAGGTCGAACGCCTCCGGTCCGCGGACCTCGCCGACGATGATGCGCTCGGGGCGCATACGCAGGCAGTTGCGGACCAGTTCGCGCATCGTGACCTGGCCTTCGCCTTCGATATTGGGCGGCCGGGTCTCCAGCCGGACCACATGCGGCTGCTGCAGTTGCAGCTCGGCGGCGTCCTCGCAGGTGATGATGCGCTCGTCGTGCTCGATATAGTTGGTCAGGCAGTTCAGCAGGGTGGTCTTGCCCGAACCGGTACCGCCGGAAATCAAGACGTTGCAACGGACGCGGCCGATGATCTGCAGGATGCTTGCGCCTTCCGGCGTGATTGCGCCGAACTTGACGAGCTGCTCCAGCGTCAGCTTGTCCTTCTTGAATTTACGAATGGTGAGCGCGGGCCCGTCGATCGCGAGCGGCGGCACGATGGCGTTGACGCGCGAGCCGTCGGCGAGACGCGCGTCGCAGATCGGCGAAGACTCGTCGACGCGGCGGCCGACCTGGCTGACGATGCGCTGGCAGATGTTGAGAAGCTGCTGGTTGTCGCGGAAGCGGATGCCGGTGCGCTGGATCTTGCCGCCGACCTCGATGTAAACCGTGCCGGCGCCGTTGACCATGATGTCGGCGATGTCGTCGCGCGACAACAGCGGCTCGAGCGGGCCGTAGCCGAGCACGTCGTTGCAGATGTCGTCGAGCAGGTCCTCCTGCTCGGCGATCGACATCACGATGTTTTTGATCGCGATGATCTCGTTGACGATGTCGCGGATTTCCTCGCGCGCGGAGTCGCCGTCGAGCTTGGCGAGCTGGGCGAGATCGATTGCCTCGATCAGCGCGCCGAAGATGGTGGCCTTGACCTGGTAGTAAGTGTCGGACCGGCGCGTGTCGACGGTCGGCGCCGGCGGCGGCTTGGGCGGGGCGATCGGGGGCGAAGGCATGGTCGGAGGCGCCATCTCGCGCGCCGGCGTGGCTGCGGCGGACGGTTCCGGCGCGTGAGCAGCGGGCCTCAGTGCCCGCACTTCACTGTCATTTGCGCTACGCTTACCAAACACGACTCTACTCCAGAGCGGCTATTTCGCCCGCAGCTTCCCCAGCAGGGGCGACAGGAACGACCCTTTGGTTTTCTTGGTCTCGCCGCGGCCCGTCAGCCGCTGCGCGATCTGAAGGAACATCTCGATGGTGCGATGATTGGTGGAGATCTCCGCGATCATCTGGCCGTTATTGGCGGCCGAGCCGAAGATCTGCGGATCGAACGGAATCGTTGCGATCGGCTCGGCCTCGATCGCCTTGGCGAATTCGGCGGCGTTGATCTCGGGGCGCTTCGGCACGCCGACCTGGTTGAGGCAGTAGAGCGGCGCGCGGTCGTTCGGCCGCGAGGCCTTCAAGAGGTCGACCAGGTTCTTGGTGTTGCGAAGGTTGGCAAGGTCGGGGACTGCGACCACCAGGATGTCGTCGGCGGCGATCAGTGCCCGCTTGGTCCAGCCCGACCATTGGTGGGGGACGTCGAGCACGGTGCAGGGCATGGTGGTACGAAGCGTGTCGAAGATTGCATCGAAGGCCTCGGCGCCGAAATCGTAGACGCGGTCGAGCGTGGCCGGCGCCGCCAGCAGGCTCAAGTGATCGGTGCATTTCGACAGCAGCCGGTCGATGAAGGCGGTGTCGACGCGGTCGGGCGAGAACACGGCCTCGGCGATTCCCTGCGGCGGATCCTGGTTGTAGTCGAGGCCCGCGGTGCCGAAGGCGAGATCGAGATCGGCGACGACGGAATCCAGCGCCAGGTCGCGCGCGATCGCCCAGGCGACGTTATGCGCCACCGTGGACGCGCCGACGCCGCCTTTGGCGCCGACCACGGCAAGGATGCGCCCGACCGCCTTGGCCTCCGGCGCCGAGAACAGGTTGCAGACCGAGCGCACCACGTCGATGGCGACAACAGGCGCGATCATGTAGTCGCTGACGCCGCGGCGGACCAACTCGCGATAGAGCGCGACATCGTTGAGGCGTCCGATCACGATCACGCGCGTGCCGGCGTCGCAGACCGCGGCAAGTTGGTCGAGACCGCCGAGGATGTCGCCATTGGCCCCGGTTTCCAGGATGATGACGTTTGGCGTCGGCGCCGAGCGATAGGCCTCGATGGCGGCGGCCATGCCGCCCATCTGGATCTTCAGATGCGCCTTGGCGAGCCTGCGGTCCTCGCCGGCCGACTGCACCGCCGCGGCGGTCTCCACCGTGTCGCAGAATGCCTGCACCGACACCCGCGGCGCCGGCGCGATATGCTCCTCCGTCGGCGGCGGGACGTCAGGCTGGGCGTCGGAATTCTGGCGCGCGTAGCTGATCATTTGCCCACATCGCTCAGCTTGGCCTTGTCGGCCTCGGGATAGGTGGTCGTCGTCGAGGTGCCCTTCCGGTATTTCGCGAAGGCGATGTCACGCCGCTCGGTGTATGGCGGCGTCTCCGCGCGCGGTTGCACGAGGTCACTCGGATTGTCGACCATGGCGGCGAGGTTGCGCTGGTAGGCACAGCCGAAATTGTAATAGGGCTTGTTGTCGAAATAGCTCTTGTTGTTGATCGACGGTCCGAGGTCCTCCGGCCAGGTGCCGCAGGGGCCGGCCACCGCCGAGATCCGCGCATAGTTGATCCTGATGGCCGCGAAATGGCGCGGATCCTCGGGGTGATACTGGCGCACGGCGACCGCGCGCGGCGGCACGCCGGCGGCGGCGAAGGTCGCCTGGATCTCACGCAGGGAATCGGCGGCGGCGCGCGCATTCGGCGCGCCGACCGGTGTGTCGATGCTGATCGCGCCCGTGCCTTCGCGGAGCCAGGTCTGCGCCAGCCCCATCACGTCGGCGCGCTGTTCGGCGGTGAGGCCGCCGCGGCCGCTGCCGGCGAACACCACGATGGAGCGGTCGGCTTCCTGGACTGCGATCGGATGGCGCAGACGATAATCGTCGGGATAGCTCGCGAGCGGCGAATCATCTGTGTGCCGACAGGCACCGAGCGCCACGGCAATGCCGATCAGTGCCCCGAGACGGGCGAGGGCGCGGCTGCGATCGGCGGAACGTTTGGATGTCAGCTTGGGTGTCATCGTCCCGCCTCAGTCGGTAATGAAGCCGTAGGTGCCGCGGTAATTTCGCCCCGGCTCCGTACGGCCCGGCACGCCATAGATGCGGTTGATGCTGCCGAGGAAGTCGGCCTGCGGGTCCGAGGCGTTGGCAAAGCCGTCATCCGGCCGCGACAGGTCCTTCTGCGCCACCGCGCGCACGACATAGGGGGTCACCAGCACCATCAACTCGGTCTGGTTGTTGACGAAGTCGCGGCTGCGGAACAGCGTGCCGAGGATCGGCAGTTGGGCAAGACCCGGAAAGCCGTTGATGGCCTGCTTGGTTTGCTCCTGGATCAGGCCGGCCATCGCCATCGCGCCGCCGGAAGGGATTTCCAGGGTCGTTTCCGCGCGGCGGGTCTTGATCGAGGGAATGGTCAGCGTGTTCACCTGATTGGCGGTGACGGATTGCGAGAGCGTGATCGAATTGTCGTTCGACAGTTCGGACACTTCGGTCATCACCCGCAGGCTGATGCGGCCTTCGGTCAGCACGACCGGCGTGAAGTTCAAGGAGATGCCGAATTTCTTGAACTGGATCTGCGTGATACAGACATGGGTGACGGGGTCGCAGGAGTAGCCTGCGGGGATCGGGAATTCGCCGCCGGCGATGAAGGTGGCCGACTCGCCGGAAATGGCCGTCAGGTTCGGCTCGGCCAGCGTTCGCACCACGCCCGCGCTTTCCATCGCGCGCAGCGTCGCCGATACCGAGGGGCTGGCGCCGAACGCGGTTGTCGCCGTGTTGTTGGGCAGCAGCGGGCGACCAAAGGCGGTGAAGGGGTTGTCGTTCCTGAAACTCACCACCGCGGTGCCGTAGTTCAGGTTGGCGGTGAGGTCGATGCCGAGCTGCTTGATGATGTTGCGCGCGACCTCGGCGACGGTGACCTTGAGCATCACCTGGTCGCGGCCGCGGACCACGATCGAATTGACTACCTTTTCAGCGCCGCCGGCAAGCCGCGCGGCGAGATCGCCGGCCTGCTGCGCCTCGATCGGGCTCGAGGCCGTACCGGTCAGCACCACGCCGTCGCCGACGCCGTCGATCTGGATGTCGGCATGCGGCAGCGCCTGGCGGAGCGCCGCGCGTACCCCATTGAGGTCGCGTTTAACGGCGATGTCATAGGCGGCGATCTGCGCGCCGGCAGAATCGAAGAACACGATGTTGGTCTGGCCGACCGCGGCGCCGATGATGTAGGCGCGCTGCGAGGAGCGGATCACGGCATTGGCGATCTTGGGATCGGCCACCAGCACGTCCTTGATGTCGCGCGGCAGGTCGATCACGACCGATTTGCCGACCCCGAGCGACAGGAAGCGCGCACTGGCTTGGCCGTCGGCCGCGGGCGGCGCCGCGACGCGGTAATCGCTCGCCACCACCGGCGTCAGGGCCGGGTTCAGTGTGAAGGCGACAGCGGCCGAAAACGACAGGGCGCGAACGACGAAAGCCCGCATCATCGATCGATTCCCCCAGCCCTTCATTCCCTGCGCCCTTTCGCTCACTTCTGTACCGTTTGCGGGCTGGCGATGCCGTACCGGATGACGTTGATGCTTTGGCCGCGCCGGCGTGTTTGATTGTCGGCGTTGGCCTCGACGATATTGACGTCGGCGATGCTGCGCAGCGCCAGCGTCAGCGTGCCGCTCTGGCGCGCACGCGCCAGCGTTTCCGCCTGTTCGGGCTTGAGCTCGAGCGTCACGGTCTTGCCGATCAGCGCGCTGGTACCGTCCTTCTCCTTCGGCGCCTGGTCGATCGCGAGCACGCGGACATTGCTCAGGATGATCTCCGAATTGACGATGTCGGCGCCCTGGCCGTCCGGGTTCTTCTCGCGCCGGGAGAGAATGACGTCGACCCGGTCGTTCGGCAGGATGAAGCCGCCGGCAGCGGTCTCCGGCGAGATTTCGGTCGAAATCGCGCGCATGCCGGACGGCAGGATCGCGGCCATGAAGCCGCTGCCATCGGCCTTCACCAGCTTCTGCTCGCGGATCGGCTCGCCGGCGATGAAGGGGGCGCGGGCAATCGAGCCAATGACGTCCTTCATGGCGTCGGCCTTGCCGTCGCGCCGCATGTACGAGCCGCTCGCGCTCGAGGCCGGCCAGGTCTGCCACTGCAAATCGTCGGCCTTGACCGACTGGCCGAGACCGATGTCGGACTTCGCGACGAGGATGTCGATGGTCGGCAGTTGCGCCGCGGGCTGGGATTTGGGAGCGGGCTGGTTATTGCTTCCGCTCGCCAGATACAGGGCCGCGAGGCCGGCAACGCCGGCGATAGCCAAGACCACAATGCGTGCGGTGTTCATTACGCTTCACTTTCCACAGGACGACGCGACGGTTCCGCCGCCGTGATCGGCAGTTGACCAGCTATTCGTCAAAGCATGGTTAATGAGGCGTATCTAAATCGCCTTAACGGGCAGTTACTTCCGCCCTTTCAACGCATTACGAAATGCGCGAAGTCGACCGCCTTCATCCACCCGGTCTCGGGATAGATCACGAGCGCGCCAAGCGCGAGCGCGATGCCGTAGGGAATGCCGGTCTCCTTGGCATGCAGCCGCAGCAGCCAGGCCTGGCCCAGCAGCGGGTAGGGCAGCGGCCATCGTCGGAACTGGAGCAGCAGCAGCGTCAGCGCGCCGCCGAACACGGACGCATAGAGCAGATAGGGCAGGAGATGATCGAAGCCGAACCAGAGCGCAGCGCCGGCTGCAACCTTGGCGTCCCCGCCGCCAATCCAGCCGAACGCAAAGCAGGCAAATCCAGCCGCGAGCACGGCGGCGCCGGCACCGGCATGCGAAAGCACCTCATAGAACCCCATGCCGCTCGCAAGCGCGAGCACGACGAAGCCCGCCACGAGCGCCAGCGACACACGGTTTGAAATCGTCATGCTGACAAGGTCGCTTGCAGCCGCGAACGCCATCAGTGCGGGAAACAGCAGCAGGCGAAGAATGTCGAGGATCATGTGATTACGCGAGCCCGAGCGGTCAGGATGAGTGGCGCCTCGAATCTAGCCGCGAGAGATGAATAATCGGCGAAGGCCGGCACGTCACCAGACTGCCGCAATGCGCCAGGCGAGCGTGATAACTGCCAGTGCCAGGGCGACGCAGACGGTCTGCGCGGGTGCGTCGTTCAGATTGCCGGCACGAAAGCAGCTCTTTGTGACCGCGAGGCGCGGAACAGTTGATCTACGCATACCGTCGCCGTTCAATTCGACGAATAAGACATAAGACATAAGACAAAGGCCCCGGATCGCCGGGGCCTTTGCCGAAAAGAGCGGATTACTTCAGCCCGTTGTCCACTGCCACCAACTTGGCGTTGAGATCGGTGCCGATGACTCGAAGGGTGCCAATGATCACGACGGCAATGAGGGCGGCGATCAGACCGTATTCGATGGCGGTCGCGCCCGATTCGTCCTTAATGAAACGCGAAACGAGGTTCTTCATAGATTGCTCCTGGTGTGCACGTGGCTGGTCGAACTTAGTGTTTTGGTCACCCCAGCGTTCTCAGCGCCGTGACCATGCACGCGAACCTAGGGGTGCGACAATTGCGCAGCAGTTAATTCGATTGCAGAAAGATCGCGCCAAATTTGACAGTTCCGACGCAGAGTCAACGCGGGCTTAAGACAATCGATAAAATGCACATATCTTGGGTTCGATGAGAGACTCGATCGTGCTCCTCTATGGCGCGCCACGCCAAGAATGCAGCGATCGCGTCCGAGCCGCCCCATGGTTGATCCTCACGGGGGAGACCTCGGTTCGACAAGCTAGATCATCGGGCAGTTCGTTTGTCCCTCCTGGAAATGAATGCGGATGAAATTGCGGAAGCGCTTTTTGCACTTCGTTCATGAATTGTTGTCAGTTTAGCTCTGTCGGGTGTCGCTTCCGCTGCGTATCGCGGTTGCCGGCTTGTCAATGCCCCGGGGTAGAGTATGTCGTTCAAGTCAGAGCGTGTCCGCACGTTGGCGGGTCTTGCCTTCAGCCTTCTCGCAGCCGCCGCCGCGGCATGGCCTTCCGCAAGCTTTGCCGCGGCCGATCCTGATCGGATCGAGGTCAATGTCGACCAGGCCAAGCTCGTCAAGCTCCCGACCGGCATCGCCACCATCGTGGTCGGCAACCCCATGATCGCCGATGTGACGCTGCAGACCGGCGGCGTCGTGGTCGTCACGGGCAAGGGTTACGGCGCCACCAATTTCATCGCGATGGACCGCAACGGCGAGATCCTGGTCGACCGCCAGATCCAGGTCCAGGGCCCGAGCGACCAGCTCGTCACCGTCTATCGCGGCATCGAGCGGGAATCCTATAGCTGCATGCCGATCTGCCAACGCCGCGTGACGCTCGGCGACGGCGAGAACTACTTCAAGTCCACGATCGATCAGGCCGGCTCGCTCAGCACCCAGGCAAGCGGGCAGGGCGGGACCGCCCCCAAACCGTCGTCCCCCAACTAACGAAACCTGCAGAGGCCGTCGGCGGCGGCCTTGCGCTGTCCGCCCATGCTTAACGCCGACCTAACGGAACGGGTCGTGCTGTCGCGATCCGACGAAACATTTCGACAATCTGTTTCAGATAATCGTTGCGGCACCACCCCGCTACGAGACTCCTCCGATGCCACAGCCTCCAGGCTCTTTCCGGAAATTGTTGCGCCGGTTTCGCCGCGATCGTCGCGGCGTAACCGCCGTCGAATTCGCCCTCGTCGCTCCGGTGTTCTTCGTGTTGTTGTTTGCGATCATCGAGACGGCGCTGATATTCTTCGCCGGCCAGGTGCTCGAGACGATCACCCAGGATTCCGCGCGCTTGGTCCTGACCGGACAGGCGCAAAGCGGCTCGCTCAGTCCGCAGGACTTCAAGAATGCGGTCTGCGCCCACAAGCTCAGTTTCATGTTCGACTGCAAGGGCATCTATGTCGACGTTCGTAGTTACCCGCAGGTCAACGTGATCAAAATCCCTAACCAGATCGGTTCGGGCGGCGCCTTCATCGATGATATGAAATACTGTCCTGGCCAAGACGGCAATTTCGTCGTGGCTAGGTTGTTCTATCAGTGGCCCGTCATCGTCACCAAGATGCTCAACTTTGGAGACGTGCTCGGCTACGACCCCTCCAATCTGAATGGCAGCAAACGCCTGTTGTCGGCAATCGCGGTCTTCAGGAACGAGCCCTTCCTAACTGGCGGGACGACATGCTCATGAGCGAAACGATGAAAATGAGGTTTCTCTCATCGATCTGGCACGTGCGCCGCCAGGTCCGCAATCTCGTCAACGATTGCCGCGGCGTGGCAGCGACCGAGTTCGCGCTGATCGTGCCCATTATGCTGGTGCTGGTCTTCGGAACGGTCGAGGTCAGCTCCTTCGTCGCCATCCAGCGCAAGCTGGCGCTGGTGGCGCGCGCGGCATCCGACCTGACGTCGCAATCGCTGAACAGCGTCACCACCACGGACATGCAGAATGTCTTCGCCCTGAGCGGAGCAATCCTGTTGCCTTATTCCTTGACACCGCTGACCGCGACCGTCTCGGAAGTATTCATCGACAAGAACGGTATCGCGAAGATCCAGTGGAGCCAGTCGGCCACCGTCACAATGAGCGGCTCGCCGACAGCCGCGCTTCAGAATTCGCCGCACAAGCCGAATGATACGGTACCGGTTCCACCGGGGTTATTGATACCGAATACCTGGCTGATCTGGAGCGAGGTCAGTTACAAATACAAGTCGCTAACTGGTTACGTGCTCAAGACCGAGATTCCATGGCAAGACCAAGCCTACACCCGGCCGAGACAGTCGCCCTGCGTCGACTATCCGCCGCCCACCAAGCCAAGCAGTAGCTGCACGCCGGTTTCTTAAAGCGAAAAGCCGCGCGGTCGGCGCGGCTTCTCTTTGTTCAGTGTTCTTGATGCGTATGGGCGCTGCGGACGCAGGCCCGTCGTCGGTCAGCCCGCCGAACGCAGATTGTCGGCGGCGGATTTGCCGGACCGACGATCGGACACGATCTCGTAGGAGATCTTCTGGCCTTCGCGCAGCGTGCCCAAGCCAGCGCGCTCGACAGCGCTGATGTGCACGAACACGTCGTTGCCGCCGTCATCGGGCTGAATGAAGCCGTAGCCCTTGGTTGCGTTAAACCACTTCACGGTTCCCATGCTCACGGGATAGTCCCTTCTCAGATAGACAAGTCAAAGCCCGCTTGTGGCAGGCTGGTGGATCGAATTTTGGAAGGGTCGTCAGCGCCGAACCGGGATACCGGTGGATGGCTAATGTCGTCCGGCCGAAAATCGATTAACCCGATATTATGCGAAAAACGGGCCTAAAACAATCCTGACGTGCGCGGATTTCGTTCGAACGTGGAAACCGCAGGGATCGCGCAAGACGTCAGGGCGTCGTGCGCGATTCCGGACGGCTTCGGGGCACGTCAGCGGCGGCGGAACTGGCCGCCCCGTGGCGGCTGGCCGCGTGGCGGGCCGCCGGGCGAACTCGGGCGTTCATCCTTGTGACGGAAAATCAGCCGCCCCTTCTCGAGGTCGTAGGGCGACATTTCAATCGTAACCCGGTCGCCGGCCAGCGTCTTGATGCGATTTTTCTTCATCTTGCCGGCCGTGTAGGCGACAATCTCGTGTCCGGTATCGAGTTGCACGCGATAGCGTGCGTCGGGGAGGATTTCGGTCACCAGCCCCTCGAACTGGATCAGCTCTTCCTTAGCCATGTGGGTCTCCAGAATCGATAGACGGCTAGTGCTGCGTTTGGTTGTTGCGGTTGGGCTGCGGTTTCGCCCGGCTTTCGCGGTGCAAGAAGGCGACGCCTTGAATGCCGCCCTGCTTACCCTCGCTCTTGCCGATCTGCGGCGAACGTGGCGACTCGCCCCGGTTCGCCTGTGGCGCGCCATTCTTACCACCTCGACGGCGGCGGCGGCGAGGGCCTTTTGCTGCCTGAGGTGATTCATTTCCTCTGGTCTGATGGGGGCGCTGCGCCGATCGTCCAGCCGCCCGATGTGGGGCGGCGGGAGCAGGCGCCTGCTCGCGATTGCCCGGTGTACGGCGATCTTCGCGCGGCAGCGCCACCCGGATCAGCCGTTCGATGTCGCGCAAGTATCCCATCTCCTCTGCGCCCGCGATCAGCGAGATTGCAACGCCGTCGGCGCCGGCGCGTGCGGTGCGGCCGATGCGGTGCACATAGGTCTCCGGCACGTTGGGAAGGTCGTAATTGACGACATGGCTGATGCCGTCGACGTCGATGCCGCGCGCGGCGATGTCGGTCGCGACCAAGGTGCGGATTTCGCCGGAACGAAATGCCGCCAGCGTGCGCTCGCGGTGATTCTGCGACTTGTTGCCGTGTATAGCGTTAGCCGCGATGCCGGCCTTCTCCAGCCCCTTCACCACCTTGTCGGCACCGTGCTTGGTGCGGGTGAACACCAGCGCGCGGTTGACCGGTTCCTGCTTCAGCAGTTGCGCCAGTATGGCGGGCTTGGCGGTGAAATCGACCTGGATGATGCGCTGCGTGACGCGCTCGGCGGTCGAGGACACCGGTGTTACCGCCACGCGGGCCGGATCACGCAGCATCGCTTCGGCGAGCTCGGCGATATCCTTCGGCATCGTCGCAGAGAAGAACAGCGTCTGTCGCTTCTGCGGCAGCTTGGCGACGATCTTCCTGATGTCATTGATGAAGCCCATGTCGAGCATGCGGTCGGCTTCATCGAGCACCAGGAACTCGACCTGATTGAGCTTCAAGCCGTTGCTCTGCACGAGGTCGAGCAGGCGGCCGGGGGTCGCGACCATGACCTCGACGCCCTGCATCACCGAGCGGACCTGCCGCCCCATCGGCACGCCGCCGATCGCGAGCGCGGAAGAGAGGCGGATGTGGCGGCCATAGGCATTGAAGCTGTCGAGGATCTGCCCCGACAATTCGCGGGTCGGCGAGAGCACCAGCACGCGGCACGACTTCGGTTGCACCTTGGTGCGGTTCTGCAGCAGGCGGTTGAGGATCGGCAGCGCGAAGGAAGCGGTCTTGCCGGTGCCGGTTTGCGCTATGCCGATCACATCGCGGCCTTCGAGCGCGAGCGGAATGGTCTGGGCCTGGATCGGAGTGGGGGTGACGTAGTTCTCTTCCCGAAGCGCGCGGGCGATGGGATCGGCAAGGCCGAAATCCTGAAAGGAGGTCAAAAGGGAGGTCTTTCCATCAAAACGTCAGGCGCGCCGGCCATGTGGGCCGGGCGCGTGAGGGCATCAGTGATACCCGCGTGTTTGGGGCATCGGTGCTGTTGGCTGATCAAAGGCAAGCCAAAAGCCGCCGAGGCTGGTTGGAACCAAGGCGGCCTAGAACACGCAAGCTTGCGCCGACCCGGCGATTCGCGCGGGTCATGACAGTCATATGGAACATGAACGCGGCACTTTCAAGGTAAACTCTCCTCGGATTGGGTCGGCCTCGGGAGCGAAGTTGCTATTGCAGGGGCGAGTCCGATGTCGTGACAGCGTCACAATTGGCTGCCGGAAATTTAGCCAGCTCGGTTTAATTGCTCAAAAAATGAACTGATTGCCGCTTTGGCATACATTTTTGTCGCCCAATAATTGGGCTGCCGTTCTCTGCATTCTTCCTGAAACGCCAAATTGCGGTGCGCCAGCAGTGGCTTAAGCGGTGCCTCGACCGTGGCATGGTTCTTGCGATTCCTTTTGTCGCAGGCGGCCGTGGGGCCGTTCGCATGCGTTCACGCCTGCGTCAGGGAGATGACATTTCATGATCACACAGCTTACTCACGATATAGCAAGGCTGAGCCGCCGCGGCTGGCTCGCTGCCGCCGCGGGCCTGGTTTTGGGCTTGGCGTCGTCGCCATTTTCTCCGGCCAAAGCGGCCGACGACACCATCAAGATCGGCATCCTGCATTCACTCTCAGGCACCATGGCCATCAGCGAGACCACGCTGAAGGATACGATTCTCTTCCTGATCGACGAGCAGAACAAGAAAGGCGGCGTGCTCGGCAAGAAGCTCGAGGCTGTCGTCGTCGATCCCGCATCGAACTGGCCGCTGTTCGCGGAAAAGGCGCGCGAGCTCATCACCAAGGACAAGGTCGCGGTCGTGTTCGGCTGCTGGACCTCGGTGTCGCGCAAATCCGTGCTCCCGGTGTTCAAGGAGCTGAACAACATCCTGTTCTACCCCGTGCAGTATGAGGGCGAAGAGTCCGAGCGCAACGTGTTCTACACCGGCGCCGCTCCGAACCAGCAGGCGATCCCCGCGGTCGACTACCTGATGAAGGACGAGAAGGTGAAGCGCTGGGTGCTGGCGGGCACCGACTACGTCTATCCGCGCACCACCAACAAGATCCTGGAAGCCTACTTGAAGTCGAAGGGCGTCAAGCAGGAAGATATCATGATCAATTACACGCCGTTCGGTCATAGCGACTGGCAGACGATCGTGGCCGACATCAAGAAGTTCGGCTCGGCCGGCAAGAAGACGGCGGTGGTCTCCACCATCAACGGCGACGCCAACGTTCCCTTCTACAAGGAGCTCGGCAACCAGGGCATCAAGGCGACCGACATCCCGGTGGTCGCGTTCTCGGTCGGTGAGGAAGAACTGGCCGGCATCGACACCAAGCCGCTGGTCGGCCATCTCGCCGCCTGGAACTACTTCGAGTCGATCAAGACCCCCGCCAACGAGAAGTTCATCAAGGACTGGCAGGCCTACACCAAGAATCCGAAGCGCGTGACCAACGACCCGATGGAAGCGCACTACATCGGCTTCAACATGTGGGTGAAGGCGGTCGAGAAGGTGAAGTCGACCGATCCGGACAAGGTGATCGACGCGCTGCCCGGCATCGAAGCGCCGAACCTGACCGGCGGCGTCTCCAAGATGCTGCCGAACCACCACATCACCAAGCCGGTGTTCATCGGCGAGATCAAGGGCAATGGCCAGTTCGACGTGGTGTGGAAGACTCCCGGCCTCGTCGCGGGCGATGCCTGGTCGAAGGAGCTCGAAGGCTCCAGGGACCTGATCGGCGATTGGGTCGGCAAGAAGTGCGGCAACTGGAACACCAAGACCAACAAGTGCGGCGGTCAGGGCTCCTGATCTGATCCGTTCATTCAACAACCTTCCAAGAGACTGGAGAAGGCGGCGGTGTTCGTCGCCTTCTCCTCACCACTCCTGCCGGGGTCGTCACGTGTTTGGCTATTTTCTTGAGCGTTTTCGCGCGCTCGTTCTTTCAGTCCTGCTGATCGCTTGCTTCGCGCTGCCCGCCTTCGCGGGCCCGTTCGAGGATGCGGTCGCCAAGTTCGCCAATGACGAATTTTCCGATACCGCGGAAGCGATCGAGGCGGTCGCAAGCTCGGGCAATCCGCTCGCCTTCCCGATCATTTCGGCGCTCCAGGAAGAGCGGCTGTCGGCCGATCCTGAGAGCAAGAAAGTCTTCATCACGCAAGCAGACGGCAAGATCATCGATGCCGCCACCGGCGCTGTGGTCGACAAGCTGCCGGACAATGCGGCGTCCGTCCGTCTCAACAACCGCCTGCGCCGCACGGTCGAGGCCGCGCTTGGCAGCCTGACGCTGCTCTCGCCCGACCCGGCGAAGCGCGTCGCTGCCGCGCAATCCGTTTTCAAGAGCCATGACGAGAACGCGCTTCCCGTGGTGGAGGGCGCGCTTGCGAAGGAGACCGACAAGGCGGCCAAGCAGGCGTTCACCGAGGCCCGTGCAGCGATCATCCTGTTCAAGTCTGACGCCTCCGAGAACGACAAGCTCGACGCTGTCTCGGTCATCAAGGCCCGCGGCGACCAGGAAGCGCTGGCGCTACTCACCAGCGCCGGCTCCGACCAGCCGCCGCTGGTGGCGCAGGCCATCACCGGCGCGATCACCTCGATCCAGAGCAATCTGGCGATGTGGTCGGCGGTGCAGAACGCCTGGTATGGTCTCTCGCTCGGCTCGGTGCTGCTGCTGGCGGCGATCGGGCTTGCCATCACCTTCGGTGTGATGGGCGTCATCAACATGGCGCATGGCGAGATGGTGATGATAGGCGCCTACACCACCTTCGTGGTGCAGGAGGTGATTCGCACCCGCTATCCCGGCCTGTTCGACTATTCGCTCCTGATCGCCGTGCCGCTGGCTTTCCTGGTCGCGGGCGGGATCGGCGTTGCGATCGAGCGCAGCATCATCCGCTTCCTCTACGGCCGTCCGCTGGAAACGCTGCTGGCGACATGGGGCCTGTCGCTGGTGCTGCAGCAGGCGGTGCGCACCGTATTCGGTCCGACCAACCGCGAGGTCGGCAACCCCTCCTGGATGAGCGGCGCGTTCGAGCTTGGCCAGATCACCATCACCTACAACCGGCTCTGGATTCTCTGCTTCACGCTCGCGGTGTTCGTGATCCTGCTCGCGATGCTGCGCTACACGGCGCTCGGGCTCGAGATGCGCGCGGTGACCCAGAACCGCCGCATGGCGGCCTCGATGGGCATTGCCACCTCCCGCGTCGACGCGCTGACCTTCGGCCTCGGCTCGGGGATTGCCGGCATCGCCGGCGTCGCGCTGTCGCAGATCGACAATGTCAGCCCCAATCTCGGCCAGAGCTACATCATCGACAGTTTCATGGTCGTCGTGTTCGGCGGCGTCGGCAATCTCTGGGGCACGCTGGTCGGCGCCTTCACGCTGGGGATCGCCAACAAGTTCCTGGAGCCGGTCGCCGGCGCCGTGCTCGGCAAGATCGCCATCCTGGTCCTGATCATCCTGTTTATCCAGAAGCGGCCGCGCGGCCTGTTCGCGCTGAAAGGGCGGGCGGTGGAAGCATGAGCGCGCATATCCTCACCCGCTCGCTTGACCGCGCCGCGACCGCCTTCATCCTGATCGTCGCGGCCGTCGGCATCCTGGTCCCGTTGTCGAACCTGTTGCTGCCGCAGGGCTCGTTCCTGCAGGTGCCGACCTATCTGGTCGCGCTGTGGGGCAAATATGTCTGCTACGCCATCCTCGCGCTCTCCATCGATTTGATCTGGGGCTATTGCGGCATCCTCTCGCTCGGCCACGGCGCCTTCTTCGCGCTCGGCGGCTACGCCATGGGCATGTATCTGATGCGCCAGATCGGCAGCCGCGGTGTTTATGGCAACCCGATCCTGCCTGATTTCATGGTGTTCCTGAACTGGGACAAGCTGCCCTGGTACTGGTACGGCTTCGACATGTTCCCCTTCGCGGCGCTGATGGTGCTGCTGGTGCCGGGCCTGCTCGCCTTCTGCTTCGGCTGGCTCGCCTTCCGCTCCCGCGTCACCGGGGTCTATCTCTCGATCATCACCCAGGCGATGACCTATGCGCTGCTGCTTGCCTTCTTCCGCAACGATTTCGGCTTCGGCGGCAACAACGGCCTGACCGACTTCAAGGACATCCTGGGCTTCAACGTCCAGGCCGACGGCACCCGCGCCGCTTTGTTCGCGCTGAGCTGCCTGGCGCTGATCATCGGTTTCCTGATCTGCCGGGCGATCGTGACCTCGAAGCTCGGCAAGGTCTTGATCGCAGTGCGTGACGCCGAAAGCCGCACCCGCTTCCTCGGCTACCGCGTCGAATCCTACAAGCTGTTCGTGTTCACGCTGTCGGCCTGCATGGCCGGCGTTGCGGGCGCGCTTTATGTGCCGCAGGTCGGCATCATCAATCCGAGCGAATTCGCGCCGGGCAATTCAATTGAGGCGGTGATCTGGGTCGCGGTCGGCGGCCGCGGCACGCTGGTCGGCGCTGCGCTTGGCGCCGTCGTCGTCAACTATGCCAAGACGTTCTTCACCTCAGGGCCACTCGCGCCGTACTGGCTGTTCATGCTGGGCGCGCTGTTCATCCTGGTGACGCTGCTGCTGCCCAAGGGCATCGTCGGCACCTTCAATTCCTGGTGGGAGCCATGGAGGGCGCAGCGCGTCGCGGCCGTGGAAAGCGCCGCGCGCGAGGACGGCATCAGCGAACCCAATTCGGCGGAGCAGGCGCAATGAACGTGATGGATACCCGTGCCACGTCCGCGATGCTGTATCTCGACGGCGTGCACGTCTCCTTCGATGGCTTCCACGCCATTAACAACCTCTCGCTCGCGCTCGAGCCCGGCGAGATGCGCGCCATCATCGGCCCGAACGGCGCCGGCAAGACCACGATGATGGACATCATCACCGGCAAGACCAAGCCGGATGAAGGCACCGTGCTGTTCGACGGGGTCACCGACCTGACCCGGCTGGACGAGACCCGCATCGCCGAGCTCGGTATCGGTCGCAAATTCCAGAAGCCGACGGTGTTCGAAAGCCAGACCGTGCAGGACAATCTCCTGCTCGCGCTCAATGTCGACCACAGCGTGCGCGGCACGCTGTTCTGGCGCGAGAGCAGGGCCGAGACCGAGCGCATCCAGAAAGTGCTGGAGACCATCCGTTTGACCGACGCGCGCAACCGTCTCGCCGGCAGCCTGTCGCACGGCCAGAAACAGTGGCTGGAGATCGGCATGCTGCTGGCGCAGGATCCGAAGCTGCTATTGGTCGACGAGCCCGTGGCCGGAATGACCGATGTCGAGACCCACCAGACCGCGGAGCTGCTCAAGGAGATCAACAAGGACCATACCATCATGGTGGTCGAGCACGACATGACCTTCGTGCGCGAGCTCGGCGTGAAGGTGACCTGCCTGCATGAAGGCACGGTGCTGGCGGAGGGGAGCATCGACCAGGTGTCGTCGAACGAGCGGGTTGTCGAAGTGTATCTGGGTAGGTAAGCGATGTTGAAGGTCGAGAACATCAACCTTTTCTATGGCGCAGCGCAGGCGCTGCGCGGCGTCTCGCTGTCGGCCGAACCCGGCAAGGTCACCTGCGTGCTCGGGCGCAACGGCGTCGGCAAGACCTCGCTGCTTCGCGCGATGGTCGGCCAATATCCGATCGCGTCGGGCTCTATCGAGTTCGACGGCAGCGACATCACCGGTTTGAGGCCGTATGAGCGCGCGCGGCGCGGCATCGGTTTCGTGCCGCAGGGCCGCGAGATCTTTCCGCTGCTGACGGTGGAGGAAAATCTCAAGACCGGCTTCGGTCCGCTCAAGCGCGAGAACCGCTTCATCCCGGACGACGTGTTCTCGCTGTTTCCGGTGCTGCAATCGATGCTCGGCCGCCGCGGCGGCGACCTCTCCGGCGGCCAGCAACAGCAACTCGCGATCGGCCGCGCGCTGGTGATGCGGCCGAAACTGTTGCTTTTGGACGAGCCGACCGAGGGCATCCAACCCTCGATCATCAAGGACATCGGCCGCGCCATCTCCTATTTGCGCAATCTCGGCAACATCGCGATCGTGCTGGTCGAGCAATATCTCGATTTCGCCTGCGAGCTCGGCGACTCCTTTGCGGTGATGGACCGTGGCGCGGTGAAATATGCCTGCGACCGCTCCAATCTCGATCCCGCTGAAATCTCCCGCCAAATGGCGCTATAAGGGACGCAACCGGCCAACGGGGGGGGACGGATGCACACCGAGAATGCACGCGCTGATGCAGCGACCTTTGCGGCCAACCGTGCTCGCGGCGCGGTGCGGTTCGGTGTGCACCTGCAGGATGGTGTTACCCGCCGCGGCGACTTGCACGAATCCGGCTCGCTGCGGGTGCGTTTTCCGTCGCCGGAGGGCGAGGGGCTGTCGGCGGTGTTCGTCAATACCGCTGGCGGGGTTGCCGGCGGTGATCGCTTTGACATCGATATCGCTACTGGTGAGGGCGCGCGGCTGACGCTGACGACAGCCGCCGCCGAGAAAGTCTATCGTGCGGCCGGACCCGCCGCCCAGCTCAATATCGCGCTGAAAGCCGCAACCGGTTCGCATCTGTCCTGGCTGCCGCAGGAGACCATCCTGTTCGACCGCGCCCGGATTTCGCGGCGGATCGATATCGACCTCTCGGAGGGCGCGTCGCTGCTGCTGTGTGAAATCGTGGTGTTCGGCCGCTCGGCCATGGGCGAGACCATGCGCCACGGCGAATTCGTCGACCGCTGGCGGATGCGCCGCGGTGGTAGATTGGTGTTTGCCGAGACCATCCGGCTCGACGGCAATATCGGTGAAAAGCTCGCCCTATCAGCTGTCGCCAATGGCGGCGTCGCGATCGGCACTGCGCTGATCGTGCCCGGAGATGAGGCGGTCGTGGAGCGTATACGCGAGGCGCAGGATTCCTTCCGTGGTGAAGTCGGCGTCTCCTGCTGGAATGGGTTTGCAATGGCGCGCTTCTGTGCCCAAGATGCGATGAGGCTGCGCGCCGACATGATGACGGTGCTCGGCCGCGCCTCCGCCGTCCCGCTGCCGAGGCTGTGGCTCAACTAATCATTCGAAAACCATCAGAGTGCCCGCATGAATTTGTCTCCCCGCGAAAAGGACAAGCTCCTGGTCTCGATGGCCGCCATGGTGGCGCGCCGCAGGCTCGAGCGCGGCGTCAAGCTGAACCATCCCGAGGCTATCGCCCTGATCACCGACTTCATCGTCGAAGGCGCGCGCGACGGCCGCACCGTCGCCGACCTGATGCAGGCCGGCGCACAGGTCCTGACCCGGGCGCAGGTGATGGAGGGAATTGCCGAGATGATCCACGACATCCAGGTGGAGGCGACGTTCCCGGACGGGACGAAGCTCGTCACCGTGCACGAGCCGATCCGGTGAGGAGCGGAAGTCCATCAATGTTGTCATGCCCGGGCTCGACCCGGGCATCCACGCCCTTCGGGCTGAGCGGTGAGACGTGGATTGCCGGTCAAGCCCGGCCATGACGCAGCAGAGCGATACGAGGTAGCACACATGATCCCCGGCGAACTCTTCATCCAGGACGGCGAGATCGAGCTCAATGCCGGCCGCAAGACCGTGACGCTCACCGTCGCCAACACCGGTGACCGCCCGATCCAGGTCGGCTCGCACTACCATTTCTTCGAGACCAACCCGGCCCTCAAATTCGACCGCAAGAAAGCCCGCGGCATGCGCCTCGACATCGCCGCCGGCACCGCGGTCCGCTTTGAACCGGGCCAGACCCGCGACGTCCAGCTCGTCGCCCTCGCAGGCAAACGCGTCATCCACGGCTTCCGCGGCGAGGTGAAGGGCAAGCTGTGATCCTTGGCGCCAAGTTCGCTGTCGCCCGGCCGTCCCCTCTTTCGCAAGGCAGGAACGGAGTGCGCGGTGGCGCGGTTGAGGCAAAAAGGAGTTTTTCGCCATGCTGCAGCCAATCCGCCTCATCTCCGAAGCCGCCGAGTTCGCCGCGCATCGCCACACGGGCATGGCCCGCAAGGGTCGTGGCAATGAACCCTATATCAATCACCTCGCCGAGGTCGCGAACCTGCTCGCAACAGCGACCGATGGCGCCGACGCCGAACTGGTGGCGGCCGGCTGGCTGCACGACACGGTCGAGGACACCGACGCCACGCGCGAGGAACTGGCGGCAAAATTTAGCGAGCGCGTCGCCGCGCTCGTGGTCGAGGTGACCGACGACATGACGTTGTCGAAGACCCAGCGCCGGCAAAAGCAGATTGAGGATGCCCCGCACAAATCGCCCGGCGCCAAGATGATCAAGATCGCGGACAAGATCAGCAACACGCGCGCCCGAATCGGGCCGAACCTGAGCGAAGACGAGCGCGAAGATCTCGCCGCCTATGTCATATGGGCCGAAAAAGTCGTCGCCGGATGTCGGGGCGTCAACCCGATGCTCGATGCCAAATTTGATGAAGTCGCCAAAACCGCGAAAAGCGCGTTTTGAAGGCAAGTGAAGTAGGGGGCTTACAGTGTCCGTGAAGATCAAACGTTCCGTCTATGCCGACATGTTCGGGCCCACCACCGGCGATCGTGTGCGACTCGCAGACACCGATCTCATCATCGAGGTGGAGAAGGATTTCACCACCTATGGCGAGGAGGTGAAGTTCGGCGGCGGCAAGGTGATCCGCGACGGCATGGGGCAGTCGCAGGTCACGAGCGCGCAAGGGGCGGCGGATACCGTCATCACCAATGCGCTGATCGTCGACCATTGGGGCATCGTCAAGGCCGACGTCGCGATCAAGGAAGGCATGATTTCGGCGATCGGCAAGGCCGGCAATCCCGACATCCAGCCCAATGTCGACATCATCATCGGTCCCGGCACCGACGTGATCGCGGGCGAGGGCAAGATCCTCACCGCAGGGGGATTCGACAGCCACATCCATTTCATCTGCCCACAGCAGATCGAGCACGCATTGATGAGTGGCGTCACCTCGATGCTGGGCGGCGGCACCGGCCCCTCGCACGGCACCTTTGCGACGACCTGCACGCCGGGGCCATGGCACATGGGCCGGATGATCCAGTCCTTCGACGCCTTCCCGGTCAATCTCGGCATCTCCGGCAAGGGCAACGCATCGCGGCCGGCGGCGCTGGTCGAGATGATCAAGGGCGGCGCCTGCGCGCTGAAGCTGCATGAGGACTGGGGCACGACGCCGGCGGCGATCGACAACTGTCTTGCGGTCGCCGACGATCACGATATCCAGGTGATGATCCACACCGACACGCTCAACGAATCCGGCTTCGTCGAGGACACGGTGAAGGCGTTCAAGGGCCGCACTATCCATGCCTTCCACACCGAGGGCGCCGGCGGCGGCCACGCGCCTGACATCATCAAGATCGCCGGGCTGAAGAACGTGCTGCCGTCCTCGACCAACCCGACGCGCCCGTTTACGCGCAACACCATCGACGAGCATCTGGACATGCTGATGGTGTGCCACCACCTCGATCCCTCGATCGCCGAAGATCTCGCCTTTGCCGAAAGCCGCATCCGCAAGGAGACGATCGCAGCGGAAGATATCCTGCACGATCTCGGCGCGCTCTCGATGATGTCCTCGGATTCGCAGGCCATGGGCCGGCTCGGCGAGGTCATCATCCGCACCTGGCAGACCGCGGACAAGATGAAGAAGCAGCGCGGATCGCTGCCCGAGGAGAAGGGCAACAACGACAATTTCCGCGTCAAGCGCTACATCGCCAAATACACCATCAACCCCGCGATCGCGCATGGCGTCTCCAAGCTGATCGGCTCGGTCGAGAAGGGCAAGCTCGCCGACCTCGTGCTGTGGTCGCCGGCGTTCTTCGGCGCCAAGCCGGACCTGATCATCAAGGGCGGCTCGATCGTGGCGGCGCCGATGGGCGACCCCAACGCCTCGATCCCGACCCCGCAGCCGGTGCATTACCAGCCGATGTTTGCGGCGTACGGAAAATCGCTCACCGCATCCTCGGTGGTCTTCACGTCCAAGGCGGCGGTCGCCGGCGGGCTGGCGCGCAAGCTTGGTATCGGCAAGAAGCTCTATGCGGTCCAGAACACGCGCGGCAAGATCTCCAAGAAGAGCATGATCCACAATGACGCCACGCCCAGGATCGAGGTCGATCCGGAGACCTATGAGGTGCGCGCCGACGGCGAGCTTCTGACCTGCGCGCCCGCCGAGGTGCTGCCGCTGGCGCAGCGCTATTTCATGTTCTAAAACCTCTCCGGCAAATACGCCCAGAAACCAAAGCCGGGAGGAAATTCCGTGATCTACGTCGTCGCCACACTGACCATCAAGCCTGAAACGCGCGCCGAATTCATTGCGGCCGCCACCGCCTGCATCAAGGAGACGCGGAAGGAGCCCGGCAATATCGCCTATGATCTGCACGAGAGCGTCACCGATCCGACCAAGATGGTGTTCGTCGAGCAGTGGGAGAATGCCGAGGCGCTGGTGCCGCACCGCACCGCCGATCACATGAAGACCTTTGGCCGCGTCGCGGTGAAGTGCTTCTCGGCGCCGCCGAAGATCGAGGTGATTACGCCCGAGAAGGTCGAAGTTCGGTAAAGAGAAAGCCACATGATCCGCGCGACGTCCGTCAAGCCGCAACACCGCTGGAATGAGCCGGCGGCCGATACCGTGGTGCTCGATTTCGACGACCGCCACCGCCGTCGGATGGCGATGACGGGCACGCGCGGATTGGAGTTCCTGCTCGATCTCGAGAACGCGATCGCGCTGCGCGGCGGCGACGCGCTGGTCCTGGAGGACGGCCGGCTGGTCGAGGTGGTCGCCGCGCCCGAGCCGCTTCTGGAGATCCGCGGCGCCGACCCGCACCATCTGATCCGCGTCGCCTGGCATCTCGGCAACCGCCATCTGCCGACGCAGATCATGAAGAAGGGCCTGCGCATCCGGCGCGATCACGTCATCGAGGCGATGGTGAAGGGGCTGGGTGCACGCGTGATCGAGATCGAGGCGCCGTTCGATCCCGAAGGCGGCGCCTATGCCGGCCATGCGCATGAAGGCGACGCGGCCGCGCATCACCACACCGGCCATGACCATGCGCATGATCATGGCCACGATGATCATCACCACCATCACGGTGCTCACGATCACCATCACCACGGTGATCACGATCACCACGACGAGCATTGCGACCACGACCATCACCACCATCACGACCACTCCCATGCTCATGACCACAAATGAGCTGCCGCGCAGCGAGGCGTGGGGTGGGATGACGGAGAGCGAGGCCGCCTCGCTCTACCGTTTGATGACCTGGCTGTCGCCGTCATTCCCGGTCGGGGCCTTCTCCTATTCCAGCGGCCTCGAATGGGCGGTCGAGGCCGGCGACATCAAGGATGCCGCCTCACTGCGCGGCTGGCTCGCCGCGATGCTGAGCGACGGCTCCGGCTTCTGCGATGGTGTGTTCCTCGCCCAGACCCATCGGGCGACCATGGCGCACGACCTTGGAAGGCTCCGCGAGATCGCCGAGCTGGCCGCCGCCTTCGTGCCCTCGCGCGAGCGCCAGCTCGAGACCACGACGCAGGGCCGCGCCTTTATCGACACGGCGCGCGCCGCCTGGTTCTCGCCCGGCTTCGACGAGTTCATCGCCGCCTGCGACGGCGCGATCGTCTATCCCGTCGCGGTCGGCCTGGTCAGCGCCACCCATGACATTCCGCTTGCGCCAGTGCTGCACGCGTTCTTCCATGCGGTGGTCTCGAACTGGATCTCCGCCGGCGCCCGCCTGATCCCGCTCGGCCAGACCGACAGTCAGCGCGTGCTTGCCGCTCTCGAACCGGTGGTCAGTGCGACCGCAACACGTGCGGGCGTAGCTTCGCTCGACGATCTCGGCAGTGCCACCTTCCGCGCCGATCTCGCCAGCCTGCGCCACGAGACGCAATATACGAGGCTGTTCCGGTCATGATGTATTTGTCGTTCCCGCGTTCCGCCGTCATTGCGAGCGGAGCGAAGCAATCCATCGCACCGCTTGCTGAGGCATGGATTGCTTCGCTACGCTCGCAATGACGAGGAGAGGGCAGCGCCTCGTTCCTTCTTGTGAAGGGCGGCGGTCAGCTCGCCTTATCGAGAGATCACGCGGTATGGGTCCCGGCCTTCGCCGGGACGACGCTTAGGAGGATTGGCTCTCATGACATCTTCTCACGGCCCGCTTCGCGTCGGCGTCGGTGGTCCGGTCGGATCCGGCAAGACCGCGCTGATGGACCTGCTCTGCAAATCGATGCGCGAGCGTTATGACATCGCCGCGATCACCAACGACATCTACACCAAATGGGACGCCGAGTTCCTGGTGCGCTCGGGCTCGCTCACGCCGGACCGCATCGCCGGTGTCGAGACCGGCGGCTGTCCGCACACCGCGATCCGCGAGGACGCCTCGATGAATCTGGCGGCGGTCGCCGACATGCGCGCGAAATTTCCTGGCCTCGATCTGGTGCTGATCGAGTCCGGTGGCGACAACCTGGCCGCAACCTTTTCGCCGGAGCTTGCCGACCTCACGATCTATGTCATCGATGTCGCCGCCGGTGACAAGATCCCATCCAAGGGCGGCCCCGGCATCACCCGTTCCGACCTGCTGGTGATCAACAAGATCGACCTCGCTCCTTATGTCGGCGCGTCGCTTGAGAAGATGGAGACCGATGCGAAGCGGATGCGCGGTGAGCGTCCCTTCGTCATGACCAACCTGAAGAAGAGCGACGGGCTTGAGCGCATCATCGCCTTCATTGAGGCCAAGGGCGGCCTACGCCCGAAAGCCTCTGCCAAAGGCAAGGCAAAGGCGGGTTGAATCGTGTGTTAATATGATATCCGATTTGTTAATATTTTAACGCGGCGAGCTCCTAGCTACGGGTGAAGCGACGCGCAACCCGGGACATCTGCGTCGACGTCCACGAGCGGTCCGGTTTACGCTCACTATTTTCACGCAAGCTGCAAACGGCGGGTGCGACGAAATATTCCTTGCCGCAATGGGAACAAAATCCAGCCACTCCCATTAGCCAACTCTGACGTTGCTTTCGCCAGCCGGAGCCGGCGCCGGCCGTCGCTCACGTTAATTGCCGCCTTCCGTTGCGTACCGATGCTCGCCACTCCATATTCCGCCGCGGTTGGCGTTCACCCCGTATCCGATCGTTGTCGCCCCCGCAGACGCCAGATGTCCGCTGTTGATCTCCGCCAACCCACAGTCTCCGAGTAACAGCGTGGTCCGGCTGGGCTTCATTATCGCCTTCATTGCGCTGATCGGGGTGCTGCTCTCCGGTCTCGCGGCCTATCGCGTGCACGAGCAGGAGCTGACGCTCGACGGCATCGCGCTGGCGCGGGCGATCGACGTCCACGCCAGCCTGGTGCAGGACCGGCTCACCGAGCGCGAATTGCTCGCCCGCGTCTCCTCGGGCCTGTTTCGCGCGCCGTCGGTGGTGAAGGCAGACATGCTGCAGCCGCTGCGCTCCTCGATCTATGCCTTCAAGACCGATTTCGTGATTGCCGCCTGGATTGCGCGGCTCAGGCCCGACGAGCTCGCGGCGGCGGAGCAGGAGCTGAAGAAGGCCGGCTTCCCCAATCCGACCATCCGCGACTTCGACGACCAGCCCCTCGACATCAAGGCGCTCGATAAGCCCGTCAACGTGATGATGGACCTGGAGCCGCGGACGCCGGAGACCATCATCCTGTCGGGCCGCAGCTTTGACCACCATTCCGTGATCGGGCCGATGCTGGCGCAGGCGATGGCGGACGGCAAGCCGGTGGCGTCGGATCCGATTCCGCTGTTGCGCCAGAATGGGCCGATCGGGGTCGCGCTCGCCGCGCCAGTGTTTCAGCAGGGCGCTTCGGAGCCCGCGGGATTCGTCACATTTTCGTATGAGCTCGGGCCGTTGATGCTGGCGAATGACGATATGTCGCTGTTCTCGGTGGTGCTGAAGGACCCGCGCGATTCCAACGACGAGCTGGTCGCCAACGACCAGGGCGTCATCACCTCGCGCGCGGTGCGGCCGGATGGGCCGGCGCCGTCGATGGTCCGGACGGTGACGTTCGGCGGCCGGGATTGGTCACTCGCTTATTACGCCAAGACCTCCGCCGCCGCGCGGGCGAACCAGACCGCGGCGATCGTGGCGGCCATCGGCCTCGCGCTGACCGGCATCGTCTGCGGCCTGTTCGGCTACGTCGCCTACAACAATCTTCGGCTCAGCCGCGAGATCGAGGTGAGGATCGGGTTCGAGCGGCGGCTGACCGCTGTGATCGACGAGCTCAACCACCGGGTCAAGAACATCCTGGCCGTGATCCAGTCGATCGTCACGCGCACATTGCGCCATGGCTCGGACATCGATGCCGCGCGCGATCTCCTGATCGGCCGCATCCACGCCATGTCGAACGTGGTCACGCTGCTCAGCGAGAGCCAGTGGCAGGGCGTGAAGCTGAAGGGATTGTTCGAGGCCCGCGCGATCCCGCATGCCGAGCGCATCGCGATCTCCGGTCCCGATATCGCGGTCAGCGCGCGCGCTGCGCAGTCGCTGTCGCTGTTGTTCTTCGAGCTCGCTTCGCATTCCGACGAGGGCCTGTCCCTGGTCGGCAAGCACCCGCACATCGTCGCTAACTGGGAAGTCAACGGCAAGGATGCGGAGGCGATCTTTCATTTCCGCTGGGAGGAGTTCAACACCAGCGAAGCCACCCGCCGCCCCGATTCCGATTTCGGCCTGATCCTGCTCGACCGCGTTGCCCCCGAAGCGCTCGGCGGGACGGCGAAACGCTACTTCACCGACATCAGCTACGTCTACGAGCTCACCGCGCCGATGGAAACCGTCATCGACATGAACGAGCGCGACCGCACGGAGAAGTTTTCCGCACCGTTGAGGCCGGCGCGCTGATTGCAGGCCGGTGGCGACCCTGCTTCCCCTCATGGTGAGGGGATAAGTAGGAGCGCGCCGTCGGAATAGATCCGTAGGTAAGTCGTGTAGGAGCGCAGCGTGCCCACCATTCACGGGTGGTGCAAGAGAAGGTGGGCGCGCGGAGCCGGTGATCGGGCGCGCGTTCGCGCGACCCGTTGGCTTCGCCCACCCTACGCATTGCTCTCGCCGTCATTGCCGGGCTTGACCCGGCAATCCATCATCCCTCAGAAAAATCTCTTTTCCGAGATGGATGCGCGGGTCAAGCCCGCGCATGACGATCAAGAGTTGGCGAGCATCAGCCGCCGTTGCCGCCGATCACGGCGCGCACGGTGTCATCAGGGCCGAAATCTTCCGCGCCTTCGACATAGAGCAATGCGCTCAATTTCGATCGCGCGCGGTTGACGCGGCTCTTGATGGTGCCGACGGCGCAGCCGCAGATCGCAGCCGCGTCCTCGTATGAGAAGCCGGACGCGCCGACCAGGATCAAAGCTTCACGCTGGTCTTGCGGCAGCTTGTCGAGTGCGGCGCGAAACTCCTCGAACTCCAGATGCGCATTCTGCGCAGGCTGGGTCTTCAGAGTCTTGGCATAGTTGCCCTCGGCGTCCTCCACCTCGCGCCGCCGCTTGCGATAGTCGGAGCGGAACAGGTTGCGCAGGATGGTGAACAGCCAGGCCGGCAGGTTCGAGCCGGGTTGGAACGAGTCGATGTTGGCGATTGCGCGCAACAAGGTCTCCTGCACCAGATCGTCGGCGCGGTCACCATTGCCGGAGAGCGAAATCGCGAACGCGCGTAGGCTTGGCACCGACGCCAAAATATCGTCGCGAAGTTGGTCGGTGAGAGGCATCAGTCCCTCCCGTCATTTTTTGCTGCTTGCTGCTCGTCAGTCTCTGCCAAATGCTTGGCGGCCTCCGCGGGATCATCGAGCTTGCGGATAAGCTCCGCAAAGCGGTCCGGCACGCCCTGTCGCACCACATCATCGTACATGGCGCGAAGCTGGTGGCCGATTCTCGATTGGATCTCAGCGTTGAGACCGCCCTGCTTCTTGGTTTCCTTCATGATCTGATCCACGTTTCCCCGAGAGGTTAAGTCCCTGTGTTCCAAGCAGTTTCCTCGAAATTCGGTCTTGGCCGCGTTTGCTGCCGGTCGTACGCTAATTCGAAGTTCGCCCGAAAGTTCCGAATGTCCGGAACTTTTTGTGGAACTTTATCGGCGCTCAAGCGTAGTCCGGGCGTAACGCTCAAGGGGAAGGCGGGTCGCCCCACCGGATGTGCCGGCCCGAGGGATATAAAGGCGTTTCAGGCAATTGCCTCGAACACAAGGATGGAGTGGGAATGTCCCGATCGCAGCTCGTTGCCGAACACTTGCCATTGTTGCGGCGCTACGCCCGCGCGCTGACCGGAAACCAGGCGTCGGGCGACGCCTATGTCGCGGCCATGCTGGAGGCCCTGCTTCAGGACCCCGCGCTTCTGGATGAAACGCACGGTCCGCGTGCCGGCCTGTTCCGGCTGTTCACCCAGATCTGGAATTCGGTCTCGATCAACGACAACGCCGACGTAGCGACGTTGGCGCTGCCGCCGGAGCGCCGGCTTTCCAACATCACGCCGCTGCCGCGGCAGGCCTTCCTCCTGCTGTCGCTGGAGGGCTTCTCGGAAGAGGAGGTGGCCTACATCCTCAACATCGATATCGGCGAGACGCGCAAGCTCACGGATGCCGCCGGCCGTGAGATGGCCGCCGAGATCGCGACCGACGTCCTGATCATCGAGGACGAGACCTTCATCGCGATGGATCTGGAAAGCCTCGTGCGAAATCTCGGCCACAATGTCATCGGCGTCGCCCGCACCCATTCGGATGCGGTGGCGCTCGCCAAGAACAAGAAGCCCGGCCTGATCCTCGCCGACATCCAGCTCGCCGACGGTTCGTCGGGCCTGGACGCGGTGAATGAGCTATTGCGCGTGTTCGAGGTGCCGGTGGTGTTCATCACCGCCTATCCCGAACGCTTCCTGACCGGCGAACGCCCGGAGCCGGCGTTCCTGATCTCAAAGCCGTTCCAGCCCGCAATGGTCTCGGCCGTTGCGAGCCAGGCGCTGTTCTTCCAGCGCAATTCGCGCAACCGTGCGCCGCGCGCCGCCTCGGCGTGAACTGACCCTGGTTAGGTCGGCTGATCCGGCGTGCCGCACGGCGCGCCGGATTTTTTGCACCGAGACATCCGCCTTTCATGTGACCTTTGTGCTGGGCGAGGCTGTTCGCCTTGCCGGTTGCGCGTGACGAGTATTTGTTTCGAATGCAATCTCTTCAGGTTAACCCTGCTTAAGAGAGTTCGCGGCTTTCGATTCACCGACCTTTAGGCCGGCGCGCATATGGTTGCATGCGTTCAGCCACACAACCATCCCAGGAGACCAGCCGTGCGTAACCTTGTTTCCCGTTTCATTAAGGACGAGTCTGGCGCGACCGCCATCGAGTACGGTCTGATTGCCGCTCTTATTGCCGTCGTGATCATCGGCACCCTTCGAGTCATCGGCACCGATCTCAATACCAAGTTGGTAGCGGTGGACGACGGCCTGAAGTAAGTCGCCGGCTCTTTCTCAGAGGGTGTGCACGTGGAAGGTCCGGCCAAAGGCAGCTTTGGTCGGCTTTCTATTAGGGAGTCATCAAATGCGTATTATGGTCTTGCTGGCGCTTGTCGTCTTTAGCGCCGGAGCCGCCCACGCTGATACAGAAATCGTTACCCGCACTCGCAGGGACAGCTTGGGATACACCACGACCACTTCGACTTCGAAGCATGGCACGTACACCATCACCACCGGCCGCAACAGCTTGGGTGAGACGGTCACCACTTCGCGTTGGCAATCGAATAGGCCCCGGAGCTTCCAGAAGCGGGCCATGGGGCACTGACCGCCGAAGGTAGGGAAGCCGGCCTGCCCCTCGAAAACTCCGACGAAAACTCCGACAAAAAAGTAGAGCGCGACCGGCATCACCACGGTCGCGCCCTACATCGCCGGTCAATGGGGCAGGGGGAATAACCGGCTGCCAGAACGACGCGGACCGCGAAAAAACGTTCCGAGATTCCGAAAATAATTTTGAACACGGTTAAGTGATCCGCAGACATACGAACGGGGGCGTTTCGTTCGAGTTGTGTTCGTGATCGCCATGGGGCGAGGGATGAATCGCCATGTCACAGATATTGAAGGGAATTTTAGGTGCGCTCGCCGTTTCTTTGACCTTCGGCGCCGTGCAATTTGCCTCCGGGCATGATCTCATCGGGGGTCAGAGCCTCATCACCTCCACCAAGGCGGAACATGACGTCAACCGTACGGCGAAGGCCGACCGGGCGACAGTTCCGGCAGCCACCGGCAAAACCGAAACCATTTCGCTGAAGCTCGACAGCCTGGCCGAGACCTCGGTCGTGATCCGCGTTCCCGTCGTCAGGGACGAGGCGCGCAGCCACCCCAAGCCGCCCGCGCTGATCAAATCTGGCGAGCGCAGGATGACGGTCGCCTGCGAGCCCGTGGTGAGCGTGCTGACCGAAGTAGCAAAGCGCCTGCAGCCCGGCCGCTGCGTCACCTAAGCTGATCGTTCTTCGTTCTCTCTCCATCCGTCATTCCGGGGCGATGCGAAGCATCGAGCCCGGAATCCATCTGTCCGCTCGCGCATGTGGCGCAATGGATTCCGGGCTCGCGCCAAGAGGCGCGCCCCGGAATGACAGCGGAGGAAAAATTCGTGAGCAATTCCAACCTGATTTGCGCCGTCCACCCCTCGCGCGAAAAACATTCCGCTTTCGTCGTCGGGCAAATCAGTGATTTAACTCCGCGCGTCTCACCCAGATGAGGGGCGGCTCGCGATCGTCACGAACGTCGCGGTGAGATGCGGTGGACGTGAAGCGTGTGACTGACGAGCACGCGCATCACGGACGGCGAAGTCGTGTGGTCCTGG
>NZ_JCAMOR010000055.1:0-53017 GCF_059512385.1 Bradyrhizobium sp. Crot121 | reverse complement strand
AATAGCCGCGAAAGCCGGCCCGGTGCCAACGCACGACCGTCTCGGGCCGGATGATCGTGAGGACCTGCAAGATCGATGGAAACCAGCGATACAGCTGAATGAAGAACCAGCGATCATCGTTGCTGAGCCGGACGCGACCCCGCAGCTTACGCCTCAAAGACAATCAACTGATGTCTGAGCGCCGCATTCTCTGCTTCAAGTCGGCTCTTCGACTTGAGAGGCGAGGCCAAGACGGCCAGTACGAAACAAAGCAGCCCGATCATTCCGCCAGCTTAGGCGATTCCATTACATCATCAACTCGGATAAGGTTTTCGGTACACACAGGGGTCGAAAGCGTCGGCCCCGTGCTGAACTTCTGCACTGAACGGTTGCGCTCTACCGGCTCCGAAACTCGAAAGGACAACGAGTGGACGAGCAGGATGTCTGGGGTCCGGCTCAAGTGCACGAAAGAGGTGACGCCCTTTTTTGCCCGTGACGGCGACAACGCTGTTACCAGTCGAGATTGGGAACTCGCCAGTTTCAAGACCGATGCGGCGCAAGCGCCGCCCCGTCCGACTTGCAAAATGATAGCAAACTATATATATTGCTATCAATGCCATCGTCAATTTTGGGGTGCCATCGTGCCCGCTGTCACAATCCGAAACCTTTCCGAGGCGACCCACCGAGCTCTCAAGGTGCGCGCGGCCCATCATGGTCGCAGTACCGAGGCCGAGATGCGCGAAATCCTCGAAGCTGCCGTCCGTCCCGAACGCCGTGTCCGATTGGGTACCGCACTCACTGACCTCGGCCGCCGCATCGGGCTTACGAATGAGGACCTCGATGCCTTGACGCGCGGTCGCGAGAAGAAACCTGCCGAGCCGATGAGCTTTGAATGATCGTCCTCGATACGAATGTCGTCTCGGAGGCGATGAAACCGCAGCCGAATCCAGATGTCCTTCGTTGGCTGGATGAACAAGTCGCGGAAACCATCTACATATCGAGCGTCACCGTCGCCGAGTTGCTCTTCGGCATCAACGCGCTTGCACCCGGCAAGCGCAAGGACAGGTTGGCTGAGGCGCTTAACGGCCTGATGGAGTTGTTCGCGGACAGGATTTTGCCGTTCGATACTGACGCCGCACGCCAGTATGCTGATCTGGCAGTCAGGGCTCGCGCCGCAGGCAAGGGCTTCCCGACGCCCGATGGCTACATCGCAGCGATCGCTGCATCGCGAGACTTCATCGTGGCGACGCGCGACGCCAGCGCATTCGATGCAGCAGGCATCTCTGTCATCAATCCTTGGAACACAAGCGCCTGACCTCCATTCGCTCGGTGCTTACGTTCCCGGCGACGTCCGTGCCGGCGCGTCTATCGTCATGGCTGCGGGCATGGCTGGCGCAAACTGGGGCGGAGTGCGTGATCGTTATCTCGACCCTGTGAACCTCGCCGATCCAACGAAGCCTCTGGCTGGTCAGCCGGGCAAGGCGATGAAGAACTACAGGCAGGAGCTCGCCGGCTGGCTGAAGACCCGTTATGGGCAGGAAGACAGGAAGGCAGGAAGAGGAGAACCTCGCTTACTTTGATGCTCTCGCCCCTGAGCATCAGCGCATCTTCCTGCGCGAAGTCTATTACGCGGAGTTGCGTGAAGGCGGAAACTCCCAACACGCCAAGAGCCAGTCCCCCGCCCGAACTGCCTGAAAACAAAACGACCATGGCCAGACCACTGCCGAAAGCACCGCACCGTGACGAGGATCCGGATGGGAATTGAGGCTGCCTTGCCCAAGGCAAACACCGTCATTGCCGCTGCGCCGATGGTGACGGGATAGACGAACATCCACTGCGGGTAGCCGCCGGGACTTTCCTGGCCGCTCACCGCATAGCCGAGCCGAATGCTGAGCACCACAAGGCTCGCGGCCACCACAACTGTGATGAGGGTACCGACGCCTTGCCGTATTCGCCTCGATGCCGGTCAGTTGATCGCGCCGCAGTGCGGCCGCCGCGCCGACGAAGGTGACAGCGATCAGAAGGACGCGAGCGGCCTCTTCGGCCCATTCGATAGGTTCGTGGAGCGCATATCGGTAGAAGACCGAAAGCAGAACCACGATCACGTTCAAAGCCAAGACCAACGCGCCGAGCCCGTCGACGAGAACTGCTTCGGGCCGAGGCTGGCGAACCGTCGCGTGGGCGCCATAGTGGCTTGCGTCATGCCGAGTATATCGACATGTTCCAGGATGCGTCGACCGAAAAACGATCGTTCAGCTTGGAGCGCTAGGACAGGACCACAACTTTCTTCGTAACTCATTTTAATTGAGCGCTTCGTTCATGCATCGAGGGCTCAATAACAAACGACAGACTTTTGCGCGTTCTCGAGCTACGTTACGGCGCTAGGATTGAAACTATCGGCCCTACTGAAATCATCGTGCTGCCGGTCAGCTGGAGTCCACAGATGCCAGTCGATCACGTGCAATTCTGCACCAAAAAGTACCTGAAAAACTCCTACGGCTTTCGATCAGCGGCCGTGCGGCCGGATCTTGTCGAGAAAGCAAACGGCTGGTTGACGGCTAACGCCACCGGCATAGGGGCCGTGCTCGGCGTGCAGACGATCGCAGAGGACTCCGATGAGATCGCCTTCATCGTCGGCGAGAATGGGCTGTTTCTGGCCGACATAGCCAGGGCGTGTCTTATTCATCGATTGTCGGGACCCGCGCCGAATACCAAGACAAGCAGGAATTCCGCGCGATTGACCTCGATCTGGACGACGGCTCCAGCGTGAAGCTCAAAGTCGAAAGTGGACATGGCAAGCTTCGCGATGCATTCGCCGTCTCGTCTTTCCTCGGGCATTTGCTCCAACGTTTGAAGCAGGATCACCCGGCCTACCGGCCGTACTCGGGTTGAGGGATACTAGACTAGCGCAGACGTGTGTTGGCCCCCGGATTCGTGAGGGAGACCCAACGGCGACAGCGGCGATCAATTTGAGGGACGCACTTTGCCCAGCAGGTACCGTTTCGCCTGTCAACGCGCCAGGGTGTGAAGCGGCGCCCAACATTGACCCCTACGCTTGCGAGATCAATCAATCACTTAAGACGCCGATCGGTCTCCGGACCCTACGCCGAATAACAATCGAGGCCGGCGTACCAAGCCTGGTCGAGGCACGCGAGATCATCGCCGAATTCCACCTGATGATCCGGCGCAAGATCGAGGTGGGCCTCATCCCATGGATCGAGCGCGCCCGCGCCAGCCTCGTCGTCTCGTTTCGCCAGCGGCGTCGCGAAAGATGAAGCGGCGGTTCGAGCAGCAATCGCTTTGCCCTGGTCCAACGGACAGACTGAAGGTCAGATCACGCGCCTCAAGCTCGTCAGACACCAAATGTACGGCCGCGGGAAAATCGATCTGCTTCAAGCCAGGTTGATCGGCGCAGAATGAACGGAGCTGCGTCGGAGCCCGTATTGCAAGCCGAATGACAGGAAATGTCGTGGAGTTTGTCGCTGCGCTCATCACCACCTCCGGGAGCGCACTATTTGGCAGGGTCGGCCAACCATTTGAAATAGGCCTCGCGCTACCCCACGTTGGCAAAATTGATACCGACCGCACACGGAATCGGCAACGACGCCATTCGCCACGAATATGTGCAGCAATCGGGCCGTGATGGTTGTCATGGCCCGCTTTCGGGCATCCATTGTCCGGAAAGATTTCGGCTTTGCCTACTCTGCGGCGCTCGCCCTCGCAAAGGTGGCTTCGAGTTCTTTGCGGAGAGCAAACGCTGGCAACTTCGTGTCCCACGAAACGTCCTGCCAGGCGATCGGCTCGTCCGACCGGATGTCGCGGACCAACTTGATGCCATGGGCCAAGCCCAGCGGCAGATATCCGCTTGCGAGCGACTTTCGAGCCGGAACGAGCTTGCCGAACACGGTGTAACCGCCCTCGCCGTCCAACACTTCCCCCGCCTTCAGATCGCGCTTGGCCGTCGCGACAGCATCGGCGTTGAAGGCCGTGGCCACGCCGGTCGCTTCGCGGCGCAGACCGATCGACGCAACCGAGATGCCCAGTTCCAGACCGATCAGGTGCCACTTCTTGTAGGAACTCATGTAGCGACCGCTCGGATCGGTGATCACCTGATATTCCTTGAAGCATCTCCGGATGTATTCGGTGTCGCCCTCGAAGCTCACCCAGACGCCCTTTCGGATATCGTTGGGGATCGGCGTCCCGTCCGGGCGAAGGCTGGACACGACCTCGACGAGTCCCTTGCGCGACAACACGCCGCCTTCGGCCTTGGGCCGCATCAGCGCGGCAATGTCATCGACCGATCCCGGAGGGAAGCTCAGCCCGTCATCGGCCGCATCAAGACCGGTCGCATTCGCGATCGCCGCGCTTTCGATCGCAGGCTTGGAGCCGTCGAGAAACGCGTTGAACATCTTCGGGTTCATGCCGCCGAGCGCCGCCTGCTCCGCGGTGACGCCCCAATGGTCCCAAACCGTCTCCGGGGTCGACTTGCGATAGGCAGGCAGCCATTTATGCCCGCGCCCTGCCGCCACGACTGGGAAGCCGCATGCGCGTGCCCAATCGACAAGTTCACAGGTAAGCGCGGGCTGGTCACCGTAGGCGAGGCTGTAGAGGACATTCGAGGCCTTCGCGCGCTTGGCGAGCATCGGCCCGCAGAACGCATCGGCTTCCACCGTGACATTGATCACGTCCTTGCCGTGTTCGAACGCCACGAGGCAGTGCTCGATCGCCGCAATCGGATTGCCGGTGCATTCGACGATGATCCCGATCTCGGGGCGGGCCACGACCGCGCGCCAATCATCCGTCAGGTGCGTCGTTCCATTGCCAAGCGCGTCGTCGAGCGATTTGGCTGCATGGCGTTCGGACGGCCAACCGACCCGGGCGAGGTTCTCGATCGCACGTGCCGGAGCGACGTCCGCAATGCCGACGAGATGAACGCCCGGCGTCTTCAGTACCTGGGCAAGGTACATCGAACCGAACTTTCCGGCACCGATGAGACCCACGCGGATGGGCCGACCATTGGCCTCCCGCGTCTGCAACATCTTGAAGAAGTTCATCAGCACGTCTCCGATTGATTGTCCTGGCCGCCTTCGACGTCCCCAACGAGGAAATCGAAATCGCAGCCATGAGGGGCCTGCAATACGCTTCGACGATATAGCGCTTCGTATCCGCGTTTCGGAACGCTCGGCTGACGATGGGACGCCAGCGGCTGCGCGATTTCGATGTCGTCAACGGGAAGGGCGATCCTCTTGTTCGCGACCGAGAGCCGGATGCAATCTCCCGTGCGAACGGCACCCAAACGGCCGCCGATTGCGGCTTCCGGAGCGACGTGCAGCACGATCGTGCCGAAAGCCGTTCTGGACATGCGGGCATCCGAAATGCGGACCATGTCCTTGACGCCCTGCCGAGCCAGTTTCTCGGGGATCGGAAGATAACCCGCCTCCGGCATGGTCGCTCCCTCCGGACGGGCATTCTGCAGAACGAGGATATCGTCTGCCTTGACGTCGAGATCGGGATCGTCGATCCGGCGGCTGAGATCCTCGAGGCCGGTGAATACCACCGCGCGTCCCTCGATTTCGAACAGCTCCGGCGATGCTGCTGCACGCTTGAAGATGGCGCCGTCCGGTGCAAGCGATCTCTTCAGGGCGATCAGGCCGCCGACCTCGGAGACGGGATCATCAGCGCTAGGGATGACCGAGCGATTAATCCAGTCCAGCGACGCCGCGAGGCGCTCCGCAAGAGTGACGCCTTCGATATCGATCGTGTCCAGATGCAGGAGCGGCTTCGGTTCACGCAACACGGCGCCGACGCCGCCTGCCGCGTGAAAATCCTCCATGCGGAATTCGACCTGCAGGAGCTTTTCGTTCGGAAGGATCATCGCGCCCTTATCGAGTTTGCCGTGTCCCTGCTGCAGTGCTTGCTGATAGGTGGCAGTCGCGGCGGCCAGAACGGGAAGCGGGATGCGCTGCTCGGCCGACGACGTGGCGGCGCAGATCATGTCCTTATAGGCAGCCTTCATTGGATAGCCCGACTCAAACTCGCCCTTGGGAATGTTCGGCACGAAGACCTCCGACGCGTAGCTTTTGCCCGTGCTGCCGTTGACGACTTCGGCGACGAGGTCGGGATCGAGACCGAGCTTCACCGCCATCGGCAAGACTTTGGCGGGTGCGGCCATTCGGAATGGAATTAACAGCGGCGGCATGCGAGTTCGTGCTGAGGTCGATGACGATCGATCCCAGTGCGAGGTTCGCCGCAAGGCCGTTGCTTCCAAGCAGAATGCCGTCAACGGACGCAGTGTCAGGCAGACACAGGAAGACGACCGAACAGGAGGCTAGATCGAGATAATTGGTGGTCGTTTTCGCCCCGGCCCTCTCGAATGACGCGAAGGTGTCGCGACTACGGTTGCAAACGATGGTCGGATCTCCGCCTTTCATCAGGTTACGCGCCACGTGGCGCCCCATCTGACCAAGGCCGACAAAGCCGATTTTGGTTCGTTCGATCATGCTTATCCCGTCGGTGACGATCGCCTTTGGGCGAACCTAGCTTTTCCGGAAGAAGCGTTGCATCACTGGATGGGAACGCCGCCCAACGCCAATCACGATGGCTACGGACTAGGGACTTCACCAGGCGCGAAACATTCGATCATGGCGCGGGCCACGACGGGTAGCGACCGGAATTCGCGATATCCCACCAGCAGCGAGCGTTGCGCCCACGGTTCATTGAGGTTCATTGCCGCAAATTCGCCCTTCTCGATATAGGGCAATACCGCTCCTTCCGGCAGGACGGCGACCCCAAGCCCGGCCTCGACCATCCGGCGGACGCCGTCGAAACCGAACACCTGCACCCGCATCCGGATGTCGATGTCCGAAGTCTTCGCCTCCGTCAGGATCTTCGCCTGCAGCGAACTGCCCGCCTGCAGCCCGACATGCTGATAAGACGCGGTTTCACCGAGGCGGACGCTGTCGCGGCCGTCGAGCTCGTGCCCCTTTGGCACGATCACCATCAAGGTGTCGCGCCGGTACAAACGGGTCTCGATCGAGGAGTGGTCTATCTGATCGGATATCACGCCGATATCCGCCGTTCCTTGGCCGACGGCCTGCACGATCCTGTCGCTGGTGTCCTCGCGCAGATCGATGCGGACCTCGGGATACTGAGCCACATAGGATGCGAGGTCTTCCGGAAGAAACTGGGTCACCGCCGAGGTGTTGGCCCACAGCCGAACCAGGCCTTTCGCGCCTGACGAGAACTCGCTCAGTTCGGCATCCATGTCCTCGGCAATTCGCGAGATGCTCTGCACGTATCTGTAAAGCGCTTCGCCCGCCGGCGTGACCTCGATCCCGTCGCGAAGCCGATACAGCAATGCGACGCCGAAGCGTGCTTCGAGATCGGCCACCCGCTTGCTGACGGCCGACGCAGCGATGTTGTTCGCGCGAGAGGCCTGAGCAATGTTGCGGTGCTCAACCACGGAAGCGAACAGCCGCAATGAAATGAGATCGAGATGAGCCATTGGGGCGAAGACGCTTCCTTGGACGCGGAGACCGCCTCGTAACGTCGAGGCTCCGTCGAATGCTTTCTCGCGGAAACCTGCCCTCGTTTCAACCGGCACCGGAGCCACCGCCTCGAGCGGCTTGCCGGACTCACCAGTTACGTATACGTTATCGCATGCATAATGTGACGGTAAAGAGACACCGGATGGCTCGAATGGCTTCGTCTCGAACATCAGCAGGACGCCGCGGCCGTGCGCCGACAACACACGAGACCCGCGGCAAGTCCGCTCCGAAGGTGAGGGCCCGGATTCCTCGTTCTGGAAACTCAGCGACAGTCGCAACGCCTAGGGCCCGCGCAAGTCGTTCGGATGCGGCGCACAAGGCGATGCGCGTCCTCATCCTCAACAACGCGTGGCCCGCCGGATTCCAAGCCACCGAGCAAGAAATTGCCGATCACTTGAAGATGAGCCGGACGCCTGTGCGCGAGGCAATGATGAAGCTGCAGCAGGAGGAATTGGTACGCGTCGTTCCCCGTCACGGACTGCGCGTCCTGCCTGTCTCTGCGGATGACATGCGCGAGATCTATGAGGTGCTGACCTCGCTCGAGGCGACTGCGGCCGGACTCGCTGCGCAACGTTCACTATCGACGCAGGACCTCGCCCCGTTGGTCTCCGCGACGGCGTCGATGGAGCGCGCGCTTTTGGCCGGAGATCTCGACGCATGGGCTTGCGCCGACGAGGATTTCCACAAAGCCCTGCTCGCGCTTTGCGGCAACCGGAAGCTCGAAGCCGTGGTCCTGAACTTCATGGATCGAGTTCACCGGGCACGCATGGTGACCTTACGGATGCGCGCGATCCCCACGGCATCGACCGAAGAACATTCTGCACTCGTGGACGCAATCCGCCGAGGTGATCCTGAAGCCGCGCACAACGTTCACAGGTCTCACAGGCAACGCGCGGGCCGCGAGTTGCTCGCTCTCCTGGCGCGAGTGGGCCTGAACCAGATTTGAATTCACCACCATGGAGGTTCGACATGGCGACACACAACGACACGCTCGATATTGCGGTTCTTCCGGGCGACGGCATCGGACGCGAGGTCGCGGCGGCCTGCATCGAACTGCTCGCGGCAACCGAGAACGTCGCCGAGGGCCCTAAACTTCGGCTCACGACGCATAATGCGGGAGCGCAATATTACCTCGAGAGCGGCGATGCATTGCCGAAATCCACGATCGACGCATGCCGCTCGGCCGACGCGATCTTGTTCGGTGCGATGGGATGGCCGGACGTGCGCTTGCCCGATGGCACCGAAATCATTCCGCAACTCGACCTGCGCATGGAATTCGACCTCTATGCCGGGATCAGGCCCATACGCTGGTTTCCGGGTTTGCCTCAAATCCTGAGCGACGACCGATCGCGCCAAACCGATCTGGTTCTCGTCCGCGAACAGACTGAGGGCCTCTTTTACGCACGCGGTACAGGTACCGTCATCGAGGATCGCGAGGCCCTGGATACGATGCGGATCACCCGCGAGGGGACGGCGCGCGTCAGCGAATACGCCTTCCGGCTCGCAAAGCGCCGCAAGGACCGCCGCGGATCAGCGCGCGTCACCTGCGTGGACAAGGCGAACGTCTTCAGCTCGATGGCCTTCTTTCGGAAGGTGTTCGACGAAGTTGCGGCATCGCACACCGCCGTCACGAGCGACCATGCCTACGTCGATGCGATGGCGCTCACGCTTGTCAAGGCGCCCTGGACCGTCGATGTCATCGTCACCGAGAACATGTTCGGCGACATTCTGTCGGATCTCATTGCCGGGCTTGTAGGCGGCATGGGAATGGCTCCCTCGGCGGACATCGGCGATAACCATGCACTGTTTCAGCCTGCACACGGGACGGCGCCGGATATCGCCGGACAGGGCAAGGCGAACCCGTGCGCCATGTTCCTCTCGGGCGCAATGATGTTGGATTGGCTGGCCGACAAATACGAGGACCAGCGATTGGAGTTGCGCGCACGTCTGATCGAGCGCGCCATCGAAGCCGCTTTCGCTGCCGGGAACGTCCCCATCGAACTCAAGGGTGGATCGGGGTGCGCCGAGATGACGCGCGCAACCATCGCAGCCATGCCCGAGGCGATCCGGGCCGTCGCCTGACGTCGGCTGGAAGCGCCGGATCAACCAACTGGGACCAGCCATCGCCGGTGACGAATGCGACCATGTCGAGAAAATCGTTCTGACCGCCAGAACCTATCCTAGTGTGACCTGACAAGGTCGGCGGGGACGCGATCAATTTGCGCCCCGCCGAAACCAAAAAAGAAGGGAGGTAGAAATGATCGTTAGGACGATTCTGACCGCCGGATTCTCGGTTCTGATTTCAGTGATGGCATCGGCGACCTACGCTGAGAGCTCCTTCCCCACTCGGCCGATCACGATGGTCGTGCCGTTCGCCGCCGGCGGCGCCACGGACGTGATCGCGCGGATCGTCTCGGAAGGCATGAGCAAGCAGTTGGGAAAGCCCATTATCATTGAGAACGTGGCCGGTGCTGGCGGCACGACCGGATCGATCCGTGTGATGAAGGCAGCGCCCGACGGCTACACCTTGCTCACGGGGCACATGGGCACGCACGCCTCATCTTTCGCGCTGTACGAGAAGCGCAAATACGATCCACGTACGGACTTCGAACCGATCGGTCTCGCCGCGTCCGCACCGATCGTCGTTTTCGCTCGAAAAGATTTGTCCGCCGCCACCTTTCCGGAGTTCATCGCGCTCATGAAGCAGAAAGGCGCGGACCTCAAGGTTGGTCACTCCGGCGTCGGCTCGAACGCCCATCTGACTTGCGCCCTACTCAACATCCTGGTCGGCAGCAAACCAACTGAAGTGCCCTATCGCGGCAATGGTCCATTGATGACCGATCTCATGTCCGGAGCGATCGACTACTCCTGCGATCAGGTCATCACGGTCGCGCCGCAGGTCTCGGCAGGCACGGTGAAGGCTTTCGTCGTCGCGTCCTTGCAGAGGTCGAAAGTCCTGCCCGACGTCGCCACGTCCGAAGAAGGCGGCCTCAAAGCGTATCAGGCAGATGCATGGACGGCGGTTTTCGCACCGAAGGGCGTCCCGGCCCACATCATCGACAAGCTGGAGGACGCATACAAGAAAGCCATGGCCGATCAGGACACGGTCAATCGTCTCGAGAAGCTGGGAGCCGTCGTTCCTGCACGCGAAAATCAATCGCGGGCCTACTTGAAGGAACTCGTTTCATCCGAAGTTGACCGCTGGTCCAAGGTCATCACGGATGCTCGCATCAGCATCGCCGACTAGGTTTTGCTGATAACCACCGCTGCGACGAACCCGCCCCAGGGGCCATGGCAAGGTGCCCGCGTGTTTCGGTGAAGTTCGGTCAGCAGAAAATCAACCTCTACGGAACATCATCGCCGCGCATCCGACCGCCGCCGATCGAATGCGGCCTATTCCAGAAAAATTCGCGATTGCCTGTCGCTGTAATTCGGCGCGCTGTTTGACCCCTATCGGCGCCGAAGGTTGACCCCAGCCGATAATATCGAAACCTTTGAACCGTCGCCGGAAAATTCATGTCGTGCAGGGTCAACGTTGGAAGCCCTTAGGGGTCAAAGTTCGGCGCTTATTCACAGACCAGGAGATGGGCGAGATCTTCGCGTTTCACATGGACCTCACAGACGCCGCACTTCGACCCGGCCGAACAATCCGCCGGGCCGGCGGATGAGGACCAGGATCACGATGGCGAGCAGAGCAGGGAAACCCCATCGCGCGCTGGCCAGGAACTGGACCAGCGCCTCGACGATGGCGAAACCGAACGAGGTGATGATCGCGCCGGGCAGATGAAGCCCGCTGGCCAGCCATAAGTTGCGATCCAGAAATGTCCCATCGGTCCGATACGTAAAGCGTCCGCCGTCGTGATAGCCGAGCGTGACGGTCTGGCCATCTGGCGAAAAGCTATAGTCCTTAGCCCAGCCGGACTCGGGCTGGAATGCGCCAATCTCCCGGCGCGCCTGAAGATCAAAGATAGTCAGCCGGTCCCAGGTTCGAGCCCTGGTGCGCCAGCCAAATCAATGACCTAGCCAGAAAAACCGTTTGAGAGTGGTCAAACGGTATTTGTGCACGCAAGTCTTGATTCACCTGAAACTTCGCGCGCGTAATCTTGCGCTGGAGCTTGGCTCCGACCGATCCTTTGTATTTGAGGCGGGGCGCCGCGTTTCGCCCCGAGTGGGCTAGATTCACTCCTTGAAGACGATGGTGCGGGTCGCTCGCCTTTAGGACTCCGCTAGATGCACCATGAGAGTTTCCTGGATCGTTGTCGCAATCATCGTTCCGGTAAAATCATGGATACGCGCGATGGACAATCCGCGCCCTCCCTCGGCGCAGGGACTCTCTGTGTCGAAATGCATCCAGCCATCGGGCGAGAAGGCGCGGTGAAACCAGATGCAGTGGTTGAGGCTCGAGAGATAGAGCGGCTCCTTCGATTGCAGGTCGCGCAGGTGGCCGCTGACGCTGCTGAAATTGAGCCACCAGTCGGAGAGATAGGCAAAGACGGCCTGCTGGGCCCGCGAGCCGGCGGTTAGGGGTTGCCGTCCCCTCAGCCAGAATCTGAGGCGGGATTGCGCGGTCGCTTCGGAGAGCTGCCGTTCGATGTCGGGAATGCGAAAGTCCATGCTTGGCTTCACATGGCGGGAGTAGGGGCCGAGCGGCCGCAATTGCCGCATGAGGACATCGGGAATCGTCGTCAATTCCGGCAGGCTCTCGGGGTCTTCTGCTAACGCCGACGATGAGATTGCGTGTCGCGGCCCGGGCTGTGGCGCGCAGAATGTCGCATGGGCATCCAGCACCAGACGGCCGTCACCCTGGACGCCAAGGACATGGCGGGACGAGAACCGCTTGCCATCCTGGAGGGAGTTGACCTCGAACTCGACCGGCTGGCCGGGATCGGCACCGCGCAGGAACAGGAGTTGCAGCAGGGATGCGGGTCGATCGTCCGGAGCGCTCAGCGTGGCGGCCATCATCGCCTGCCCGAGGATCTGGCCGCCGTAGGAGCGCCCATTCAAATTGCCATCACCGAACCAGCTACGGTAGCGACCCGGTCCGGTCGGTTCGAGCGAAACCAGGGCCTCGATGTTGACTTCGTCCCACGGCTCGTAGGCCTCATCGTGCATCGCCATCATCCTTGTGACCGAGATCGAACAAAAGATGGCAAGGCCGGCAGAGCCGTCCTCGCCAAGTCTCTCTCGGGAGAAAGTGGTTGCTCGCGCCGCTTCAATAGGCCGCGCTGCGGAAGTGCCTGCTTGTCACAGCGCCGGGAATTTCTGCGGCGCCGGATAGAGCGGATAGCCTGTGGCAACGCCGTACTCGCTGATGCCGAAGCCAGTCTCGCCGCCGCTATCGAGTCTGACGACATGATCTGACAGGGTGCGGGCCGTCGCGCGCGTTGCGGCATCGTCCAGGTCCCACACATCGTGCGCGGCGTGCTGCTCGCCGCGATCATCGCCATGCGTCCATCCCTTCAGGCCGCCATACATGCCGGCCTTGAGATAGAAGCGGGTCCGCAGGCCGACCATCCGGACATGGCGGGGCTCGCCGCGATCGAACTTGAAGGTGAGATCGGCGGCGGCAATGGTCTGACCGAGCTTGTCGTCATTCCATTCGATAGCGTGCTCGAATGCGGTCACGTCGCGATGAGAGATCGAGCCGTCGGCTTCGCGGCGGAATTCGGTGCCCGAGAGGTAGTGCGCTTTGCCGGGCGCTCGCTCTTTCACGAAGACCGACAGCGCCGATCGTTCGAACTGGAACATCGACCAGGTCCAGAAGAAATTGCGGTGTGTGGCGACCGGCGGCCGCGTCTCGTCGGTGCGCATCTCCGAGCGAAGGCCCCAGGAGCGGTCGCGCTGCCCCCACCAGGTCTCCGGTGTTACCTCAAAGCGCCTGCCGTCGACCGCGATCCAGCCGCGCCAGCGCCCGAACTGCGAGACCCGGGCGAGATCCTCCTCGACGACGCCCTCGCGCTCGCGATAGTTCTGCTTCTCCTGCGCCGGCGGGAAGCTTGCCCTGAATTCGAGCGCGAAGCTGATGCCGGACGGATTATCGGCGAGCGTGAGCCGGTGCAGGTTCATGCCCTCGACGATCTCGATCTTCAGGCCTCCGACCGACGTCTCCAGAGGGCGCGTGCCGAGCCGGCGCGAGGCACGAAAATTGTGCTGCTTGCGGCCGATGGTCACGCCGGCGAAGCCGTCCATCACGCGACGGTTCGGATAATAGCCGAGCCCGATGTCCAGAAGGAGCTCGCTGCCGTCGATCGGATGGGCCGTATACCAATAGCGTTCGGTGAAGCGTACGTCGCCCGCGCTGGCTGTTGCGAATGGCGCCGGCGTCTGATGGCCAATAAGGTCGTCCTGGGCTGTCAGCATTGTTCTTGTCCTTGCTTCGATTTCGACGTGAATTGATCGCCCCGGCTCAGTCTTTGCCCGGTCCTGCGCCGAGAATGTCGCCGAACAGCACCCAGGTCTTGCCGTCGAAACGCGCGAACTGGCGCTCCGTGATCGCGGCATAGTCATCGGGTGTCGTCTGGATCGAAATTCCCGGCAACAGCATCGGCAGCTCGATCCCCTTCAGATTGGTCGCCTGCTTCAGCACGTTCTCGCGGGTGAGTTCGTCGCCGCAGCGCTCGATGATGATCGCGCCCAACTGCGCCGTCGTGTATCCCGTCACGGCAATCACGTCGTTGGGATCCATTCCCGGCAGATATTTCGCGGTAAAGGCGAGATAGTCCGTCATTCCCTTGTCATTGGCCCAGCTCGGATCGTTCGGGGTCTTGTAGGATGTGGTGGTGAGGACGCCGGTGGAGGCTTCGAGCCCAGCCGGGATCAGCACGCCGCTGATCGAGTTGGCCGTCGAGCCGAGGAAGATCTGCGGCTTCCAGCCCAATTCGTAGATCTTGCGGATCGCCATTGAGGCGAACTTGTTCTGAGCCGCGATCAGAATCGTGTCGGCGCCGGACGCCTTCAGATTGACGATCTGCGAATCGATCGTCGGCTCGGTCGATTGATAGGATTCCTCCTTCACGATCATCTTGTCGGCCTTCGTGCCAAGCCCTTGCTTCAGGCCGAGCAGGAAGTCCTTGCCGATGTCGTCGGCCTGCATGAGGACGCCGACCTTGGCCTCCGGTTTGGTCTGCAGGATGTAACGCGCGATGATGCGCGACTCGTTGACGTAGGTCGGCGAGTAGGGCGTGGTCCAGGGGAATTGCTTCGGGTCGTTCCACCGCGTGCCGCCGCTCTGCACGAGGAGCTGGGGAACGCCCTTCGAATTGAGATATTTCTGGATCGCAGCATTGGTGGGCGTGCCGAACGGCGCCATGATGGCGAGGACCTGCTCGTTCTCGACGAGCGATCTCGTCACCTCGACCGTCTTCGGCGGGCTGTAGGCGTCATCGCGGGTCACGTAATTGATCTGCCGCCCCCTGATTCCGCCTTTCTCGTTCAACACCGCAAAGTAGGCGAGCATGGTCCGCGGGAAGCTCGCATAGATCGATGCCGGGCCGCTGTAGGGCGCGTTGGCACCAAGCTTGATTTCGCTGTCGCTGACACCGGGCCCGTAGGCCTTCTGCGCAGTTGCTGCGCCGATGCTGCAGCAGAGCGCGAGTGTCCACGCGGTCAATGTAAGGATTGCCCTTTGCCTTCGCATCGTCTCCTCCATCCCATGTCGTCACGTTCGATGAACCATCTGACGGCCCGCGGCCTGCGTTCTCTCGACGCTTTACCTGCCGAAGCTGTCATGCAATAATAGACCGTCCAGACGGCTTATCAACTTTTTTCTGGAGATGCGCGACGAGGGAGGACGCAATTGCGCGACGGGATCATTTCGTGGTGCCGTTGCGACAGCGCAGACCTTTCAAAAGATCGCGCACGGAAAAACGGGCGAGCAATATCGCCCTGACGGAGGAAACATGAAGCTTACTCAGGCCCTGACTTCGGCGGCACAGTTGCGCAGAGATAATGTCGGCACCATCTGCGGCGGCAGGTCGCGGACGTGGAAGGAGATCTGCCGCCGGGTCGCGGGCGCCGCCGCCGGCTTTCGCCGATTGGGGATCGAGCCCGGCGATCGCATCGCCATCCTGGCGTTCAACAGCGATCTCTATATCGAGGCGCTCTATGCTATCGCGTGGGCCGGAGCAGTCGCAGTGCCGCTGAATACGCGCTGGGCCGTTGCCGAAAATGCCTATGCGCTCAACGATTCCGAGCCTAGAATTCTCCTGGTGGATTCCGCATTTGCGGAGACTGCGACGGCGTTGCAGGAGTCAAGGCTGCTCGCCTCCGTCGTCTTCATGGATGAGGGGCGCCCGCCGAATAACATGCTGAGCTACGACGAGCTCGCAGCCGAGGATCCGATGGAGGACGCATCTGGCGCCGACAATGACCTCGCCGGAATTTTCTACACGGGCGGAACGACAGGCTTCCCCAAGGGAGTCATGCTGTCGCATGCCAACATCATCTATGAATCGCTGGTGTGGATCTACGCACTCCGATTCAAGGAGGACACCCGCTATCTTCATTCGGCGGGCATGTTCCATCTTGCCGGCGCCTCGCCGATGGTCGCCCTGACACTGATCGGCGGGACCCATGTCCTCATTCCCAAATTCGAGCCGGAGCTTGCGATGAAGGCGATCGCCGAGCACCGTGTGGATTACTGCCTGTTCGTGCCGACGATGCTCAACATGCTGCTCAACCATCCTACGTTCGGGCGATATGATCTTTCGAGCGTCAAGGATTGCGAATATGGCGCCTCGCCGATGCCGGACGCGCTTCTCATCAAGCTGATGCAGGTGCTGCCGGGTTGGCGCTTTCACCAGGGCTATGGCATGACCGAAAGCGCTGCTCTGGCGACCATCCTGCCCTGGGAGTATCACGCGCTCGAGGGGCCCCTGGCGGCGAAGCGGAAATCGGCCGGCCGCGCGGCGCCCGGCGTCGAGGTCCGCATCGTCGACGACGCAGGCAAGGAAGTGCCGCGCGGGACCGTCGGAGAGATCGCGATCCGCGGCGCCGGCGTCATGCTCGGCTACTGGCGCAAGCCCGCGGAATCTGCGCGCGTCCTTCGCAATGGATGGTTGCACACTGGCGACGGCGCCTGGATGGACGAGGACGGCTTCGTCTATATCGTCGACCGCATCAAGGACATGATCGTCTCGGGCGGAGAAAACGTCTACTCCGGCGAGGTCGAGAATGCGATTTTCCAGCACGAGCATGTCAGGGAATGCGCTGTCATCGCCGTGCCTGACCCGCAATGGGGCGAGGCTGTTCACGCGATCGTCGTGCCGAAAGACGGGCTCACGCTCGACGCGGAAACCGTGATTGCGCATTGCCGGACGTTGATTGCCGGCTACAAATGCCCGCGTTCGGTCGAAATCAGGCGTGAGCCGCTGCCGCTAACCGGCTCGGGCAAGATCATGAAGTCCGCGCTACGTGAGGAAAAATGGCGCGGGTATACGAGGTCGGTGAATTGATGCAGGTCGCCGTGACGCAGAAGGAACGAACCGCGCAATCGACGCAAGATTCCGCCCGAGCGGCCATCGTCTTCGACGAGCCTACAGTGCTGTCCGCGCTGGAACGGCATCTCCGACAAGAGTTGGGCAGCGAGGTCGAGATCGAAGGCCTTGAGCGCAAGTCGTCCGGCTTTTCCTGGATCACCTACAGCTTCGGTGCTCGGGCAGGAGCGGGAGCCAGTCGCCGGCTGATCTTGCGGGTCGGGCCACCGAACGGCCTGTTCGCGCCCTATTCGGTGCTGCCTCAGGTCCATGCGTTGCAATCGCTGAACGGAACGCAGGTCCCTGTTCCCGGGCTTGTGTCGTTCGATCAGGAAGGAACGGCGCTCGGCTGTCCGTTCTTCGTCTGCGAGCACGTCGAAGGCGATGTGCCCGCGCCCTGGGCCGGAAGCAAGCTGAGCGAAGAGCATCGGCGCGACATCGCAGGCCAATTCATCTCGATCCTGGGCGAACTGCACCGACTCGACTGGCGCGGGACCGAGCTTGCGTCCTTGCATGCGGAGAGCGGCGAACGCGACGAGGTCCGTGCCATCGCCGGCTGGTGCGCGTCGCTCGCGCGTCCGACCGCGCGCTACTATCCGCTGCTCGATTGGGGCGGGCGATGGCTGCTCGACAACTGTCCCTCGCCGCCACGTCGGACGATTGTGCATGGCGACTACAGGATCGGAAATTTCCTTGAGCGCGAGCAGCGGATCACTGCCATTCTCGATTGGGAACTTGTTCATCTCGGCGATCCTCATGAGGATCTGGCTTGGGCGCTGATGCCTACGTTCAATGGCCGAAGCAGGAAGCTCTATGGCGTCGTGGAGCGCAACGAAGTGATTGAACGCTATCAGCGTGCCTCCGGTGTGCAGATTTCCGAGAAAAGCCTAGCATATTACGAGGCATTCGCCCTGTACCAGGCGGCGGCAATCCAAATGCGCGCCGTTCGAGCCTTCGAGGTGGACAAGTTCAACGACATGCGCATGGCCGTGATGGCGAGTCAGATGGCTTCGATCGTGCGAGCCTTCGACCGGGCGCTCGAGGCCGCGGTATGAGTGCATCCTTCGACCGATTGATTGACGGCATGATCGAAGCGTTGCGAAGCCACGTGCTTCCGAGAAGTGGCGACGAATTCGTGCGGGGCCAGATATTCTCCACCATCTTCGCTCTGAACGGGCTGAAGCTCACGGCGGATTGGAAAGCCGGCCCGTTGCTGGAACAGGTGCGCGTCCAGGACGCCGCTCTCGCCGAAGTCGGACGGCTGGCGGGCAAGATGAGGCATCCCCCGATCCCGGCTTTGCCGCGCGCGGAAGGCGCCACAGCCGATTCCGCGGCCGTCGAGGCCCTGCGTGACGATGGGGATCGCATCCTGGGCGAGCTCCTGTTCTGGGCAAGCAGCGAAGATGCCAGGACGGCGGATCCCGCAGTTGCACGCGAGATCGAACTGTTCCTGCGCCGATCGATCTGCGAGCAGCTCAAGGTCGAGCTCGCGATGACGCCGAAATCCATGCTGCATCAGATTGCCACGGGCGAGGAAGGCGCCTGACAGCAGCGTCGCGGCCGCGCGTCTGGTTGCATCCTGCATCGCGCCTGCGCCACAGGGCCGCATTGGACCAGAACTATTGCAAATCCGACGCGTCGGTTTATTAATGGCCATCGGCTCTGGCCTGCGCATCCCGAGGAAGAAGACCATGTTTGAATTTGCCGAACCTGCGATGCTGGACGAGGAGCTGGTCCTCGTGAGATCCCAAATCCGCAGATATGTCGAGGAGCGCATCGTCCCGGAGGCGGAAGATTGGGAACAGACCGGCGAGATTCCCCGGCAGGTGTTCCGCGACCTCGGCTCGCTCGGCGTGCTCGGCATGCGCCATCCCGTCGAGTACGGCGGCGGCGGCCTTGGCGCGCTGTCGTCGGTGATCCTGGCCGAGGAGCTCTCGCGCTCGTCCTTCGGCGGCGTGGCGAGCTCGCTGACCGTCCATTCGGACATGTCGATCTCTCACATCGCGCATCGCGGCACTGAGGCGCAGAAGTCGCGCTATCTTCCTGCGGCCTGCGCCGGCGAGAAGGTCGGCGTCGTCTGCGTGACGGAGCCCAACGCGGGGTCCGATGTGGCCGGGCTCAAGACCCGCGCCACCCGGACCGACGCCGGCTGGGTGATCAACGGCTCGAAGACCTTCATCACCAACGGCGTGCTCGGCGACATCTATGTCGTGGCGGCGCGGACCGATCCGGACGCCCGCGGCGCGCGCGGCCTTTCACTCTTCATCGTCGAGCGCGGCACGCCGGGCTTCTCGATCTCCGGAAAGCTTCGCAAGCATGGCTGGCTGAGCTCGGACACTTCGGAACTGTTCTTCCAGGACGCGCTGGTCCCGCATGACGCGTTGCTCGGCGAGGAAGGCCGCGGGTTCTACTACATCATGAGCACGTTCCAAAACGAGCGTCTCGTCATCGGCGGGCTGGTGTCCGGCGCGTGCTCCAAGGCGATCGAGGTGACGCTCGACTACCTGCGTCAGCGCAAGGCGTTCGGCAAGACCCTGTGGGAGCAGCCGGTCGTGCGCAACAAGCTGTCATGGATGGCGGCGAAGGCGGCCGGCGTGCGCGCACTGACCTATCAGTGTGCGCAGATGGTCGACGAAGGCCAGGACGTCGTTCGCGAAGTTTCCATGCTGAAGGCGCTCGCGGGAGAAACATTGCAGGAGGTGGTGCACACCTGCCTGCAGCTCCATGGCGGGATCGGCTACATGTCGGGAACCCCGATCGAGCGGATGGTGAGGGATGCGCGCATCCTGACCATCGGCGGCGGCGCCACCGAGGTCATGCTCGAGGAAGTCGCCAAGCGCATGTGAGGCGGGCGGCGTGTAGTGGGCGCGGTCTTATAACGCCTGTCCGCGAAGTCGCAATGTGGTTAGGGAGGGCGAATGTCGGGTCCGCTATCTAGCTTGACCGTGGTGGAGCTCGCAGGAATAGGTCCGGGCCCGTTCGCTTGCATGATGCTTGCGGATGCCGGCGCGCGTGTGATCCGGGTCGATCGGCCGCCGGTCCGCGGCAGCGCGGCCGACGGCCTGTTCCGCAACGACGGCTTCGTCGATCGCGGCCGCCAATCGCTTGCGCTCGATCTGAAGCAGCCTGCCGGCGTGCAGGCGGCGCTCCGCCTCATCGAACGCGCCGACGTGCTGATCGAAGGCTTTCGCCCGGGCGTGACCGAACGCATGGGGCTCGGTCCGGAGGTCTGCCTCGCCCGCAATCCGCGCCTTGTCTATGGACGGATGACCGGCTGGGGCCAGCACGGTCCCTACGCGAATATGGCGGGCCATGACATCAACTACATCGGGCTCAGCGGCGCGCTGCACGCCATGGGCTCGGACGACAGGCCGCCTCCACCACCGCTGAACCTGGTCGGGGACTACGGCGGCGGAGGAATGCTGCTTGCGTTCGGCGTGGTGGCCGCCATTGTCGCAGCGACGGCGACCGGACGTGGACAGGTGATCGACGCGGCGATGGCCGACGGCGCGGCGCTGCTGATGGCTCCGATCTACGGCATGGCGGCGAAGGGCTATTGGTGCGATCAGCGCGGCGCCAACTTCCTCGATGGGGCCGCGCATTTCTACGGCACCTACGAATGCGCCGATGGCAAGTTCGTCGCGGTGGGGGCGATCGAGCCGCAATTCTATCGCAGCCTGCTCGATATTTGCGGCATCGGCGATCCCGCCTTCAAGGACCAGTGGCGCGCGGAGGCGTGGCCGGCGCTGCGCGACAAGCTCGCCGCCGTGTTTCGTTCGAAAACCCGTGCCGAATGGGTGGCGCGGTTCGAGGGGACGGATGCGTGCGTAACGCCCGTGCTCTCGATGAACGAGGCGCCGCTTCATCCGCACTATGTCGCCCGCGCAACATTCGCGATGACGGAGGCCGGTTCGCAACCGGCGCCGGGGCCGCGATTTGAAAGCACCAAGGGAGGGCTGCCTGCTCCAGCCCCGGCAACGGGCCGCGACACGCGCGTGATCCTGCGCGAGGTCGGCTATGAGACCGGCGCCATCGAGGATCTCCTGCGAAACGGCGCAGCCTATCAGCCTACTGACGGAACTTGAGCATGCTTTGTCCGCGCAACGTTGTCTGAGTTTGAGACGCCGGTTGTTGGTCTGTTCTGATCCGGACAAAGATCGAGGAAATCTTGAGAGCGAGAGAGCCGGGAGACCGCCGCAGCTTTCTCGCTCAAGCCAAATACCATCCGTGAAGTCTCGTTCAGCGTTGACATAAACCGGATGGCCGGACTATTAATTCATAACAGCCGGTCGTCATGCGACCGCGACCATGTCCAGGGTTTGAGGAACCGCGTCATGACAGAGATTGCAGAGCACCACGTCCTCAGTGCTGACGGTCCCGTCCTTGCAGAATTGCACAAGGACGGCGTTGCCCATGTGAAACTCAATCGACCGGACCAGGCCAATGGTCTCAACGTCGAGCTTCTCTCCGAGCTTCATCGCGTGATCATGCTGCTGCATGGCGACGACCGCGTGCGCGCCGTGCTCGTGACAGGTGAGGGCACGAACTTCTGCGCCGGCGGCGACGTCCACGCCTTCCTCGCCAAGGGCACGGATTTGCCTGCCTATATTCGCGTCGCGACCGCGTATCTTCGACTGGTTGCGACCGGCCTGATCCGATTGAAAGCGCCGGTGGTGTCGGCGGTTCACGGCTATGCGGCCGGCGGTGGCGGCATGGGTCTGGTGTGCGCATCCGACTTCGTCGTCGCCGCACAATCGGCAAAATTCATTGCAGGCGCAACGCGCGTGGCCATGGTTCCGGACGCCGGAGTCAGCGTGACGCTGACCCATCTGGTCGGTCTGCGCCGCGCGATGGAAATCCTGATGCTCAACCCGGTCATTGACGCGGCGCAGGCGCTCGAGATGGGGCTCATCACGCGCATGGTGCCCGACGCGGCATTGCTCGATCAGGCATGGGAGCTGGCGCGAACACTCGCCGCGGGTGCGCCGGCGGCGCTCGCAAACACCAAGCGTCTGCTCTGGAACGGCCTCGGTGAGGGAGTAGAAGCAGCCATGCCTGAGGAGAACCAGGCACAGGAGGTTCTCTCAGGCATGGCGGACGCGCGCGAGGGCCTCGCTGCCGTCATCGAGAAGCGCAAGCCGAAATTCACGGGGCGCTGAGGCGATGGCGGCTGACAACGTCAAGCGGCGGCGGGCTCTGGTCGCAGGTGGCGCAAGCGGCATCGGCGCGGCGACGGCCGCTCGGCTTGTGGCGACCGGCGCGGACGTGCTGATCGCGGACATCGATGCAGCCAACGGCGCGCGGATCTCCGGCGACATCGGCGCGACATTCGTCGCGGTGGACCTGACGGACCACGCCGCGGTATCAGCCGCGCTCGCGCACAGCGATCCGTTCGATATTCTCGTCAACAGCGCCGGCGCCGATCAGCATGCTTTCTTCACGCAGACGGAACCGAAGGATTGGGCGCGCCTGATCGCGCTCAATCTCGGCGCGGTGCTCAACACGACTCATGCGGTCCTGCCGGGAATGCAGCAGGCGCGTTACGGGCGCATCGTCAACGTGGCCTCCGAAGCCGGCCGGCTGGGCTCCAGGGGCGGCTCTGTCTATGCCGCGGCCAAGGGCGGCGTCATCGCCTTCACGCGCTCGATCGCGCGTGAGAACGGACGCATGGGAGTGACGGCGAATGTCGTCGCGCCCGGACCGATCGACACGCCGATGCTGCGGCGTGCGGTCGAGGACGGCGGAGAGAAGCTGATGACGGCTATGACCTCGGCAACGCTGGTCGGGCGCCTCGGCACGCCGCAGGAAGTCGCCGCCGTCATCGCCTTCCTTGCATCGGCTGATGCGGGCTACGTGACGGGCGAGGTGCTGGGCGCGTCCGGCGGCATGGGGTGCGGAGCGTGAGCCGCGATCCCGTCGAGGACGTCATCGATCGGGTGCGCGGCGTCTATTCGCGCTGGCGACGTGACACGCCCGTTTCGCAAATGCGTGCCGATTGGGATCAGCTCTTCAGCTCCTCTGTCTCCGCGACGATCGAGCCGGTGCAGGCCGATGCGGTTGCCTGCGAGTGGGTTCGACCCGCTGCGGCCCGCCGCGATGCGGCGGTCGTCTATCTTCATGGCGGCGGCTTCCGCGTTGGCTCGCCGACGTCTCACAGGGAGATCATCGCGCGACTGGCGGCGGAGGCCGGAATCCAGGTTCTCGCGGTGGACTATCGTCTGGCGCCCGAGCATCCGCTGCCGGCCGCGCTCGATGATGCGATCACGGTCCTCGAATGGCTGGAGAAGTCGGGCCTTCCCGCCGATCGTATCGCGCTGGCGGGAGATTCCGCCGGCGCTGCGTTGGCTCTAGGGACGATAGTTGCGCGCCTGCAGCAGGGTAAACCATCTCCGGCCGCAGCCTATCTGATGTCGGCATGGACCGACCTCACCGCATCGGGCGAGAGCTACCAGTCGCGCGCCGCGCTCGATCCGATCCACCAGCGTCCGATGATCCTTGCGATGGCGCGCGGCGCGCTCGGACCCGACGTGAGCACCGAGGATCCGCGGCTGTCACCCCTGCTTGCGAGCGCGGAGATCATGCGCGCGCTGCCTCCGATGCTGATGCAGGTCGGCGCGCGCGAAACGCTTGTCAGCGACACCGAGGACTTTGCGGCACGCGCCAACGCGGCCGGTGCTTCCGTCCGCTCGGAGATCTGGCCCGGCATGATTCACGTCTTCCAGCAATTCCCGGACCACTTGCCCGAGGCCCGCGAGGCGGTGGCAGCCGGCGGCAAATTCATTGCGACTCATCTCGTGAGCGTACAGACAGGAAGCAACCCTCCATGATCGGAATCACCGCGTTCGGGGGCTACATCCCCCGCCTTCGTCTCTCACGCGAGGCCGTAGCTCAGGCGAACGCCTGGTACGCTCCGCAGTTCGCGAGCCAGAAGGGCGAGCGCGCCTTTGCCAACTGGGACGAGGACAGCGTCACCATGGCGGTCGCGGCGGCACGCGACTGTCTGGGACCATCGGAGGACCGATCTCACGTTCGTTGCGTTCTCCTCGCCACCAACACGCCGCCGTTCGCGGAGCGGCTGAATTCGGCGATCGTTTCCGGCGCGCTGACGCTCGACGATACGGTCGAGGCCACCGATCTCGGGGGAACGCAGCGCGTGGCCCTCTCCGCCATTTCGCAGGCGATCGCGCGCAGCAACACTTATAAGGGCGATGTCCTCGTACTGGCCGCCGACCGGCGCAGGACGCGTGCGGCGAGCACGCAGGAGCTGGACTATGGCGATGGCGCGGCAGCACTCCTGATCGGCCGCAACAATGTGCTCGCGGAACTGGTCGGATCCGCGACGCTGTCGGTCGATTTCGTCGACCATTTCCGTGCAACAGGCTCGGAGATCGACTACCAGTGGGAAGAACGCTGGGTCCGCGAAGAGGGCATCAGCAAGCTCGTGCCGCGCGTGGTGGCCGCAGCCTTGAAGGAAGCGGGGGTCACCGCCGACAAGGTCGATCACTTCATTTTTCCGACGTCGTTCTCGCGCATGGATGCGCAGGTCGCCAAGGCCTGCGGCGTGCGCGGTAACGCAATCGCATCGTCCATGATGGAGCGCATCGGCGACTGCGGCGCGGCGCACGGGCTCATCATGCTTGCGCATGTTCTCGAACGCGCGCAGCCCGGCCAGATCATCGTGCTCACGCAGTTCGGCAGCGGAGCCCAGGCGATCGTGCTGCGGACCACACCGCTGATCACAGGCTTCAGGCCCGTGCGCGGCGTTTCGAGCTGGCTCTCGCGCGGCAAGGAAGACCGCAACTATACCCGCTTTCTCTCGTTCGGCGGCCAGCTCCAGCTCGAGCGCGGAATGCGCGGCGAGCAGGACCGCAAGACCGCGCTCAGCACGGCATGGCGCAACCGCACGGCGCTGCTTGGCCTCGTAGCCGGCAAGTGCCGCGTCACCGGCAGCGTCCACTTTCCGCCATCGCGCCTATCCTATGATCCCGGCGCGCCGCTGCAGGACACGCAGGAGCCTTACAAGCTCGCAGACCGGGCGGCCCACATCCTGAGCTGGTCGGCGGAATATCTCTCCTACCATCCGTCGCCGCCGCATCACTACGGTCAGATCGACTTCGAGGGCGGCGGCCGCATCCTGATGGATTCACCGATCTCGACGTCGGCGAAGTCGATTCCGGAACGGCGATGGAGATGGTCTTCAGGATCAAGGACGTCGACACGGTCCGCGGCTACACGCGGTATTTCTGGAAGGCAACGCCGGCGCGCGACGCATCGGGCGCGATCACGAACGGCAATTGAAGGAGCAGGCAAACGTGGCTAGTGGCATCAAAGACAAGGTCGCGATCCTCGGCATGGGATGCAGTCGTTTCGGGGAGCGCTGGGAGGCGAGCCCCGAGGACTTGATGCTCGAGGCCTATAGCGAGGCGATGCAGGATGCGGGGATCACGCCCGATCAATTGGGCGCCGCCTGGTTCTCCACGCACATGGACGACGTCGGAACCGGCCGCGGCGGAACGCCGATGAGCATCGCGCTGCGGCTGCCGAATATCGGCGTGACGCGCGTCGAGAACTTCTGCGCGGGCGGCTCGGAAGCGATCCGCGCCGCGGTCTATGCGGTGGCCGCGGGCGCCTGCGACATCGCCCTCGCGGTCGGCGTGGAGAAGCTGAAGGATACCGGCTATGGCGGCCTGCCGGTCGCCACCGTCGGAACGTATATTCCGCAATGGTATCCGAACGCGGTTGCGCCCGCGAATTTCGCGCAGGTCGCCGCCGCCTACCGCTACAAGCACCGCGTCGATCCGAAGACGCTCAAGCGCGCCATCGCCCACGTCTCGGTCAAGAGCCACGACAACGGCACCAAGAATCCGAAAGCACATCTGCAGAAGACGATCACCGAAGAGCAATGCCTGCGGGCACCGACCATCGCCGCGCCGCTCGGCTTGTTCGATTGTTGCGGCGTGTCCGATGGGGCTGCGGCTGTCATCGTCACGACGCCCGACATCGCGCGTGGTATGGGCAAGCGCAATCTGGTGACGTTCAAGGCGCTCCAGATCGCCTGCTCCAACGGATGGGAGCTCCAGGGCAACGGCTGGGACGGCAGCTATTTTCACACGACTCGGATCGCGGCCAAGAAGGCCTATATCGAGGCCGGCATCGATCGCCCGCGCGAGCAGATCAGCATGACCGAGGTGCACGACTGCTTCTCCATCACCGAGCTCGTCACGATGGAAGACCTGTTCCTGTCGGACGAAGGATGCGCGGTGCGGGATGTGCTCGAGGGCGAGTTCGATGCCTCCGGTCGCGTGCCCTGCCAGATCGACGGCGGACTGAAGAGCTTCGGTCATCCGGTCGGCGCGAGCGGCATTCGCATGCTCTACGAGATCTATCTGCAGCTCAACGGCCGTGCTGGCGCCCGTCAGCTCGCCGATCCGAGCCTGGGGCTGATCCACAATCTCGGCGGCCAGCCGTCGCAGAACGTGTGCTCGGTCTCGATCATCGGCCGCGAGGGAGTCTGAGATCGTGGAGCAGGTCGTTCTCCTCGACAGGCCGTCGCCGTCGGTGGCGCGCTTGCGCATCAATAGGCCCGCCAAGCGCAATGCGATCGATCACGCCGTCCGGCAGGGATTCATCGATGCGCTCGGCGGCCTGCGGGGCGATCCCTCGGTCCGCGCGCTGGTGCTCGGCGGTGTTGACGGCGTCTTCTCGGCGGGCGGCGACCTCCCCACCATGGCGAATCTCGACCACGCGCAGGCGGAGGCACGCATGCGGCACGTTCATGCCGTCTGTCGCGCCCTTGCGGAATCCGGCCTCTCGATCGTCAGTGCGCTCGAGGGCGTGGTGGCGGGCGCGGCCGTCGGCATGGCCCTGCTCGGCGATCACATCGTCGCCGGGCGACGGACGCAGATTCTGTTTCCCTTCCTCCGGCTCGGGCTTGCGCCGGATTGGGGACAGCTTTTCACCTTGCGGCAGCGCGTCAGCAAGGTAACTGCCTGGCGGCTCGTGACGTCGCCGGCAGCGGTGAGCGGCGAGCAAGCTTTCACCATAGGGCTTGCCGATCAGCTCGTAGCGGATGACGACATCATGAATGCCGCGATCATCGAGGCGTTGCGCCTTTCGCAGCTTCCGATCGAGGCGCTGCGACGGACGCGCGAGCGGCTCACCGATCCGTCGCGGTCGCTCGAGGACGAATTGGCGCGCGAGGTGCGTGACCAGGCGGTGTGCTTGACCGGTTCGGAATTCGCCGAAGGCTATGCCGCCTTCATGGCGAAGCGCGCCCCCGACTTCCTGGGGATTGCGGCAAAGGAGCGCGCATGAGTGGGCAAGCAGATGCGCCTCGCCGAACCGGTGCCCTGCACATCGGCGTGGTCGGCGCTGGCACAATGGGGCGCGGGATCGTTCAGCTCTTCGCCCAGGCTGGACATACCGTGCTCTGCTTCGACGAGAAGCTCGACGCCGCTGCTCACGGCGTTGCCGCGGTGTTCGCGACGCTCGAGAGCCTTGTTGCGAAGGGAAGGCTTGCTTCCGACGCGTTGGACGGCATCCGCGCCCGCGCGAAGTCCTGCGCGGCCCTCACGGACCTTGCAGGGTGCGACGTCGTCATCGAGGCCATCATCGAGGATATCGCGGTCAAGCGCGACCTGTTCGGGCGGCTGGAGGGTATCGTCGCGGACAACTGCATCCTTGCCACGAACACTTCGTCGCTGATCGTCGCGGAGATTGCGTCAGCCTGTCGGCACCCCGAGCGCGTCGCAGGTCTCCATTTCTTCAATCCCGTTCCCTTGATGAAGGTGGCGGAGATTATCGCGGCGGTGCGGACGGCGCCCTTGGTCGTCGCCACCTTGCGCGCCATCGTCGAAGGCGCCGGGCACAAGGCCGTCGTGGTCGCCGACCAGCCCGGCTTCCTGGTCAATCATGCAGGCCGCGGCCTCTACACCGAGGGATTGCGGATTGTCGAGGAGCGGGTCGCGACCCCGTCGGAGGTCGACGACGTCCTGCGCGAAAGCCTGGGCTTTCGCATGGGCCCGTTCGAGCTGCTCGATCTCACGGGCCTCGACGTATCCTCCAAGGTGATGACGTCGATTTACGAGCAGTTCCAGGAGGAGCCGCGCTTTCGCCCGTCGTCGCTGGTGCCTCCGCGGGTCGCGGCCGGACTCTATGGTCGCAAGACCGGCGAGGGATGGTATCGCTACGAGAAGGGGCAGAAGGTCGAGCCCGCGCGCAGGTCCGCGCCGTCCCTGCCGGGCGGTCTGACCGTGTGGGTCGATCCCGATGCGCCCGACGGTGACGCACTCGCAGGCCTCGTGCAGAACACAGGAGCCAGGCGGCGTTTGTCCGCGTCCGACGCCGATATTTGCGTGGTCCAGCCCATTGGAGAGGACGCCACGTCCGCTGCGCTCCGGCTCGGACTTGACCCGTCACGATCGGTCGCCGTCGATCCGATAACCCCGTTCGTCCGGCGCAGGACCATGATGTTGACGGTCACCACCACGCCTGCGGTCCGTGACGCCGCGCATGCCCTGCTGGCAAGCGACGAGGTCCCGGTCAGCGTCATCGGCGACAGCATCGGTTTCATCGCCCAACGCGTCATCGCCACGATCGTCAATATCGCGGCCAACATCGCGCAGCGCGCGATCGCTGAGGTCGAGGATCTGGAGGCGGCTGTGCGCATCGGGCTCGGCTATCCCTTCGGGCCCCTGCATTGGGGCGACCGAATGGGTGCCACCAAAATCCTGCAGATCCTGAACGGGCAACTGCAGGCGACCGGCGATCCGCGATACCGCCCAAGCCCGTGGATCGCGCGACGCGCGGCGCTCGGAGTTTCCCTGCTCACCCCGGAGGCTCCGCGATGAGCGTGCAGCACGCCGCGCCCGCCGGTCGCTTGCGAACGTCAGGACTTGCGGTCTGACGAAACCTGTGAAGCCGGCGAGCGGGTGCCGAGGTGTCGGAACCGCACGGTGGCCAACGATGAATTCAAACGACCGAGGAAACCTGCCATGAGCGCAAATGACGACCTTCATCACTATGACGCCGTCGTGATCGGCGCCGGTGCCGGCGGCATGACCGCCGCCGCGCGCCTCGTGGCAGCGGGTCGCAAGACGCTGCTGGTCGAGCGGCTGGGACGGTTGGGCGGTCGTGCCTCGAGCGAAGAGATCGACGGCCACATCGTCAACATCGGGGCGATCGCGATCGAGCTCGGCGGCGTCTTCGAGGAGAGCTTTACGCTATTGGGTGTGCCGCTCGATCTGCGCGAGCCGAAGCCGGCCACGGTCTTCTATGTGGACGGCAAGATCATCAATGCCGCCAAGGGCGGCTGGGGCATGCTGCTCGGCGCCTTCACCAAGCAGGCGGCCAAGATCGGCACCAAGTTTGCTGACGCACGCAACGGCGATCTGCCGGAAGCGAAGCTGTCGACCGCGGAATGGCTGTCGAGCTACACGTCGAACGCCACCGTGCACGCGATCTTCCGCAACCTCTGTGCCGCGATCTTTGCCGCGAATGCCGATGAGCTGCCGGCGCGCGCGTTCCTGACCTATTTCGCCGTCAAGGGCGCCTTCAAGCGCTTCGGATTTTGCCCACGCGGCACGATCGGGCTATGGAACGACCTCGGCGACGGCATCCGGCGTGCCGGCGGCGATATCTGGCTCAATGCATCGGTCGCCGGGCTGCAGGTGGAAGGCGACAGGGTGATCGGGCTCGACATCGAGCGCGATGGCACGAGGTTTCGTGTCGGCGCCAGGACGGTCATCAGCAATATCGGTCCGGCGGCCACCGCTGCGTTGCCGGGGGTCGAGGCGTTCGGAGAGGATTACATCAACCAGGCGCGCACGCAGATGCGCTCGTCGGCGAACATCGTTATTAACTTCGCGACGAAGAAGCGCCTCATCGACGCGCCCGGTCTTGTGACCTTCGGCGCGACCCAGCGGCTCTGCAACATGGGCGAGCTGACGGCAACCTGCCCGGAGCTCGCGCCGCCCGGCTGGTATCAATATGTCGCCTACGCCGTTCCCAAGCCTGCGATCGGCGACTTCGACGAGATGGCTGAGATCGAGGCCTCGCTCGCTGATCTGCGCTCGCTGTTCGCCGATTTTGCCGACGCGAAGATGCTGTCCATCCGCGTCATGCGCAATGACTGGCCGGCTCAACGCTCCTGCGCCGGGTTCGACCTGCCGCAAGATACGCCGCTGGTCAATCTCTGGCATGTCGGCGACGCCGTGAAGGACTATGGCGATGGTGGCACGCAGGCTTGTGCCTACACCGCGCGGGAGGCGGTCAGGAAGGCGGTGGCGTTGCTGGAGGCGGGGCGGCATGACCGCGTTGAGCGCTCTCGCGACCCGCGAACAGAGGAAGACCGCGATCGACGACGCCCTCCATTGCGTCGCGGCGCCGGTCGCTCGATCGCGTGACCGGGTCTCTCGCGCATCTGTGCCAATCGGCCGGGGGAGGCCTCTCGACGGGCCTCGATATTCGGCAGGTCGCAGCGTTCGAGCTCGCGTGGACGTCGGCGGATACGCTCGCGGCGGAAGCCGTGCTCGCCTCCCTCGATCTGGCGCGCGATGGCTTCGAAACAGCCCTGGGTCTCGTGTTCGTGGTCGACGCGATCGTTGCAACGATGGAGCGGCTCGATACGATCGGTCTCGATCTCGACGCGCAGGACCCGACGGGCGCGTTACGAGCGGACAGAAGGTTCATCGCTCTGCGTCGTCTCGCAACGGCTCCGGCGATGCTTGAAGCTGTCGGAGTTGGTGTGGCGGAGGCTGACGGCGAGCTCGGCGGCTCCCTGATCTCGGAGGACAATCTCGCGGTCCAGGACAGCGTCCGCCGTCTGGCTGCGGACGTCGTCGTTCCGCTCGCCGAAAAGATCCATCGCCACGACCTGACGGTGCCAGAAGATATCCTCGCCGGGTTGCGCGAGATAGGCGCTTTCGGGCTCGCAATTCCCGAGGCATTCGGCGGCACGGCCCAGCAATCGGAGGACGACACCCAGAGAATGCTTCTCGTCACGGAGGCGCTTTCGGAGGCCTCGCTCGGCGCCGCGGGCAGCCTGATCACGCGCCCGGAAATTCTGTGCCGCGCTCTGCTCGCCGGCGGCACGCCGGAGCAGAAGGAGCGCTGGCTGCCGCCGATCGCGCGTGGCGAGATCCTCTGCGCGATCTCGATCACCGAACCCGACTACGGCTCCGACGTCGCCTCGCTCGGCTTGCGCGCCACGCGCGTCGATGGCGGCTGGCATCTCAACGGCGCCAAGACCTGGTGTACCTTTGCCGGCAAGGCTGATCTCCTCATGGTGGTCGCCCGCACCAACCCGGATCGTTCGCTCGGTCATCGCGGCCTCAGCCTTATGCTGGTCGAGAAGCCATCCGATGACGGGCACGCTTTCGATGTTCGCCAGCCCGCAGGCGGCAGGCTCCTCGGTCGCGCGATCTCGACCATCGGCTATCGCGGCATGCATTCCTTCGACCTCGGTTTCGAGGACTTCTTCGTGCCCGACGCCAACATGATCGGCGGTGAGGCGGGGATCGGACGGGGATTCTATTTCACCATGTCGGGCATGGTCGGCGGACGCATTCAGACATCGGCACGGGCGTGCGGCGTGATGCGGGCCGCCTTGCGGGCCGCGATTCGCTACACCGGAGATCGCCGGGTGTTCGGTGCGAGCTTGCAGTCCTATGCGCTGACGCGCGCCAAGCTTGCGCGCATGGGAGCGCGGTTCGCCGCCTGCCGCACGCTGTCCCACGCCGTGGCCCGGCTGATCGATCAGGGCAAGGGGCGCATGGAGGCGAGCTTGGTCAAGCTTCTGGCCTGCCGAACCGCCGAGATCGTCACGCGCGAGGCGTTGCAGTTGCACGGCGGCATGGGCTACGCCGAGGAAACGCCGGTGAGCCGCTATTTCGTCGATGCGCGCGTGCTGTCGATCTTTGAAGGCGCCGAGGAGACCCTCGCGCTCAAGGTCGTCGCGCGAAGCCTGCTCGAAGAGGCGCTTGGCTTGCGCGCCGGAGTTGCCTGACATGCTGGCACAGGGCATCCTCTCGGATCTGCGCATCGTCGAGGCATCCAACTTCGTGGCGGCTCCCCTCGGCGGCCTGACGCTGGCGCAGATGGGCGCGGACGTCATCCGCATCGATCCCCTCGGCGGCGGACTGGATTTCAGCCGCTGGCCGATGTCCAACGATGACGTCAGCCTGTTCTGGTGCGGGCTCAACAAGTCGAAGCGATCCGTGGCGCTCAACCTTGGCGATCCCGAGGGGCGTGAACTCGCGATGTCGCTGATATCAGCGCCGGGCGAGGGCGCCGGTCTATTCGTCACCAACTTCCCGCCGCGCGGCTGGCTCGATTACGACAAACTGAAGAAGAGGCGGGCGGATCTCATTCAGGTCACCCTGCAAGGCGACCACAAGGGCGGCTCGGCGGTCGATTACACCGTCAACGCACGCGTCGGCATTCCCTACGTTACGGGGCCGGTGAGCGACGACGCCCCGGTCAACCATGTTCTCCCCGCCTGGGACGTTGCGACCGGCCATCTTGTTGCGACCGGTCTTTTGGCCGCGGAACGGCATCGGAGCCGGACGGGCCAGGGCCAACACGTCAAGCTGGCGCTGGAAGACGTCGCCCTCTCGGTGATGGGACACCTCGGATTCATCGCCGAGGCGCAGCTCGGTTGCGCCCGTGGCCGCTACGGCAACGATCTTTTCGGCGCGTTCGGTCGTGATTTCGCATGCGCGGATGGACGCCGGGTGATCGCGATCGGCCTCACGCTGAAGCAGTGGAATTCGCTGGTGGAAGCGACCGGTCTTGCCCAGACGATCGAAGCGATCGGCGTGCAGCTCGGGCTCGATCTCGCAAAGGAGGGGGACCGCTTCCCGGCGCGTCGCGAGCTTTGCGCCGCGATCGGCGGCTGGATCGCTGCGCGCTCCTTCGCTGATGTCGCCGCAAGCTTCGATCGCGCCGGTGTCTGCTGGGCTCCCTATCAAACGATCGATGAACTGGTGCACACCGATCCGGCCTGCTCAGTCGAAAATCCCCTGTTCGACACTGTCGACCAGTCCGGCGTCGGCCGCGTGCTGTCACCACGCTCCGCGCTGCGGTTCGATGCGTTCGATGCGCGGGCCGCCGGAACGGCGCCGGCGCTCGGAGAGCATACCGAAGCAGTCCTCGGCGAGGTTCTCGGCATCGACGGCGCGGCCTATGGCCGTCTTCATGACCGCGGGATTGTTCACGGTCCGTGGTGACTACGTGTTTGACTGAGATCGCGGCCGGGCCAGGCGAAACAGAAACCGCTCCTCCTTGGACAGCATGTCGAGCTCGCCGCGCCGGACGAGGCGGTTGGCATGCGCGAGCGTCTCGGCGAAGGCAAAGCCCATCTGATGCGGGTTCAAGGCGCGGTGGAACAACAGCGGGACCAGCTCGGCCACCGAGCGGTCGGCGTCGCGGCAGGCGTCGAGAATGATGCCGCAGCGGGTCTCGTGATGCGCGATCAGCTCCTGCGAACGAGCGTGCAGCCCGTAGAACGGGCGCATGTGACCCGGCAGCACGAGAATGTCGTCCGGCATCTCGCTGATGAACATGCGCAGGCTGCGCAGATAGTGACCCAGCGGATCGCCATCGGGCTCACCGGCCCAAACGCTCACATTGGGCGAGATATGCTCAAGCACCTGATCGGCCGCGAGCAGGGTCTTCTCGGGTTCGCAATAGAGCATGACCTGCTCCGCGACATGGCCGTCACCGGTGATGATCCGGAACGTCTTGCCACCGAGCGTCAATGCGTCGCCCATCACCAGCCGCAGGAACGTATCGGGCAGCGGGTCGACCTGCCGCAGATATTCGTGGCCCTGGGTGCTGACGATCCCTGCGGCGTCATCGTCCATGCCGTGGCTCTTGTAGAACAGCCGGTTGCGCGGTGATTCGAAGGCGCGCGGATCGAGCGAAATGACGCGGCAGCTCATGTAGCTGGAGAGGCTGGTCAGGAGTGGCGCATGAAAGCGCTCGCACAGCCAGCCGGCAAGTCCGATGTGGTCCGGATGAAAATGCGTCACAAGAATTTTCGTGATCTTCAGACCAGCGAGGGGCCCTGCAAAAAGACTGTCCCAGGCGGCTCTCGCCTCGCTCGTCGAGATGCCGGTGTCCACGATGACCCAGCCGTCGCCATCCTTGATCAGGTAGATGTTTACGTGGTTGAGCTGGAAAGGCAGCGGGAGTCGAAGCCACAGCAGTCCGGGCCGCACCTCGATCACCTCTCCGGGACAAGGCACCTCAGGAAATGGATACCGCAATTTAGCTTCCGCCGGCTTGACGATGTCGGTCGACATGCTGTGCTCTTTGTTGTTTTGGTCCAGCCGATTGGCGAGACTGACCGGCGGATGGAGCCTTTGACGTGCAAGGCTTCTTCATACCAGAGCCGGTCCGCCTCCGGTGCGGAGGCCGAGATTTTTCGTCTCGTGTCGCGACGATACGCTCAACTCGCCGCTGGCCGCTTGATAGCTTCAGGAATTATAAGACCGACGAGACGGATTATGTCAATGCATGTTTATGATGGAGCGATGTGGCAGAATCGGGTGATATGAAACATTCCAGATCCGCGCAGGATCGCGGGTGGTGAGGCTCAACGCGTGGTAGAATTGCCCGCTTACGGGCGCAGGCGCAGCTTCGTTAGGCGTCGGGCAGGAAAGGCCGTATGTTCGGTTTTGCGAGCTGTGTGCTGACCACACCGAATGCACGCAGGACGATCGTCACCAATGAGGAGCGATCGCGACAACGGCGAGCGCGAGGAAGACAGGAACATCAAGATGCCGCGGGTGCGTGCAGACGATTACGACAAGAAGTATCAGGCGATCCTGGACAGCGCGGCAGCGCTCTTTGCCAAGGTCGGATATCCCAGTGCCAAGCTGCAGGATGTCGCAAAGCTTTGTGGTGCAACCAAGTCGATGCTGTATCACTACTTCCCGACCAAAGACGATCTCCTTCAGGCACTGCTGCGCGAGCACCTCGAGCGGCTGCTGGCCGAGGTCGAGGCAGCATTCGCGGCGGCCAGCTCGCCGAAGCAGCGCTTCTATCGCTTCGTCGAGGTCTTCGTGACGAAATCGGCGCGGTCGCGTCAGCGCCATGTCAGCGCAATGAACGACGTCAAGTTCCTGCCGACGGCAAAGCAGACGCAGATTCTGAACCTCGAACGCAAGGTCACGGCAGCGATCGGCGCTTTGCTCCGCGAGCTCAATCCGGGCCTGCCGGACGAGGTGTACGCGCCGTACGCGATGCTGCTGGTCGGCATGCTGAACTGGACGGACTATTGGTACAGGCCCTCCGGCAAGATCAAGCCGGACGAGCTCTGCGATCGAATCTCGCGACTGTACCTTCGCGGATTCCTGGCCGAGAAACCGGAGCAGGCCCGCAGCCCGGGACGCCGTTCGCGCGCGCGGCTCGTCGCCGACGACGCGAGCTAGCCGGCGGACTGCAAGTGCTTCCGCCGCCGGCTCAACGCGCGGCGATCTCCTTCAGCGGCTTCGACGGATCGGCAATATCGCCTGGCTCGGGTGATTGGCCGGAGTCGATCCATCGCTTGCCCACCACATAGGCCTGCGCGTCGTTGGCGGCGTCGACCGCAAGGAGCTGCGGCCCGCGAAAATACCAGAATGATGCCGCGCCCGGCCTCGTTCCCGCGCGTTCGATTACGCGATCGTAGCCGGTGTTCAGGCCTGCGATCTGCAGCTTGAGCTCGTACTGATCCGACCAGAACCATGGTTTCGCCGTATAGGGCGTCGAAGCGCCCATGATGGCGTCGGCGACGGCGTTTCCCTGATCGATCGCGTGCGGCACGCTCTCCAGGCGAAGATACTCGCCACGGTGCGGAAACGAGGCGCAGTCGCCGGCCGCGAAGATCGAAGGGTCGGACGTGCGGCCCTGAGCATCGACCTGGATTCCGTTGTCGACCGTCAGTCCGGCCGCCACGGCAAGACGTGTTTCCGGAACGACGCCGATGCCCACGACGACGAAATCGGTGTCGAGCCGATGATCGTCATCGGTCTCCGCCGTGACGGCGCGGCCGTTACCGACCAGACGCTTCAGCCCGGTTCCTTCGATCAGCCGGACGCCGCGCTCGCAGTGCATCTGCCGCAGGAACGCTGCTGTTTCCGGTGAGGCGACACGCTGGAGAATGCGCGGGCTCGCTTCGATCACGGTCGTCGTCAGGCCCAGGCTTGCGGCGACCGCGGCCGTCTCGAGCCCGATATAGCCGCCCCCCACGATCAGCAGCTTCGCCCCGGGCCGAAATTCGGGCGCAAGCGCGTCGATGTCGGCGAGCGTGCGCACGTAGTGGACGTTCGTGAGCTCGCCCCCCATCGACGCGGGTAGCCGTCGCGGCCGCGCGCCGGTCGCGAGCACCAGCACGTCGTAAGCCATCCGCTTGCCCTCGACGCGCACGGACCGGTCGTGGCGATCGATCGCCTCGACATTGGCCGCCGTGCGCAGATCGATCCTGTTATCGGCGTAGAAGTCCAGCGGCCGGAAATAGAGCCGATCGCGCGACATCTCCCCGGTGAGGTATTTCTTCGACAGCGGCGGCCGCTGATAGGGCGGATCCGACTCGTCGCCAATGAGGGCTATTTCGCCGTCGTAGCCTTTGCTCCGCAACCGCGCCGCGACGGCGAAACCGGCCTGGCCGGCGCCGACGATGATGATCCTGCTCAATCGTATCTCCTCGACAAGGTTGATGGCGAAGGGCGCTCGCGCCTGCCTTGATGCCCGTCTTACGCGTCGGTCTTTGGGATTGACAGTCCGCGTCGTCCAGATTTATAAACCGGTTGTCCGGTTTTTTAAAAGGGCTCAGAAACGGCCCGCTGTCAATGAGGAGCGCGCGAATGGAGACGAGCCGTCGAACCCGGTGGGGTGATCTGATCCAGCCCGGCATGGTGCACGGGTCGCTCTATTATGACGACATGATCTTCAAGGAGGAACTGGAGAAGATCTGGTTCAAGACCTGGGTCTATGTCGGCCACGAAAGCGAGGTTCCCAACAAGAACGACTTCGTGACCAAGTCGATCGGCCCAATGCCGGTCCTGATGGTGAGGAACCGCAAGGGCGACATCGATCTCCTGCTCAACCGCTGTCCGCACCGGGGCAATGCGGTGTGTGTGCAAGAGAAAGGCAACCGCACGTCGTTCACCTGTCCCTACCATTCGTGGACGTTCGCCAACGACGGCACGTTGATGAACTACGCGTTTCCGGAAGGCTATAACGGCGCCGACAAGTCCAAGCTTGGTCTCTCGAAGGTCCCGCGGGTGGCGAGCTATCGCGGCTTCGTGTTCGCCTCCATGGCGACGGAAGGGCAGACGCTGGCCGAACATCTGGGCGGAGCTGCGCGCACGCTCGATCAGGCCTGCGACAACTCACCGACCGGCGAGCTCGATCTTAGCGCGGGATTTCTGCATCACCGCACCCGCGCCAACTGGAAGTTCATCCTCGAGAACGAGTGCGATGGCTATCATCCAGGCTTCGTCCATTCGTCGATCTTCTCGGTCGCCGACAGCGCGATCGGCTCGCTCTATGGCGCCGATGCCGTCGCCATTACCCGCGGTTTCGGCAATGGCCACACCGAAGTCGATCCGCGCCCGGAATTCCGCCGCCGCGACAAGCCGATGAGCTGGTTCGGCACCACCGTCGACAAGCTGCCCGACTACGTCGCGCAGATGAACGCGGCCTATGGCGAGCAGCGCGCCCGGGAGATCATGATCGACGGCATGCCCCATGTCATGATCTTCCCCAACCTGTTCATCGCCGAGATCCAGATTTTCGTGATCCAGCCGGTGTCCGCGACCGAGTCGATCCAGCACGTGACGGCGATCCAGTTCAAGGACTCGCCGGAGATCAATCGTAGGCTGCGGCAGCAGACCATGGGCTCCGTCGGGCCCGCCGGTTTCCTGCTCGCGGATGACACCGAGATGTACGAGCGCAACCAGCGCGGGCTCGAGATCAGGAATCCCGAATATCTCTACCTGAAGCGCGGTGAGCATCGCGAGCGGCGCGACGAGGATGGCTATCTCATCGGCCATTCGACCGACGACCTGCCGTCGCGGGAAATCTGGAAGCATTACCGTTCTCTGATGGAAGCGCGCTGACATGAATGCCATGACCGAAACGATCGCCCAGCCCGATATCCTGAAGGAATGGACGGGCAAGGAATTGTCCTACGCCACGACCTTCGACCACGATCTGCATCACGAGGTGACGCAATTTCTCTATCGGGAGGCGAGGCTTCAGGACACGCACGAATATGATGCGTGGGAATCCCTCTGGACCGACGACGGCGTGTACTGGGTTCCTGCCAACGGCACGGACACCGATCCGGAGCGCGAGATGTCGCTCATCTACGACAACCGCTCCCGCATTGCGCTGCGCATTCGTCAGTTGAAGACCGGCCGGCGTCATTCCCAGACGCCGCCATCCCAGCTTGCCAGGATCATTGCGAACGTCGAATTGCTGCGTGCGGACGGCGCGGACATCGGCGTCGCCTGCAATTCGCAGATCTTCGAGACCAACCTGCGCGGTGACACGATGTGGGCCGCGCGATGCGTCTACAGGCTGCGTCGGGTGCAGGGCGAGTTGAAGATGACTTACAAGAAGGTCGTGCTCGTCAACAACAACAAGGCGATCTACACGGTCTCCTTTCTCATCTGAGAACGGCGATCTCCGGCGCGCACGCTTTGATCCTGCTCCGGAGGTCTGCCAGGACCAGGATGCCCGGCAATCAAGAAGGCGGCGCGATTCTATGACGCGCCGCATGATAGGTCGGTACGGGACACAGCGTTGCCGCTGTCGATTGCAGTTGGCGCTTGCGCGCTTTGGTTGATCGCAAGTTCGATGAGGTCGCGAGGACTTTCGCAACTGGCTCCTCTCCTGCTTGACCAACCATTTTTCATTGACTTAATAATCCGACGTGTCGGATTGTTATAAGATAATCACAACGCAGAGGCCGGCACAGGCCAACGACCTGAATGTCTGCGGGAGTAGGGAAGAAATGGAGCTTCAGTTAACCGAGGGATTGCACCGGCAGTTGCGCCGTGGGCCGGATGCCGTGGCGACCGTCTTTGGCGATCGTCGCCAGACCTGGCGCCAGCTCGCGGATCGCACGGCGCGCCTGGCTGCGGTGCTGCGCGATGCGGGAATGGCGCAGAACGACCGCGTCGCGATGCTCGCTCTCAACTCCGACCGCTATCTCGAATATATGCTCGGCGTCTGGTGGGGCGGGGGTGCGCTCAATCCGGCCAACACGCGCTGGAGTGCCGCCGAGGTTGCCTTTTCCCTCGATGATTGCGACACGCGCATCCTGCTGGTCGACGATCACTTTGCGTCCTGGTGCGGCGAGCTTCGCTCCCGCAGCCGCTCGCTGCGGACCATCATCTATGTGGGCGAGGGCGATACTGCTCCGGAAGGGACGCTGCACGCCGGGCAACTGATGAAGGATGCGCGACCGCAACCCGACGTCCGGCGCGGTGGTGAGGACCTCGCTGGCGTGTTCTATACGGGCGGAACGACGGGCTTCCCGAAAGGCGTCATGCTGAGCCACAATGCGCTTATCGGCAACGCGATCTGCAATCTGCTTGACGTCAACTATGCCGATGACGAGGTGATCCTCGCGGTCTCGCCGATCTTCCATCAGGCCGGAATGTGCATCCTCATCCGTGCCCTGGTGCGCGGCTGCCGATCCGTCTATGTCGAATCGTTCGATCCCGCCAAGGTGCTGCACGCGATATCGCATGAACGGACGACCTTCACGCTGCTGGTTCCCACCATGCTGCAGCGGCTGATCGAGCATGCGGATTTCGCGACGTATGACACGAGCAGCCTGCGCAAGATCGTCTATGGCGCCTCACCGATCAACGAGAGCCTGCTCGGCCGGCTTCTCGAAGCGCTACCGAGCGTCGACTTCTACCAGGGCTACGGCATGACCGAGACGGGAGGTCCGTACACCATCCTGCCCGCGGCATGTCACCGCTCCTCGAAACCGGCCGAGCGTGCGCGCCTGCGCTCTGCAGGGCGTCCGGCCTGGGGCGTCGACATGCGCATCACCAACGCTGACGGCGCGGAGGTTCCGGTCGGAACGGTCGGCGAGATCGTGGCGCGTGGCGTCGGTGTCATGCAGGGATACTGGAATCGCGAGAAGGAAACGCGCGACGCGTTCCGCGACGGCTGGCTGCGATCCGGCGACATGGGATATGTCGACAGCGAAGGCTATCTATTCATCGTCGATCGCCTCAAGGACATGATCGTCTCCGGTGGCGAGAATGTGTACTCGGCTGAGGTCGAAAATGCGCTGGCGCGTCACGCGGCCATCGCCAGTTGTGCCGTGATCGGAATTCCGAGCGAGCGCTGGGGCGAGCAGGTCCATGCCGTGGTCGTGCTGCGCCAGGGGATGCAGGCGACCCCCGCCGAATTGCGCGATCACTGCCGCGAGTACATCGCCGGATACAAGTGTCCGGCAAGCGTCGAGTTTCGCGATGCGCTGCCGCTGTCCGGTGCCGGCAAGCTCCTGAAGCATGAGCTGCGCGCGTCCTACTGGGAAGGCAAGAGCCGCAACGTCGGCTGATCCCGGCTAGGCCTTCCGTTTCGCGGGCGGCCGCTGCGCTGGCACACAGATGTGCGTGGCGCAGCGCGATTGCGGCTGTGCCGCCGCAGCCCGACTGTCCGCGGCGGCGCCAGCCATTGCCGCTATCCGCGAGCCATCCCAAGCGTCATCTCCCGATTGCGAAACGAGCAACGGCCTCCTTCCCGAAGGATGCGGCAGGAGAGCGGGCGCGCAAGCTCAGGCGAAGCTATGTCGGGCGTGAGCGCCGCAAGAGAAGCGCCAATCTCCGCTTGCGCCGCTGCGCGGAAAATCCGCCTTGCACCGTCGGCACAGCTATGTCATTTATAGACCAACGCGTCGGATTATAAATGATGCCTGTCGCGGCGGCCTTCATTCAGCGAAGGCCGTCGCGCACAAGAACCGGGGAGGGAAAGGTCTTGGCGAATTTCGTGCGACTTGTTGTGCTTGTGCTTGTGCTTGTGCTGGCGGCTGCGAGCCTGCTGGTTGCCGGCGGCGCTCCCGGCCATGCCGCGACCGTGCTCAAATATTCGAACTGGCTGCCGGTCGGGAACGTGATGCGCGAGAAGGTGGTCGAGCCCTGGATCGCCGAAGTCGCGAAGGTCACGAATGGCAGCGTCAAGATCGAAATGCTGCCCAAGGTGATCGGCTCCGTGCCGGCCCAGTTCGACGTCGCGCGCGACGCCCAGGCCGACATCACGATCTTCGTCAACGGTTACACGCCGGGCCGCTTCGACGTGATGGAGGTGGCCGAACTTCCCTTCATGTGCGACAATGCCGAGCTCTACGCCGCCGTCGTCAACAATTTCTACCGGACGCACCTTGCCCAATACGGCGAATACAGGGGCGTGCATCCACTCAGCGTGTTCGTCATCGGGACCGGACAGCTCTTCAACAACAAGCGCCCGATCCGTGCGCTCGCCGACATCAAGGGCCTCAAGCTTCGCAGCCCGCAGCCCGGCGTGACCCAGAGCCTCAACCTGCTCGGCGCCGTTCCCGTCTCCAAGCCGGCATCGGAGCTCTACGAACTGCTCTCCTCCGGCGTGATCGACGGAACGCTGCTCGTTCCCGAATCCGTCGGCTCCTTCAAGCTGATCGACTCGTTGCCCTACGCGACGATCGTGCCCGGCGCGCTCTACAATACCATCCTGACGTTGGGCATCAACGAGGACAAATGGGCCGCGCTCTCCAGGGAGAACCAGGACGCGATCACGCGCATCTCGGACGATCTGTTCGCGCGTGCCGTCGGGCGCGCCTATCTGGATGGCGACCGGGTCACTTGGGAGGCTATGCGCAAGGGCGGCAAGTCGATCGAGACCGCCAGTCCCGAGCTCGTCGCCGAGGTCAGGCAGGCGCTCAAGCCGGTCGAGACGGCCTGGATCGAGAAGGCGCGCAAGCGGGGCGTCGCGGATCCGCAGAAGCTGATCGACGACCTGCGCGCCGACATCGCCGCCGCGAGCAAATGAGCGCGCGATGCTGACGACCATTGCCCGACGCTTCGAGCAGGTGCTCGAAGCCGCAAGCGCGGCGTGCCTGCTTGCCCTGATGCTGATCGTCCTGGTCGACGTCGTCGGACGCGATCTCTTCAATCGCCCGCTGAGCGCCGCGACCGAGGTGCTGGAGATCGTGGTCGCTGCGATGGTGTTCCTGGTCTACCCGATCCTCGGCTTCCGCGAGAAGCACATCACGGTCGACCTCCTCCAGGTCGGCCCGGTGGGACAACGCCTGCAGCGTTTCATTGGAGCACTGTTCGGCGTCGTCGCCTTCGCGCTGATCGCCTGGTGCGTCGGCAGGCAGGTGCTTCGCGCCATGGACTATGGTGAGGCGTCGCCGATTCTCGGCATTCCGCTGGTGGATGTTCTTGCCGGAATGAGCGCGCTCGCCGCGGTAACAGCCGTCGGTTTCGCCGCCGCCGCTGTCAGGCGTGCGCTGTGGCTCGTAACGCAGCCCCACGCCGCAGAGGGGACCCGGTCGTGATCGCCGCACTCGTGGGCTTCCTCATCGCCTTCTCGTTCATCCTGTTTCAGGTGCCGATCGCGACCGCGCTGTCCGTGGTCGGCTTTGGCGGCTATGTCGCGCTCAACGGGTTGAAGCCCGCGCTGAGCATGGTGGCGACCATCACCACCAGCAGCACGCTGTCCTATTCGCTGATCGTGCTGCCGCTGTTCGTGCTGATGGGCAATCTGGTCGCTGCGGCGGGAATCTCGGGCGACCTGTTCCAGGCCGCGCAGATGTTCATCGGCCGGCGTCGGGGCGGTCTCGCCATGGCCACGATCGTCGCCTGCGGCGGTTTTGCAGCGATGAGCGGCTCGAGCGTCGCGACCTCGGCGACGATGGGGCGGGTCGCCATTCCCTCGATGCGCGCATTCGGCTACGCCGATTCGCTCTCCGGAGCGTCCGTCGCGGTCGGCGGGACACTGGGCGTTTTGCTTCCACCAAGCATCATCATGGTGGTCTACGGCGTGTCGACGCAGACGCATATCGGCATGCTGTTCGCCGCCGGCATCGTGCCCGGCGTGCTGGCCATGCTCGCCTATGTGCTCGCGGTGCAATGGTCGGTCTGGCGCAATCCGGCGGTCGCGCCGCTCGCCGAGCCCGTCGCCAAGCAGGATCGCGTCAAGCTCGTGCGCTCGCTGTGGCCGATCGCGCTCATCTTCGCCGTCGTCATGGGCGGAATCTACGGCGGCTTGTTCACCGCGGTCGAAGCCTCAGGCATCGGCGCGTCCTCCGCGATGGCGCTGACGCTGATCCGCCGGTCGCTGACCCCGGCGCAGATCTACGCCATCCTGGTCGAAACGGCGAAGACCTCGGGCATGCTGTTTGCGATCATTCTGGGCGCCGGCATCTTCGGCGAGTTCGTCAATCTCACCGGGATCCACGAAGACCTGTTGCGGATTGTCGGCGGCAGCCGGCTGCCGCCGTTCGGCGTCATCATGCTCATGGTGGGACTCTACATTCTCCTCGGCAGCGTGCTGGAGAGCCTGTCGCTGATCCTCCTGACGGTTCCGATCTTCTTTCCAATCGTCAAGGCACTCGGCTACGATCCGGTGTGGTTCGGTGTCCTGCTCGCGCTCGTCATCGAGATCGGCCTCATCCATCCGCCGATCGGTGTCAACCTGTTCGTGCTGCGATCAGTCGTGCCTGATATCGCGATGATGGAGCTCGTGCTGGGCGTCATTCCCTTTATCGTCGCGATATTGGCGCTGATCGTCGTGATCACGGCGTTCCCGTCATTGTCGCTGTGGCTGCCGCACCTGCTGTTCAAGTCGGCGGTCTCGCCGTGAACGGAATGTAGCGGTCGGAGAGTGGGTCAAATTGAAGGAGGCGTCGCCAATGCAAGCACGATCAACCGAGGATCTGGCGCGGTCTCTCTACATGGCCCTCGCCGCGGGCGATCGGGAGCAGCTCGATGCCCTGCTTCATCCCGAGTTCGTCGGCCAGATCGCCGAAGGCATGCCGTTCGGCATCGGCGGCCGGCACGAGAGCCCATCTACGATGCGGCGCAATGGCTGGGGAGGAATTGCCCGGCATTTCACCGCGCGCGCCGAGCCCGAGCGCTTTCTCGAGATCGGAACGGACCGCCTGCTCGTCACGGGGCGCTATCGCGGCGAGGGTAGGCAGGGCGGCACCGCCCTCGATGCGGCCTTTGCGCATCTCCTGACCTTCGAAGACGGACGGATCCGCGCGCTTGAGCAATACACCGATACGGCGCGCTGGCGCGATGCCGCCAGCCCATTGCGAACGGTCCTGCTCGATGTCAATGACGGCGTCGCGACGCTGCGCCTCAATCGCCCCGACCAGGGCAACGCCATCAACGAGGAGATGACCAAGGATCTGGCCGAGGCCGTGTCACAGATCGTCGAGACCCCCGGTGTTCGTGCTGTCATAATCTCGGGCAATGGGTCTAACTTCACCATGGGCGGCGACGTCAGCCTGTTCGCAGGGACCCCTCCTGAACGGCTGCCGCACAAGCTTCGCCGCATGATCGACGCGTATCATCTGGCGATCGAGCGGCTGACGAGCATGGATGCCCCGGTCGTCGCTGCGGTTCGCGGCGCCGCGGCCGGCGGCGGTCTCGGTCTGCTTTATGTCGCCGACATCGTTATCGCCGCGGCCGATGCGCGGTTCGCGCTCGGCTATGGTGCGCTGGGCCTGACGTCGGACGGCGGCAACACCTGGTTTCTTCCTCGGATGGTCGGGCTGAGACGTGCGCAGGAATTGTTCCTGCTCAACAGCCGTCTCTCCGCGCAGGAGGCTCTTGACTACGGGCTGGTCTTGCGACTCGTTCCCGACGAGGCGGTCGAGGCGGAGGCTGCCGGCATCGCCGCCAAGCTCGCCGCCGGCCCGACGCGGGCCTTCGGCGCCATGCGCCGCATGCTGCGTCAGTCGTTCGAGACCGGCCTTGCGGAGCAGCTCCTGGCCGAGGTCGATTCGATCGTCGTCGCTGCCGGAACGGACGACGCGCGGGAAGGGATAGCTGCCTTCGCCGCCAAGCGTCGCCCGCAATTCCGGGGAAGCTGACCGGGGTCTCGACGGCCGGTGGCCTAGTCGACCGGCTTGAAGCTGAGGCTGGAGAAATCCGCCTGCATGATCTTCAGCTTCTGGTTGGAGAAGCGTACGCCGGGACCGAAGCTAACGGGGGCCATCACGCCGGTTTCGACGTTCGAGGTCTTCTCCAGTTCAGTGACGGTGCAGGCCCAGGTCGGGTCCTTGCCGCAGCGTCCGATGGCGGCGATCAGCACCTTGGCAGCGGCGTAACCGGTCATCGTGTAGCGGTTGATGCCTTTGAACTCCGCCTCTGACACCAGCGACCTGGCCTTTTCGAGGAACGCCTTGCCGGCCTCGCTCGCGAAGGGCTCGACATAGTCGACCGCGTAGATGCCGTCGCCGGCCGGCCCCATCAGCTTCAGCACGGGCTCGATGCGGCCCGGCCAGAAGATGCCGGTGACCGGCTTGACGTTGAGCTTCTCCAGCTCCTTCATCATCGCCACGTTCTCCGCGATGATGCCGCCAGCCAGGAACACTTCGACACCGGCGTCCTTGAGCTGGAGCATCTCGGACGAGAAGTCCTGCTGACCCTTCTTGTAGCTGCCGCTGTAGACGACGCTCAGCTTCTTCGGCTTCACCATGGCGTCAAAGCCGTCATGCACGGCGATACCGTAATCGTCGTCCTGCGTGATCAGGCCCCATTTCTTGCCCGGGTTCTTGTCGGCGAGAAAGGCGACCAGGTGCTTGATGCCTTCCTCGTAGGACTGCCCGACGATGAACACGTTCTTGCGCGGCGGCTCCCAGAGCGGCTTCACCGGCGCCACGTCGATCACCGTCGGGATGCCGGCCTTCTCCAGGACCGGCATCGCCGCGATGGATTGGCCGGAGCCGGAGAGACCGACCAGGGCGAACACCTTGTCGACGTCGATGACCTTGCGTGTGCCCTGGATGGTCCGTGCGGTGACGTAGCCGTCATCCTCGAGGACGTATCTGATCTTGCGGCCGTTGATGCCGCCCGCCGCGTTGGCCTCCGCGATCGCGATCTTGTGCCCGAGCGAGGCCGCGACCCCGAGCAGCGCGGGCGGTCCGGTCAGGGGCTCGACGTCGCCGATCAGGATCTCGGTGTCGGTGACGCCCGGCTCGGCCGCGGCGGTGCCGACGGCTCCGGCGTGGATGGCGGTCGCCAGCAGCATGGCTGCGGCAAATGTCTTAATCATGCTTTCCTCCCTCGTCGATTTGCGTCGTTGTTTCAGTAGCGCAGCGGCCAGTGCACCCAGAACCGTCTTATGTCGTGCCAGGTGCCGACCAGGCCGCGCGGTTGAAAGCGCAGGAACAGGATGATGACGAGACCGTAGAGCATGCTCTTCAGCTCCTGCGCGCCGGTCGTGAACATGGCGTCCATCTGCGCGCTGAACAGGTTGAAGAGCAGCCGCGTGGCCTCGGGCAGGAGCACGATAAGGATGGTGCCTAGCACGGCGCCGAGCGCGGAGCCCAGTCCGCCCACGATGAGGATCGCGAGCGCCTCGATGCTCAGGAGGAACGGAAAGCCCTCGACACTGACGAAGGACAGATAGATGCCGTAGAGCGCGCCGGCGAGGCCGGTGATGAAGGCCGAGGTGACGAAGGCAAGCAGCTTGTAGGCATGCAGGTTGATGCCCATGACCCGCGCGGCGGTGTCGTTGTCGCGGATCGCGACGAAGGCCCGCCCGACACGGCTGCGCCGGATGTTGAGCGTGGCGAACAGGGCGGCCAGGGCAAAGCCGAGGCAGAGCCAGGTGAAGGCGGCGTCGCTCTCGAAGCTGATGCCGAACAGGGTGGGGCGCTGCACCGAGATGCCGCGCGCGCCATTGGTGAGCCAGCGCGCCTCCAGGATCAGCGTGTTGATGATGAAGGAAAAGGCGAGCGTGGTGATTGCCAGATAAAGCCCCTTCAGCCGCAGCGAGGGCGCCCCGACGACGAGGCTCGCGATGGCTGGGACGACGCCCGCGGCGACGAAGCCCGCGGCCGGAGGCAGACCGAATTTCGACACGGCGACCGCGTAGGCATAGGCGCCGGTGACGAGGAAGCCGACATGGCCGAGCGAGATTAGCCCGGTATAGCCGGTCAGGATGTTGAGGCCGAGCGCCCCGACAACCGTGATCAGGATAATGATCAGGAAGGACAGCGCGTAGGTGTTGAGGACGTAGGGTGCGAGGATGAGCGCGAGCAGCAGCACGGCCGACCACAGCCACACCGGCGGTGAATCGGTCAACGCGACGAGCTCGCCATAGGTTTGCTTGAAATCGCCGGTGCGCATCAGACCCTCTCGATGTCGCGTTCGCCGAAGATCCCGAAGGGGCGGATCATCAGCACGATGATGATCATGAGGAAGCCCGCCACCTCCTTCATGCCGGAGCTGACATAGCCGCCGGCGAGGTTCTCGGTGATGCCGATCAAGAGACCGCCGAGGCCGGAGCCGAGCACCGCGTCGAGGCCGCCGAGGATGGTGGCCGGGAAGGCCTTCAGCCCGAGCTGGAACATCGCGGGCGACAGATCGTAGGACATCGCAAAGAACACGCCAGCGATGCCGGCGATCGCCGACGAGGCTGCCCAGGCGAAGCCATGGACGCGCGGCGCGCTGATGCCCATCAAGAGCGCGGTGCGGTCGTCGGCCGCCACCGCCCGCATCGCCACGCCGAACTTGGAGTAGCGGAAGAAGGCCCAAATGCCCGCGAGCAGCAGCAGCAGGGTCGCGATCACGGCGATCTGGCCGGTGCGCACGCCGATGGAGCCGATGCGGACGACGTCGCGGCCGACGCCGAGATCGAGCGCGTGCGGATAGGCGTCCCAGATGAAGTTGATCGACGAGCGCAGGATTACGGCGAGCCCGATCGTCACCATGACGGTCGAAAACACCGGCTCGCCCAGCATCGGCCGCATCACCACGCGCTCGATGACGAGGCCGAGCAGGACCGCCGCGACGATCGCGCCGAACGCGACCACGACGACGTTGCCGCTGATCGTGGTCGAGATGGTCCAGGCGACATAGGCGACGATCATCGTCATCTCGCCCTGCGCGAAATTGACGAGCCCGGTCGACTTGTAGATCACCGCAAAACCCATCGCGATCAGCCCGTAGATGGCGCCGATGGCGAGCCCGGAGATCAGAAGCTGGATCAGGTACTGCATCAGCCCTCCGCCGGATAGATGATCGTGAGCTCGCGCGCGAACTTCTTCTCGATCATGGCGCGCCGAACCTTCTGCGTTGCGGTCAATTCGCCGTCGTCGTGGTCGAGCTCCTTCTCCAGGATAGCGAAGCGACGGATGTTTTCGACACGGGCGAAGCGCTTGTTGGTCTCGCTAACGATCCGCTCCACGAGCTCATGCACCTCCGGCAGTTGCGACAGCGATTTGTAATTGGTGTAGGGCAAGGCGCGATCGCGCGCCCAGCGCCCGACATTGTCGTAGTCGATCTGGATGATCGCGCCGAGATACTTGCGGGCTTCGCCGACCACGATCGCTTCCTTGACGAACTCGGAATCCTTCAGCGTGTTCTCGATCTCAGAGGGCGCGATGTTCTTGCCGCCGGCGGTGATGATGATGGCCTTCTTGCGGTCGACCACCGTGATCTCGCCATTGTCGATGACCTCGACGATGTCGCCGGTGCGCAGCCATCCGCCCGGCTCGATCGACGCACTCGAGGCCTTCTCGTCGAGGAAATAGCCTTTGAACACGCCGGGATTCTTCAGCAGGATCTCGCCGTCGGAATCGAGCTTCCATTCGGTCTGTACCATCGGCACGCCGCAGCCGCCGATGCGGTGATGGGTCTCGTTCTGGATGAAGGCGACGCCGCCGGATTCGGTCAGGCCGTAGCCCTGCGACACCGGCCGGCCGATGATGTCGAAGAAGCGCAGCGTCTCCGGCGAGATCGAGGCGCCGGCGCAAAGCCGGTGGCGGCTGAAGGCAAGCCCGAGATGCCGCTGCAGGTTGCGGAACATCAGGAGGTAGAGCGCGCCGTAAAGCAGCCGGTCGGTCCAGGAGCTCTGCCCCTGCTGGCGGCGGTCGGACAGCGTGCGGCCGAGCGCGAGGCAGGCGCGCGTGATGCGCTGGCGCAGGGGTCCGCTCTCGCCGAGCTTGAACAGGAAGTTCTGCTGCAGCTTTTCATAGATGCGGGGAACGCCGACGAAGATGGTCGGGCCGATCTCGCGGATGTTGAGCGCGACGGTGTCGATCGATTCGGCGAAGCTGACGATGCCGCCGAGCACGAGCTGCATCACCTCCGAGTAGCAGCGCTCGGCAACGTGGCAGAGCGGCAGGTAGCAGACGGATTCGAATTGCTTGTCGGCGATGCCGACCGCGCCGGCATAGGTGTAGGCCGAGTAGATGAGGTTGCGATGGGTCAGCATCGCGCCTTTCGGCGGGCCCGTGGTGCCGGACGTATAGACCAGGATGCAGGTGTCGTCGGGCGCGCCCTGCGAAATCAGGCGCTCGAGCGTCGCGTTCGCTTCCGGATGCTCGGCGGCATAGGTCCGGCCGAGCTCGCACAGCTTGTCGAACGACACGAGCTGCTCCTGGCGGTAGTGCCGCAGCCCCTTCATGTCGATGCAGATGATCGCCTCGAGCGCGGGCAGGCCGCCCTCCTTCGCCATGGCCTCCAACACCTTGTCGGTCTGCTCCTGGTCGCCGGTGACGACGATGCGGGAGCCGGAGTGCCGGACGATATATTGCAGCTCGACCCACGGGTTGGTCGGATAGATGCCGACCGCGATGGCGCCGATCATCTGGGTGCCGAGGTCGGCATAGAACCATTCCGGCGTATCCTCGCCCGCGATCGCCACCCGGTCGCCCGGCTTGATGCCCAGCGAGAGCAGGCCCAGCGCGACCGCGCGGGCGGTTTCGTAATAGTGGCGCCAGGAATAGCGGTTCCAGATACCGTATTCCTTCTCGCGCAGCGCCAGCCCGTCGCCCTGCAGCGCTGCGCGCTCGCGCAGCAATTGCGGAATGGTGATGGCCGCGTTCTGCAGCGCGCGCTCCAGTCCTGCGAGTGATGTTGCCTCGCGGGCGCCGGCACCGCACTTTGCATCCATAGATGGCGCCGAATGAACCGTCCGCAGCATATCAAGCACCGACATGGGAATCCGCCTTTGCCGGCGCCTGCGAGCGATGTCCGCCGAGATAGGCCTCCGCGACGGCCGGATCGCGCCGCACCTCGTCGGGCGTGCCGCCAGCGATCTTGCGGCCGAAATTCAGGACATGGACGCGGTCGGAGATGTCCATCACGATCCGCATCTCGTGCTCGATCATGACGACGGTGATACCGAGCTCGTCGCGGATATCGAGCACGAAACGCGCGATGTCCTCGGTCTCCTCCTGGTTCATGCCGGACACCATCTCGTCCAGCAGCAGAAGTTTCGGCTCGCAGGCCAGCGCGCGGGCGAGCTCGACGCGCTTCTGCTGCCCGTAGGAGAGCGTGCCGACGACGGCGTCGCGGATATGCTCGATCTCGAGGAATTCGATAATCCGTTCGACGTAGCGCCGGGCCTCGATCTCCTCGTTGCGCGTGCGGCCGAAGTAGAGCACGGCATCAAGAACGGTGGAGCGAAGGTGGGTGTGGCGGCCGGTGAGGATGTTCTCGACGGCGGTGCCGTGCTTAAACAGGGCGAGGTTCTGGAAGGTGCGGCCGATGCCCATGGCCGCGAAGCGCGAGGGCGATACGCGGGACATGTCCGTGCCGTCGAACACGACGCGTCCGCCGCTCGGACGCAGGACGCCGCTGATCATGTTGAACAGGGTCGTCTTGCCGGCGCCGTTGGGACCGATCACGCTGCAGATCTCACCGGCCATCACGGACAGATTGATGTCGGCGACGGCCTTGAGTCCGCCGAAGCTCTTGCTGAGGTTTTCGACCGAGAGCAGGGGGCTCACGAGAGCCACCTCTTGCGCCGCTTGTAGTGCTTGACATCACGCATGCTTTTCCTGCCGGAGCCCGACACGCCGAGATAGAATTCCTGCACGTCTTCGTTGGCGCTGAGTTTGCGCGGCGTGCCGTCGAGCACGACCCGTCCGGTTTCGAGAATGTAGGCATAGTCGCAGATGTCGAGCGCGCGCTGTGCGTTCTGCTCCACGAGCAGCACTGTCAGCTTCATCTCGTTGCGCAGCTTCGCGATCACCTCGTAGATGCGGTCAATGATCAGCGGCGCGAGCCCGAGCGAGGGCTCGTCGAGCGCCAGCAGCACCGGGCCTGTCATCAGCGCGCGGCCGATCGCCAGCATCTGCTGCTCGCCGCCCGACATGTAGCCCGCGATCTGGTCGCGTCGCTCGTAGAGGCGGGGAAACAGGGCGAACACCTTCTCGCGCTGTGTGCGGGTCTCGGCGGCGCTTCGCGTGTACCCTCCCATCTGCAGGTTTTCGTCGATGGTGAGCGCGGGGAAGACGCGGCGGCCCTCCGGCACCTGCACGATGCCGCGCCGGACGAGCTCGTCCGGGGCAAGGTGGCCCACGCTCTCGCCGCGAAAGCTGATCGAGCCGTTTTCGAGCTCGCCTTCCTCGGTGTACAGGATCCCGGACATCGCCTTGAGCAGCGTCGATTTGCCGGCGCCGTTCGAGCCGAGCAGGGCGACGATGCCGCCGGCCGGCACCGCGATGCTCACGTCGCGGACCGCCTCGATCGCGTTGTCATAGACGACGCGGACGTTGCGGAATTCCAGCAGGCCCTCTTGCGCCAATGGGGCCGGATCGCTGCTCGGGAATGCCTGGGTGGAGATCGTCATGACCGGAGGCTGCCTGATCAGAGCGTGCAGGCAGGCCGCGCCCGGCAAACATCGCCGCCGCCAGCGGGTTGCGCGGCCATGTCAGGTCCGCCCGCCACAGCGTCGATCGCAATGGCATTTCGCTCGAGTTTCCGCACGACATCCCTCCCCAAAGCAGCGCCTGCGGTGGGATCCGCCGGTCAAATTGCTATTGGCTCGCAATATAATATAATCCGACCGGCCGTTCAAACAATTTTTGGATGGATTTCGCAGGATATCGTGCTCTCCGGGGCCGAATATCATTGCGCCTCGCCGGGGTCGGAAGTAACCAAAAATGTAGGGGAATTTGATTTCGATTCCTCTGAAATTCACGGACGGAACTAAAGGTTGCGATGGCGCGGACTCGCTCTGAGAATTACGACGATATCCAGCATGGCATTCTGACCGCCGCCTGCGAGCTGTTTGCTCAGCAGGGTTACATGCGTGCCTCGATCGCTGAATTGGCCGAAGCCTGCCGGCTTTCGCGGGGCGCCCTCTACCACTACTTCCAGTCCAAGGAAGCGATCCTGTTCGCGATCCTCGATGCGCATGTCCGGCGGATGATCGCGGACGTCGAAGCCGCGATCGCCAGCAAGTCCACGACGCTGGATCAGTTTCGCGCCGCCATCCGCGCCATCGTCGAGCTCAATGCCCGCTCATCGAACGAGCAGCGGCTGATTCTGAACGACCTGTCGTTCTTGAGCGAATCCGAGCAGGCCATGATCAAGTCGCTCGAGCGGCAGATCGTCGATATCGTCTCCGATCTCCTGATCCGGCTGGACAAGGAAGGCAAGATCGTCAAGCGGACCAAGAAGATCTACACGATGATGCTGTTCGGCATCCTGAATTTCAGCCACACTTGGTTCGACCCGGCCGGCGGCATAACTCCGACCGAATTCGCCGATATGATCGTGGACCTGTTCTTGTATGGATTTGTCGCGCCCACGTCTCAAGCGCTAAAGAAGAACACCATTCGGCAAGGCGCGTGAGCACCTCGTACGGCGGGGCGGTGCCCATCGTCGTCTGGAAGCTCTTCTTTCCGATGCTCAAAGCGAGCCGTGTGTGTACCGAAAACTTAAGCTCGGGCGTAGTGGTGATGAAGTCCGCCCAGGATGGCGCGTGAACTGATCGCACCGGTTCGCTGAACCGGGCGAGAAATCGGCGCGTCCTTGTTCAAGGATCGATGCGTTCTGA
>NZ_JCAMOR010000054.1:0-53315 GCF_059512385.1 Bradyrhizobium sp. Crot121 | reverse complement strand
ATCAAGCCGGATATTCGATCCCATTGCACATCGCTCAGAACCAGCCGATCCATGACACCCAAGGCTTCCTCCTAAAACAAAGCCTTGAATCACGTTCAATCTGATTTGAGAATCCCAAGAGTCCACACGACCTAGCGCTCCAGCCGGGCTACAGCTACGGCGCGGTCGGCGCTCCCGATCGTGCGCTGCAGATCGCCGATCGCGCGCAGGAAGCTGTCGGCGGGCGTGGTCTCCGGATCGATCAGGCGGTGCAGGCGAAAGCCGTCCTCGAGCGCCAGCACGATTGCGGCGGTCCACGCCGCATCCAGCCGGCCGTTCCTGCCGCTATCCTTCCGCGCGGTCTCGATGATGTCGGTGACCAGCTTGCGCCGGGCGCGCAGGCGCTTTGCAAGTTCGGGCCGGCGCTTCTCCGCGCGTGCGACGAACAGGATCATCTCCATGTGCAGAAGCGGCGAGCGGCCGAGCGGATCCTGCCTGGTGCGGTCCATGTGCTTCAGCGCGTCGATGAAGTCGGCGAGGTTGGTGTGTTGAGCAAGCAGGTCGAGGTTGCGCCGGATCGATTGCTCGACATGGTCCTCGAGCATCGCGATGATGAGTTCTTCCTTGCTCTTGAAGTTCGAATAGAACGCCCCGCGCGTGAAACCGGCGGCGGCCGCGATCGCCTCGATGCTGGCGCCGCCGATCCCCTGTTCCTCGAACACGCGCGCCGCCGCCTCGAACAGCTTTTCGCAGGTATCGTCCCTGGTCGGTCTGGTCCTGACTCTTGACATCGGCCCTGTTTAGGCCACAATGCAACTCGATACAAGAGTGTATCGAGTTTCAGGGGGAAACGCTTGGCTCCGCACGAAGCGGCGGCCGGTAGCGTTCAATGTGAAATCGTCGCAACGCGGCAACCGATTGAGGTCACCATGAACGAGCAAGCTCGGCCGGCGAACAGCGATCCGCTGTTCAATCCCCTGGCGCCGGAATTCATCCGCAATCCCTATCCACATTACGAGCGGCTGCGCACCGAGGACCCGATGCACGTCACGCCGTTCGGCGCTTTCGTCGCGAGCCGTCAGGCGGAGGTGAGCTTCGTCTTGCGCGACAAGCACTTTGGCAAGGACTATGCCGGCCGCGCCATACGCCGCTACGGGCCAAAGGCCATGGAGGACCCGGTCTTCCGCAGCATGAGCCAGATGATGCTGCAGCAGGATCCGCCCGATCACACCCGTCTGCGCGGCCTTGTGGTGAAGGCATTCACGGCGCGCCGGGTCGAGGACATGCGGCCGCGGATTCAGGAGATCGTCGATCAGACGCTCGATCGTGTCATCCCGCAGGGCAGGATGGACCTGATCGAGGACTTTGCGTTCCGCCTGCCGGTGACGGTGATCTGCGACATGCTCGGAATCCCCGAGGAGCATCGCGAAACGTTTTATACCGGCGCGCGCGACAGCGGGCGCATCCTCGAACCGGTGCCGTTGTCGCCTGAGGAGATCAAGCAGGGCAACGCCAGGACCAAGATGTCGGAGATGTATTTCCAGCAGCTCTTCGAGCTGCGGCGGAAGCAGCCCGGCGACGACCTGACGACGCAGCTCGTGCAGGCGGAGGAGGATGGCCACAAGCTCAGCAACGAAGAGCTGACCGCCAACATCATCCTTCTGTTCGGGGCCGGGCACGAGACGACCGTCAACCTGATCGGCAACGGCCTCTTGGCGCTGCACCGCAATCCCGATCAGCTCGCGCTGCTCAAGGCCAATCCCGGCCTGATCACCAACGCGATCGAGGAATTCCTGCGCTATGATTCCTCCGTGCAAATGACCGGGCGCGCGGCTCTGGAGGACATCGATCTCTGCGGCAAGCGCATACCCAAGGGCGAGGCCGTGCTGTGCCTGCTGGGCTCGGCCAACCACGATCCGGCTGTCTATCCCGACCGCCCGGAACGGCTCGATATCACCAGGCCCAACGTGAAACCGCTGTCCTTCGGCGGCGGCATCCATTTCTGTCTCGGCGCCCAATTGGCGCGGATCGAGGCCGAGATCGCGATCTCGACGCTGCTCCGCCGCCTGCCGGAGCTGCGGCTGGATGACGCGGAAAATCCACAGTGGCGGCCGACCTTCGTGCTGCGGGGGCTACGGCGCCTGCCGGCGAGCTGGTAACCTTCTCGACCCTCGCCAGCGGGTGCAGCGCGATACCGCTGTGACTTCGCCATACTTCTCTCTATATACTGGGCTGCTCCGGCGCTGTATTGGCCACGTGCGCCGCGGGGCGGGGCTCAAAGGGAGACACCGTGCAGACGACGCTGCTCGGCCTGGCAATCGCGTTCATTCTTGCGCTGATCGCCGCGCTGGTCGGACCGTACTTCATTGACTGGAACCAGTTCCGTCCGCAATTCGAGGCAGAGGCGACGCGAATCATCGGCGCGCCCGTGCGCATCGGCGGCGAGCTTGACGCGCGGCTACTGCCGGCGCCGCAGCTTCGGCTGCGTTCGGCCGTGGTCGGCGGCGGCAATGATCGCGGCAAGATCCGGGCCGACAAGCTCGACGTCGAATTCAGCCTGGGTTCGCTGATGCGCGGCGAATGGCGCGCCACGCAGCTCACCGTCAATGGCATGTCGGTGGATCTCGGTCTGGACCAGAAGGGACGGATCGACTGGCCGGCCTCGCAGGGCACGTTCGACTTCGCCTCGCTGGCGATCGATCGCGTCAACCTCACCGGCCGCATCGCCCTGCATGACGCCGCGAGCCGCAGCACGCTGGAATTGAGCGACATCGCGTTCAGCGGCGATGTCCGGTCGCTTGCCGGCGCGATCCGCGGCGACGGCGATTTCACGTTCGACGGCTCCCGCTATCCGTTCCGGATCTCCTCCGGCCAGAGCGCCGACGGCAATGGCACCCGCGTGCATGTCAACATCGACCCCGGCCAGCGCCCGCTCGCGGCCGATCTCGACGGCATACTCACCTTCGAGGCCCGCGCGCCGCGCTTCGAAGGCGTGCTGGCGCTGGCCTCGCCGCCCGCATCAAAGAAGGACGCGGCCGCGGCGACGCCCTGGCGTGTCGGAGCCCGGATCAAAGCGGATTATTCGGCGGCGCGGCTCGACCAGATCGAGGTCAGCTATGGCAATGACGAGCGCGCGCTGAAGCTCGCGGGCGCAGGCGGCATCCATTTCGGCGCTTCGCCGCTGCTGCGCGCCTCACTCTCGGCGCGGCAACTCGATGTCGACCGCTTTGCCGCGAAGGACAACAATGCTGAGCCGATTCATGCGCTGCCGGCGCTGCGCGCTCTGCTGTCGGGCGTTCCCCACGTCGCGCTGCCGTCCCAGATCGAATTCTCGTCCGAGCAGATCATGCTCGGCGGGCGGCCCTTGCAGGATATCGCCGCCGAGCTTCACGGCGACGACAAGGGCTGGACAGTGCGGCGGCTCGACTTCCGCGCACCGGGCGCCACGCGCGTCTCGCTCAGCGGTGCTGGCCCGCAAAGCGCCCAGTCGGACAGCTTCAAGGCGGCGCTCAATGTCGAGTCGTCCGATCCCGATGCGCTGATGGTGTGGCTGCAGGGCCGTAGCGATCCGCCGTCTCGCAATCAAAAACCGCTCAAGCTGCGTGGCGACGTCACGCTCGCCGCAACCGGCTTTGCGGTCGATGCCATGAAGGCCGAGATCGACGGCGGTGCGATCACCGGACGTGTCGCGGTGTCATATCCCACCGGCAATCGTGGCGCGAAGGTCGAGGCCACCGTGAAGGCCGACCGGCTGGATCTCGATGCGGCCACCGCGGTCATACGCTCGCTGGCGGGACCGCAGGCCGAATGGCCGGAGGAAGCGCAGCTCTCGCTTGACATCGCTCGCGCGATGTCGGCTGGGCAGGAGCTGCGTCCGCTGCAGGCCAAGCTTGCCTTTGGACCGAAGATGGTCTCGCTCGAGCGACTTAAGATTGGGCAGCCGGACAGCGTGACGATCGAGGGCACCGGCAATTTCGATCGCATCAACGCGACCGGAAAGCTCGCGCTCGACGCAAACGCGGCCTCGTTCAGCCAGTTGACTGGTCTGGTCTCATCGTTCGCACCGTCAGCCGCATCGCGCTTCAACAAGCTGGCTGCGATCCCCGGTCCGGCGCGGCTGAAGCTCGCGCTTGATCTCGACAAGGGACAGGCCGATCGCGGCAGCCTTCGCGCCGCGTTGGAGCTCGACGCGGTGCAGCTCAAGGGCACCGCTACGGTGACAGCGAAGCCGCAGGTCGCAGCGATCCGCAGCACCGATCTCGATGCCCTCAGCCGCAGCGATCTCGGCGTCGACGCCAGATTTTCAGCGGGGCAGGGGCGTGCAATGCTCGCGCTGCTCAACCTCGATCGAGTCATCGCCATCGGCGACGGCCCCGCGCAATTCGAAGGCTCGATCAACGGCGCCTGGCGCGCGCCGTTGCGGCTGAAGGCGAGGATCTGGGGCGCGGGGCTTGATGCGGACGCCGAAGGCGCGGCCGAGCCATGGGACGAGGCGAAGAAAGCCAGCATCAACCTGCGGGTCAGGAGCGCCGACATCAGTCCGCTGCTCGATCTCAAGCCGTCGGACACCCCGGTGAACGGCGTCCGCCTGTCGTCGCGCGTCTCACTCGCCGGCAACAAGCTCTCGTTCGACGATCTCGACAGCATCATCGGCGGCTCGCGACTGCGTGGCCGGGTTGCGCTCGCCATGGGGGAGGAGAAGAACATCGAGGGTGAGATCGGGCTCGACCAGGTCGCGCTTGCACCGGTGTTTGCGTTTGCGATCGGTGCCGGCGGACATGATTCGACCGAGCCGCTCGGCGGGGGCATCATCAAGGGCTGGCGCGGCAACATCGTCTTCCAGGCGTTGCGCGGCGAGCTGCCGGGCGGCAGCGAAGTGCAGCCGGTGAGCGGCACGATCAAGAGCGATGGCCAGGCGCTGACCTTTGAGGCCCTCAAGGGCAAGATCGGCGGCGGCGATCTCAGCGCCGCCATCGATGCAAGGCCGAGTGCGAATGGCATCACCGTCAATGCGAGCGTGCAGCTTAGCGGCGTTGACGGAACGGCGTTGCGCTACCGAAATCTCAACATGCCCAAGGGGCGCGCCTCCTTGCAGATGACATTGATGAGCCAGGGCCGCAGCGCGTCGGCGCTGGCTGGCGCGCTGTCCGGCAGCGGCACGGTCACGCTTGAAAGTGCGCGCATTGCCGGGCTCGATCCGCGCGCCTTCGACGTTGCGATCCGCGCCAGCGAGAACGGGCAGGTTTCGGATGACGCTAGGCTGAAGCAGATCGTCGAGCAGGCGCTCGCAAACGGCGTGCTGTCGGTCGCCTCAGCCCAGCTTCCGTTCAACATTCGCGACGGGCGGATCCGCGTTGGCGCCAGCACGCTGGCGGCCAATGGCGTCAACGCCACGATCTCCGGCGGCTACGACATTCCGGCCGATCAAGCCGACATCCGCGCCGTGCTGGTGCCGACCGCGATCACCGCGGCGAGCCGGCCGGAAATCCAGTTGCTCGCGGTGGGCACGCCCGACGGGCTCACCCGCAGCGTCGATGTCGCGGCGTTATCGTCGTGGCTCGCGGTGCGCGCGATCGACCGCGAGACCAGGCGATTGGATGCGATTGAGCGCGGCGAGCCGCCTCCAACGTTCCAGCCGACGCCGCCGCTGATCCCGCCGCAGGAGCCGGCGGAAGCTCCCGATGCAAGCGCGACGATCCCGCCGACAGCAACTGATGTGCCGATCCCGGGCCGCGATCCGCGCAAGGGAGCACAAAAGCCGAAAACGACCGCACCGCGGCCGCCGCTGGCGCAGCCTCCGGCCAGCGCGCCAGCCGCCAATCCGCCCGCGTCAGTCGCGAGCCAACCGCAGCTCGCGCCATTGCCGCCGCCGATCGACGTCAAGCCGCCGCCGGGCGCTGCGAAACCAAAACCCCGTCCGCCGCTCGCACTGACGCCCCAGGTCGCCAACCCACCATCGCGTCCGGCGGCGCAAAATTAGAGCGCGATTAAGGTCAGGGTCGAACTGTGTCCGCGACCGAGGCTGCGCTTCCTCTCCCCGTTCTTACGGGGAGAGAGTTGGGGTGAGGGGCTCTCTCCGCGAGCACGGTGACAGAAGGACTCGCGGAGCCTCCCCCTCACCCGAAGTTCGAGCTGTGCTCGAATTTCGACCTCTCCCCGCAAGCGGGGCGAGGTGAACCCGGGGCTCGCCGCCTCAGAGCGTAATCTCCCGTTCGATCCCGATCGCCTGCAGGAATGCCCTGTCAGGGCTGACGACGACCAGCGCGCCATCGAAGTCGCGCAGCGCGCTTTCCAGTTCTTCGATCGCGGCGAGGTCGAGATGGTTGGTGGGTTCGTCCAACAGCAGCAATAGCGGCGGCTCCGGCCGTGCGAACACGCAAGCCATACCTGCGCGAAGGCGCTCGCCGCCGCTCAACGTATCCACGATCTGCAATGCGGCCCTGTTGCGGAAGGCAAATCGCGCCAGCGCGGCATGCGCTTCATTGGCTGACAATTCCGGGTTGAGCCGGCGCAGATTGTCCAAGATGCTGGTGCCGGCATCGAGCAGGCCGACATGCTGGTCGAGCATCGCGATCCGCTCGGTGCGACGATGGATCATGCCGGCGGTCGGCTGCGCCTCTCCGGTGATCAGGCACAGCAATGTGCTCTTGCCCGTGCCATTGGCGCCGTCGATCGCAACGCGCTCGGGGCCGCGCAGTTCGAACGACAGCGGCCCGAACAGGCGGCGGTTGGCAAAGGCCATCGCCACGCCGTCGAAGGCGACGAGCTCGCGATTGGAGGGAAGGGCGGTCTTCGGCAGGTCGATCGACAGCGGCGTCACGATCTCCACCCGCGCGCGGGCCTCCTCGAATGCATCCGCGCGCTCGCCGATCAGGCGCTCGGCGAGATGGCCTTCGCGGGCGGCGCTGGCCTCCGCGCGTTCCTTCTCGCGGTCCATGAACATCTTGTCTTCGATGCCCTTGGCGCGCCAGGCTCGGCCGGCCTTGTCGCGGCGCGACTTTCTTTCGCGCGCCTTCTGCGTCGCGCGCTCGGCGCTGCGCAGCGCGTCAGCCGCCCGCTCCAGTTCGGTTTCCGCACGCGAGCGCGCCGCGTCGCGCTGCTCGGCGAAATCAGGCCACGCGCCGCCAAAAATCGTGACGCCAACCGGCGTCAGTTCGACGATGCGGTCGACATGCTCGAGCAGCGTACGGTCGTGGCTTGCGACCACGATGCCGCCTTGCCATCGCCCGAGCAATTGCGCCACCGCCTCGCGGCCGTCGGCGTCGAGATTGTTGGTGGGCTCGTCCAGCAGCAGCACGTCAGGTGCCTGGATCAACAGGCGCGCCAGCGCGACGCGCGTTCGCTCGCCGCCGCTGAGCGATGCCACCGGGCGATCGAGCGATAGCGTGGGCAGGCCCGCTTCCGTCAGCGCGGTCTGTAGTCGTGCTTCCAGTGTCCAGTCAGCCGCGGCTGCATCCTCGAGTGTGCCGTCGCCGCGCTCGAGCCGGCGCAGGCACGCGAGCTCGCTATCGACGCCGACGGCTTGCGCCACCGTCGCCCGTTCGTCGGCGATCTGCGCGAGCATGCCGATCGATCCGGCACGGTAAACCGATCCGGCTGCCGGTTCGATCTCGCCCGCGATCAGGCGCAGCAGTGTCGATTTGCCGCAGCCGTTCCGTCCGACGATGCCGGTGCGCTCGCGTCCAATCGCGAGCGTCAGCTCATCGAACAGTGAGCGGCCGTCAGGCGCGTGAAGCGAGATGGAATCCAGGACGACAAAGGCAGGCATGGAGAGCTTCCGAAATGGACAGGTTTCGCGGCGCGGTTAGCTTGGCGATATCCATTTCGCTCTCCACTCAGGTTTGTCGGTGAAGCCGGTGCCTGAGCACCGGCTATCTGCAACGGATCAGGCTTGCGGCCTGTTGTCCGGTGCCTGGACCGTCGTCGCGGCGACTGCGCGCGAACGGAAATACTCCAGCACGAAAAGCCGGATCGCCGACGACAGATTGCCCTGCTGGCGATTGCTGTCGATTTCGCCGACCAGCTCCGACAGCGTCATGTTCCGAAGGCCCGAGATTTCCTTCATGCCATTCCAGAACGCTTCTTCCAGGCTGACGCTGGTCTTGTGGCCGGCGACCACGATCGAACGTTTGACGACGGGCGATTTCATGATGCGTCTCCGCCGTCGATACGATGCTGATCCAACAGCTTCTCGTCGCGCGCTTTGCGAAGCTCGTCCGCTTTCCGTTCGGACTTGGTGCGACCAAATCGTGCGCGGTTGGTTTCGGCCTGCTTCGCAGCTTCTTTGCGCTGCTCTTGTTTTCTTGCTCGGTTCAAGTTGATCACGTCCCCCATGCTCGCCCCATCATCCAGCGATCCGAAGGCGCAAATGCCTGTTGGCGAAACAGGCCGCAGCCAAGTTGCGCGCAAGCACTGCACATGCCCATCCGAAATCCCTATATAGCGCCTAGTGATAAGCATCAAAAGGTCAGCTTCGCCCCACGAAAACCTATATTTCGCTGCTGTCCCATGCGTCAACGCAACGCCCGCTGCAACCGATCTTATTCTTTAGGCGTTATGATCCATAATTATATCACGCGCGGGGCTAGCGCTAATTCGTAGCGAGTCAGCGCAACGCATCACCGTTTTTTCCCGGGAAAATTATGCAATTTGCAGTTTCACTTAACCCGGATGTGTCATTTTGTCCGGCTGCACCAGGGAGTCGAATTCACGTTCCGATACATAGCCGAGCCGCAGCGCCTCTTCCTTGAGCGTCGTGCCGCGCGCATGTGCTGCTTTCGCGACTTTCGCGGCGTTGTCGTATCCGATCTTCGGCGCAAGCGCAGTGACGAGCATCAGCGATCGCTGCATCAACTCACCGATGCGTTTCTCGTCGGCGCGTATCCCGACGACGCAATGCTCGGTGAAGGAGCGGATAACATCCGACAGGAGCTGAACGGAACTCATCATGCAATACGCCAACACCGGCTTGTAGACGTTCAGCTCGAAGTGTCCCTGGCTGCCCGCTATGGTGACGGCGGTTTCGTTCCCGAAGACGTACGTGCATACCATCGTCATCGCCTCGCATTGCGTCGGGTTCACCTTGCCCGGCATGATCGATGAGCCCGGCTCGTTCTCCGGCAGGATCAGTTCGCCGAGGCCTGAGCGCGGACCCGAGCCGAGGAAGCGGATGTCGTTGGCGATCTTGAACAGCCCGGTCGCCACCGAATTGATCGCGCCGTGCACCAGCACATAGGCGTCGTTGGAGGCCAGCGCCTCGAACTTGTTCGGCGCACTGATGAACGGCAGCTTCGTGATCTTGGCGACGTGCCTTGCGAACAGTCTCGCAAAGCGTGGCTTGGAGTTGAGGCCGGTGCCGACGGCGGTGCCGCCTTGCGCGAGCGGCAACAGATCCTTCGCCGCCGTGCGTAGCCGCGCGATGCCACTCTCGACCTGCGCGGCATAGCCGGAGAATTCCTGACCCAGCGTCAGCGGCGTCGCATCCTGGGTGTGGGTGCGGCCGATCTTGACGATCTTCGCGAACGCTTTCTCCTTGCGGCGCAGCTCGCGATGCAATTCGCCGAGCGCAGGAATCAGCCTCTCGAAAATTCCCTGCGCCGCCGCGATGTGCATCGCCGTCGGAAACGAGTCGTTCGACGATTGGCTCATGTTGACGTGGTCGTTGGGATGAACCGGTTTCTTCGCGCCGAGTTCAAAGCCGAGCAGTTCGTTGGCGCGGTTGGCGATCACCTCGTTGAGGTTCATGTTGGTCTGCGTGCCCGAGCCTGTCTGCCACACCACCAGCGGGAAATGATCGTCGAGCTTGCCTTCGATCACTTCTTTCGCGGCACGCGTGATCGCATTGGCTCGGCGCGCGTCGATCAGACCAAGCTCGCGGTTGGTGAGCGCTGCCGCCAGTTTCACGATGCCGAGCGCATGCACGATCTCGATCGGCATGCGGTCGCGGCCGATGCGGAAGTTCTGCCGGGAGCGTTCGGTCTGCGCGCCCCAATAGCGATCGGAGGCGACGTCGATCGGACCGAAACTGTCGGTCTCGACGCGGATGGTTTTGTTTTTTTGTGAAGAGGATGTTGATCGAGCCATTGCCAATGTCCGTTGCGCCGTGAAGCGGCGTAACGTTCATTCTACAGCGTCGATGATTGGTGCGTGTTTAGATTATTTCTTGCGGAAGCGGTCGAGCCGAACCACCTCGGCGCCTTCGCTCGGCTTGTCCGAGTCTTCCTTTTCTTGCGAATCACTCTCGGCCGCCGGAGCAGGCGGCGGTGGCGCAGGCGAAGCCGCAGGCAGCTTGGGCTCGGGCTTCTCGGGCGCAACGTCCTCCTCGGACGGTTCGAAATGCAGGCCGAACTTCACGGAGGGATCGAGGAAGCTCTTGATGGCGGCGAAGGGCACGACGAGCCGTTCCGGAATGCCGCCGAACGAAAGTCCGACCTCGAAACGATCGTCCGTCACCACGAGGTCCCAGAACTGGTGCTGCAGGATGATCGTCATCTCCTGCGGATATTGCGCGAGCAGCCGCGGCGATATCTTCACGCCGTCGGCGTTGGAGATGAAGGTGATGTAGAAATGATGCTCGCCGGGAAGTCCGTGCTCCGCGGCGTCCGCCAGCACGTGGCGTACCACCCCGCGCAGCGCGTCCCGCGCCAGCACGTCATATCGGATGTGATCGGTCGCCATGATGGTCCTGTCGCGTTCAAAAATGGCCGGCCGCATGCCGGTCGCCCGACTCGCCTTTAGCTCTATGGTATCCCGGCCACAAGCCAAGGTCAGCAGGCCTTCCGGATCGAATTTGCGGCACAAGCACCCGCTTGGGATGCACGCACTTTACCATGCGAATGTGAAGTGGAGGCTTCTGTTGCCAGGTGCCTCCGAACCCCGCCTAGCGGAGCTTAACCCGCTAGGGCTTTAAAGTGGTCTTTCAAACTGCGTTACGCAGCCTGAGCAACCGGAGCATAGTTGTCGTTGGCAACTATTGCATTGGCCCGATATCGGCGGAACCATACCGAGAAAAAACACGCCCTTTACGCCCTCGTCGATCCTATTTCGCCCCCGCCGGAACCCACGGCTTGCGTTCCGCATGGGCTCTGGTGGAGGCGCCGGGTACCGCCCCCGGGTCCGAATGGTTTATTTCGACGGTCGTTTATTTCCATAGCCGGCAAGCCGGCACCCCCAATATAGGCTGCAAAGCGACGGAAAAACAGACCCTTGGCGGCCCCATCCCGGCGTTTCGTGCATGGAACGGCTTCGGTTTATCGCCTTGGCCGGCAGGATGCGGCATTTTAGGCTCTTGCCATGTCCTCCGATTCTCCGCCGGCCGCCGTTCCCGTGGCGGACCTTCCTGCCTCGACCCCGCCCATCCAGCCCAGCCTGGGGGAACTGTTCGTGGCCTTTGCAAAAATGTCCCTGGCCGGGTTCGGCGGGGTTCTGGTCTGGGCGCGCCGGGGCATCGTCGAGCAGCACCGCTGGATGACCGCGGACGAGTTCAACGAGACCTTCGCGCTGTGCCATTTCCTGCCGGGGCCGAATATCGTCAATCTGTCGTTCGTGTTCGGCTCCCGCTTCCGGGGGCTTGCCGGCGGGATTGCGGCCTTTGCAGGGCTGGTCGGTCCGCCGATGCTGATCGCGATCGTGCTCGCGGCGCTCTACAAGAACTATGGCGAGATCGAAGCGCTGCGGCGGACGCTCGCCGGCGTAGCCTGCGTCGCCGTCGGCCTTCTGCTGTCCGTGATGCTCAAGATGACGATGCCACTGGTCAAGCGGCGCGATATCGCCGGCCTCGTGGTCCTCGTCGCGGTCTTCGTCGCCATCGGGGTGTTGCGGCTGCCGTTGGCAGAGGTGCTGCTGGTCGCCGTTCCCACAAGCCTGGCCGTGACACTGCTGATTCGCCAGCGGGGGCGGCCATGAACGAGCATACGAACCCGATTGCGACGCTGATCTGGACGTTCGGCCTGATGTCGCTGTTTGCCGTCGGCGGTGCCAATGCGGCCATCCCCGAAATGCACCGGATCGCCGTCGAGGTCCGGCACTGGATGACCGACAAGGAGTTCGCCGACGTCTTTGCGATCTCGCAATTGTCGCCGGGGCCGAACGTGCTGATCGTGACCCTGATCGGCTACTCCGTCGCCGGTATCGCCGGTGCGCTGGCGGCGACGCTTGCGATGTGCGGGCCGACCGCGCTGCTTGCCTATTATGTGAGCGGGCTGCTTACGCGCTCGCGCCATTCGCGCTGGCCGGCGATCATCCAGGCGGCACTGGTTCCGCTTTCGATCGGGCTGATGGCCGCGAGCGGGTTCATTTTGGCCCGGACCTCCGACCAAAGTTGGATTGCCGCTCTGACGACGGTGATAACGGCCATTGTTGCCTTTGCGACGCGGCTTAACCCTTTTTGGCTGCTACTGGCCGGGGGCGTCCTCGGTTTCGCTGGCGTTATCTGACGAAAATCGCTAGGCAAGGCCGGGGCAGGTTGCAAATCCAGCCGATAGAATAACAGGGCCCGCGGTGCGGGCACGGAGGAGACATGCATGGCCGAAACGATGGGCCAAACCGCATCAAGCACACGTAACACGAACGCCGCCATCGGCATTTTCGTGCTGGCATTGGCGCCGCACCTTTTTGAGCTTGTGTGGTCGCTCGGCACGATCATCGGAGTGGGTACGGGCCGCGGGCCGGCGCAGGTGCTGCTCGCCCATGGCGGGGCGCTACTATCCGCCGCACCCAACGCGGTGTTCGGATCGATCGCCGTCGACGCCAAGAAGGGCTTTTCCTCGGATGTGCTGCTGGCGCTGATCTATTCCTATCCGTTGTTTGCGGTTGCGATCGTCACGCTGTTCGTCAAGATCCGCGCGCCGCAGGATTATATCGGCGGCATCGTGCTGATGGCGCTTGCGCTGCTGGCGCTATGGGCTTCAAGCGACCTGCAGGGCATGCGCGGCTTCTCCTTCGGCGCCGGCACCGCTCCGCGGATGTTCGGCGTGCTGTTGGTTGCGCTCGGCGCCGGCATTGCGGTGACGGGGCTGTTCACCGACGGACCGGAACTTGCGCATTATTCCTGGCGCGGACCGCTGTTCGTAATGGCCGCAATCCTCTTTTTCGCTCTCGCGATCCGTCCACTCGGTTTGGTGGTGTCGGCGTTTGCAAGCTTCATGATCGCGGCAGCCGGCTCGCATGAGACGCGATGGATCGAGGCCATCATCGTCGGCGCCTGCCTGACGCTCGCTTGCGCACTCCTGTTTCCCTATGTGCTGGGGCTGCCGATGCCGATGTTCCCGCGTTTCCTGATCCAGTGAGGGCGTGATGGTCGATCTTTTTGCTAATCTCGCCCACGGTTTTGCCGTCGCCTTCTCGCCGATCAATCTGTTGATGTGTCTGATCGGTGCGCTTGTCGGCACGCTGGTCGGCGTGTTGCCGGGCATCGGCACCATCGCCACGGTGGCGATGCTGCTCCCGATCACGTTCGGCTTGCCGCCGGTCGGCGCGCTGATCATGCTCGCGGGCATCTATTACGGCGCCCAATATGGCGGCTCGACCACCTCGATCCTGGTCAATATCCCGGGCGAGGCGACCTCGGTCGTCACTGCCCTTGACGGCCACCAGATGGCAAAACAGGGCCGCGCCGGCCCGGCGCTGGCGATCGCCGCGATCGGCTCGTTTTTCGCCGGCTGCGTCGCCACCGTCCTGATTGCCATCCTGGGAGCGCCGTTGACAAAACTCGCGCTGGCGTTCGGGCCGGCCGAATATTTCTCGCTGATGGTGCTCGGCCTGATCTTCGCGGTGGTGCTCGCAAAGGGCTCGGTGCTGAAGGCGATCGCGATGATCGTGTTCGGGCTGCTGCTGTCGATGGTCGGCTCCGACATCGAGACCGGCGCGTCCCGCATGGCCTTCAACATCCCCGAGCTCGCCGACGGCCTCGGCTTCGCCACCGTGGCGATGGGCGTGTTCGGCTTCGCGGAGATCATCCGCAACCTCGACCACGGCGCCGAGATGAGCCGCGATCTGGTGCAGCAGAAGATCACCGGCCTGATGCCGACGAGAAAGGACCTCATCGACTCCGCGCCAGCGATCGGACGCGGCACGGTGCTGGGATCGATCCTCGGCATCCTGCCGGGCGGCGGCGCCGTCATTGCCTCCTTCGCCGCGTATACGCTGGAGAAGAAGCTCGCCAAGAATCCGTCGCGGTTCGGCCGCGGCGCGATCGAGGGCGTGGCGGCGCCGGAGAGCGCCAACAATGCCGCGGCGCAGACCTCCTTCATCCCGCTGCTCACGCTCGGCATCCCGCCCAACGCGGTGATGGCGCTGATGGTCGGCGCGATGACCATCCACGGCATCGTGCCGGGACCGCAGGTGATGCAGAAGCAGCCGGATCTGGTCTGGGGCATGATCGCCTCGATGTGGATCGGCAATCTGATGCTGGTCATCATCAACCTGCCGCTGGTCGGCATCTGGGTGCGGCTGTTGCGCGTGCCGTACCGGCTGATGTTCCCCTCGATCGTGATCTTCTGCGCGATCGGCATCTACTCCGTGAACAACGCCCCGGTCGACGTCATTCTGGCCGGCGTGTTCGGCCTGGTCGGCTATTGGCTGATCAAGCACGATTTCGAGCCGGCGCCGCTGCTGCTCGGAATGGTGCTCGGGCCGCTGATGGAGGAGAACCTGCGCCGGGCGCTCCTGATCTCGCGCGGCGACTGGAGCGTGTTCGTCAGCCGCCCGCTGTCGGCGGTGCTGCTGGCGATCGCCGCCGGCCTGCTGGTGCTGGCGGTGTTGCCGACCCTGCGCGCCAAGCGCGACGAGGTGTTCGTGGAGTCCGAGGGGTGACCTGAGACCCAGCCTGCGTCGGCGTGTCGCAGGCGGAAGTCGTATCGACTCCCAGAAGTTGGGTATGAAAAGAAATGCCGGCCGTTTGGCCGGCATTTTCGTTTAACGGACCTCAGGGGATCTTGATGAATTGGTATGGTCGCTCGCTTGCGGGTGCTTCTCTCGCGCTGGCAGCCTTGCTGTCGGCTGTTGTCGCGCCGGCGCGCGCGCAGGACTATCCGACGCGGAGCATCACCATGATCGTGCCGTTCGCGGCTGGCGGCCCGACCGACGTCATCGCGCGCATCGTCACCGGCCATATGGCGCAAACGCTCGGCCAGAGCATCATCATCGAGAACGTGGTTGGAGCTGGCGGCACCACGGCGAGCGCACGCGCGGCGCGCGCCGCCAATGACGGCTATACGCTGATCACGGGGCACATGGGGACGCACGCGGCCTCGGTGCCCCTCTATCCCAATCTGGCCTACCATCCGGAGAAGAGCTTCGAGCCGGTGGGGCTCCTGGCCGGCACGCCGATCCTGATCCTGGCGCGCAAGGACTTTCCGCCGAAGGACCTGAAGGAATTCGTGACTTACGTGAAGGCCAACGCCGAGAAGGTCAACGCGGCGCATGCCGGCGTCGGATCGGTCTCCCACGTCTCCTGCCAACTCCTGAACTCGGTCCTCGGCATCGAGCCGGTCGGCGTGCCCTTCAACGGCACGGGCCCGGCGATGAACGCGCTGGTGGCCGGACAGGTCGACTATATGTGCGACCAGATCGTCAACGCCGTGCCACAGATCAATGCCGGCACCATCAAGGCCTATGCGATTGCGACCCCCGAGCGGAACCCGTCGCTGCCGAACGTTCCGACCACGGCCGAGGCCGGCCTCCCGGCCTTCCAGGCCCAGGCCTGGAACGCGATCTTCGCGCCCAAGGGCACGCCGGCGCCGATCATCGCCAAATTGAACGCGGCAGCCGTCAAGGCGCTGGACGACGAGACCGTCCGCAAGCGCCTGCTCGAGCTCGGCAGCGTCATCCCGCAGCCAGCCGACCGCACGCCGGAGGCGCTGGGGACGCTGGTCAATAACGAGATCAAGAAGTGGACCCCGGTGCTCAAGCCAGCTGGCTAATCGCTAGCCCGGGTGGAGCGAAGCGCAACCCGGGACATCTCGCCGTCATTCCGGGGCGTCCGAAGGACGAGCCCGGAATCCATCGGGCGGCATGCGCCGGCGGCGAAATGGATTCTCTGATGTGCAATTGCACATCATAGCTCGCGCTCCGCGCGCCCCGGAATGACGGCGAGAAAAGCAAGTGGCGGAACGCGGGTTCCGCCCTTGTCGTTTAAGAATGGGCCATCATTTTTCGGGGTATAATCGCCAGGGAAGGCCGAATCGCCGTGTCGACGGCCGTTTGCGGCCGGTACATTCGCCGTTCCCGAAAGGCCCGAAGCTCACGCCATGAACCAGTATCACGACCTGCTCGAACGCATCCTCGCCGACGGCGCGGAGAAGCACGACCGTACCGGCACCGGGACGCTGTCGATCTTCGGCCACCAGATGCGCTTCAACCTGTCGGCCGGCTTCCCGATGCTGACGACCAAGCGGTTGCCGCTGAAGGCGATCGTGCATGAACTGCTCTGGTTCCTGGCTGGCGACACCAACATCAAATATCTGCGCGACAACGGCGTCACCATCTGGGATGAATGGGCCGACGCCAATGGCGATCTCGGCCCGGTCTACGGTTCGCAATGGCGCTCCTGGCCGGCGCCCGACGGCCGCAGCATCGACCAGATCGCGAACGTGATCGACATGATCAAGCGCAATCCGGATTCGCGCCGCCTGATCGTCAGCGCCTGGAATCCGGCCGACGTCGACAAGATGGCGCTGCCGCCCTGCCACTGCCTGTTCCAGTTCTATGTCGCCAACGGCAAACTATCCTGCCAGCTCTACCAGCGCTCCGCCGATGTTTTCCTCGGCGTGCCCTTCAACATCGCGTCCTATGCGCTCCTCACCATGATGGTGGCGCAGGTGACGGGACTGAAGCTCGGCGATTTCGTGCACTCGCTCGGCGACACGCATCTCTATTCCAACCATATCGAGCAGGCGCGGCTGCAGCTCACGCGTCCGACCCGGCCGCTGCCGGTGATGAAGATCAATCCCGAGGTCAAGGACATCTTCGCCTTCCGCTACGAGGACTTCAAACTCGAGGGCTACGACCCGCACCCGCATATCAAAGCGGAAGTCGCGGTATGAGCGCTTAAGGATGTCGCTGACAATCCGCCGCGCGCGCGCCGATGAAGCCGGGCTCGTCCATTCGTTGGTTCGCGAGCTTGCCGAATACGAGAAGCTGCTGCACGAGATGAAGGCCAGTGAAGCCGATATCGCCGGCGCGCTGTTCGGCGATAATCCGCGGCTCATTTGCGATATCGCGGAGTGGGACGGCGAACCTGCGGGCTTTGTCGTCTGGTTCGTCAATTTCTCCACCTTCGCTGGAAGCCACGGTATTTATCTCGAGGATCTGTTCGTCCGCCCGGTGCTGCGCGGCAAGGGCATCGGCAAGGCGCTGCTCGTCCATCTTGCGAGGGAATGTGTCGCCAACGGCTGGGCGCAATTGCAGTGGGCGGTGCTCGACTGGAACACGCCCTCGATCGAATTCTACAAATCGCTCGGCGCCGTGATGATGGACGAATGGACGCTGTGCCGCGTCACCGGCCCGGCGCTGCAGGCGCTGGCGGACGGGGCGCGCTGATGGCGGCGCTGCCCAGAGGAACACTGCAGCGTTTGGCGCTGGCTAAGATTGAGGATGCCCGTCTCTTGTACGAGAATAGTCGCTTCTCGAACTCCTACTATCTTTATGGTTACGGCATCGAGCTTGGCCTGAAGGCCTGCATAGCGCGCCAGATGGTGGCCGAGACTGTACCGGATAAAGCGGTTTTGCGCGGCTTTCTCGATCATGAAATAACCAAACTAGTAGGTCTGGCAGGTCTTGCTGAGTTCCTCAAAACAGAACGTGAAAATCGTGAATTCGACGTTCGCTGGGCTATCGCGACCGAATGGTCGGTCGAGTCCCGATATGATATGATTGATGCGGTAACGGCGGCTGCCATGAGAGATGCTGTCGAGAATCCAGAATTCGGGGTCATGAAATGGCTGCAGCAGTTTTGGTAGACGCAGATATCGATATGGGCAGTGAACTCGTCCGAATTCTCGACGAAGCAAGATTTCCGGTGACTGGCGCTGCCTGGATATTCTTTCCTGACGTCGAGGAGTGGCGGCTCGTTATCCGTACGCCGAAGGCAGAGAAAAACTTGCAACAAGCTTTGCTTGAGATGGCCGTCGCTCTCGATGACCGAGGCGATTTGAGAAAGCGGCTCGACCTATCGAGAGTAAAGCTCGTTCCACCCCAGGACAAAATGCTTGCCGCAATGGGTAGTATTATCAAGGTAGACGGCATTTCGACGATTCGTTTCAGTCGAAATCTGATCAACGGTGTGCTTATAGACGATGCATTGGTGTATCGCCTCGCTGCATGATTGCCGCGGAATGAATTCAGTTCTTGAGATCGTGCTGATCGCAGCGGTTGCCGAGAACGGCGTGATCGGGCGCGACAATGCGATCCCGTGGCGCTTGAAGAGCGACCAGCAGCGCTTCAAGGCCATCACCATGAACAGGCCGGTGGTGATGGGGCGCAAGACCTTCGAGTCCCTGCGCAGGCCGCTCCCCGGTCGGACCAACATCGTGGTGACGCGCGACGTGGACTATCGCGCTCCCGGCGCGATCGTCACCCAGTCGTTCGAGAACGCCCGTGCGATCGCGCTCGGCGATGCGCTGCGGCGTTTCGCCACCGAGATCGCCGTCATCGGCGGCGCCGAGATCTACGCGCAATGGATCGATAGCGCCGACCGGCTCGAAATTACCGAAGTGCATGCGCGGCCGGAAGGTGATACGTATTTCGCCACAATTGACACGGCGAAATGGGAAGAAGTGGCGCGGGTGCGAAATCCGGCCGGGCCGCATGACAGCGTCGATTTTTCCTATGTGACATATCGCCGGCGGATCAAGCGTTAACCCCGCTAGCCAATGTTTGCATTGACAATTATGTCCGCAGGCATAGCTCGTTCAGCTTGGAAGCTTGCGTTGTAAGGGGCCATCCGGTCCCCTATAAAGCCGGGCGACTGACGAGGCCGGGCGTCCATCATCCATCCCGGGCTTGCCGAGGAGAAGCGTTAATGCCGTGGAAGAATCAAGGCGGGGGGCCGTGGGGCTCGGGTCCGAAGGGACCATGGGGCACCGGACCGCAATCGCCCGGACCGCGCCCGCCGGATCTTGAGGACCTCCTGCGCCGCGGCCAGGACCGCCTGCAGCAGCTCCTGCCCGGCGGTCATTTCAGCAGCATGGGGATCGCGCTTGTCGTCGTCGGCGCGCTCGCGATCTGGGGCCTGTCCGGCTTCTTCCGGGTGCAGTCGGAAGAACTCGGCGTCGTCCTGCGCTTCGGCAAGCATGTGCGCACGGTGCAGCCGGGCCTGAACTATCATTTGCCTTATCCGATTGAGACAGTGCTGCTGCCGAAGGCGCTGCGCGTCTCCACCATTTCGATCGGCATGACCCTGATCGACGACCCGGCGCGGCGCGGCCGCACCATGCGCGACGTTCCGGAAGAGAGCCTGATGCTGACCGGCGACGAGAACATCGTCGACGTCGATTTCACCGTGCTGTGGCGGATCAAGCCCGACGGCGTCGGCGACTTCCTGTTCAACATCCAGAATCCCGAGGGCACCGTGAAGGCGGTGGCGGAGAGCGCCATGCGCGAGGTGATCGGCCGGTCGCAGATCCAGCCGATCCTCACCGGCGCGCGCACCACCACCGAGCAGAACGTGCAGGAACTGATGCAGAAGACGCTCGATACCTACGGCGCCGGCGTCATGATCACCCAGGTGCAAATGCAGAAGGTCGATCCGCCGCAGCAGGTGATCGACTCGTTCCGCGACGTGCAGGCCGCGCGGGCCGACCTCGAGCGGTTGCAGAACGAGGCACAGACCTATGCCAACCGTGTGATCCCGGAGGCGCGCGGCCGCGCCGCCCAGATCGTGCAGGCGGCCGAAGGCTACAAGGAGCAGGCGGTGGCGGAGGCCAAGGGCCAGAGTGCGCGCTTCCTGAAGGTCTATGACGAGTACAAGAAGGCCCCCGACGTGACGCGGCAACGCATTTATCTGGAGACCATGGAACGCATCCTCGGTGGCTCCGAGAAACTGGTCTATGACGGCGGCGCGTCGGGCCAGAACAGCATCGTGCCTTATTTGCCGCTGAGCGAGCTGACGCCGCGGCGTCCGTCCGCCACCACTGGTCAGCAGCAGGGCGGAGGCACGCGATGAGGTCCCCCGTCACCGGCATTGCCGCGCTGATCATTCTGCTGGTGCTGGTCATCATCGGCTACAGCTCGGTCTTCACCGTGCAGCAGACCGAGCAGGTCCTGGTGGTCCGGCTCGGCGAGCCCGTCCGCGTCGTCACCGAGCCCGGCCTCAACTTCAAGGCGCCGTTTATCGATTCCGTGATCTCGATCGACAAGCGCATCCTCGACCTGGAAAACCCGTCGCAGGAAGTGATCGCCTCCGACCAGAAGCGACTGGTGGTTGACGCCTTCGCTCGCTACCGCATCAAGAACGCGCTGCGCTTCTATCAGAGCGTCGGCACGATCCAGGCGGCCAACGTGCAGTTGACGACGCTGCTCAACGCGGCGCTGCGCCGCGTGCTCGGCGAGGTCACCTTCATCAACGTCGTCCGCGACGAGCGCGAGAGGTTGATGGCGCGGATCCGCGACCAGCTCGACCACGAGGCTGACGGCTACGGCATCCAGGTCGTCGACGTCCGCATCCGCCGCGCCGACCTCCCGGAGCAGAACAGCCAGGCGGTCTACCAGCGGATGCAGACCGAGCGTCAGCGCGAGGCCGCCGAATTCCGCGCCCAAGGCGGTCAGAAGGCGCAGGAGATCCGCTCCAAGGCGGATCGTGAGGCAACCGTCATCGTCGCAGAGGCCAATTCGTCCGCCGAGCAGGTGCGCGGCGAGGGCGACGCCGAGCGTAACCGGCTGTTCGCCGAGGCCTATGGCAAGGACGCGGATTTCTTCAGCTTCTACCGCTCGATGACTGCCTATGAGAACGGTCTGCGCGCCAACGACACCCGTTTCCTGTTGCGCCCGGACTCCGATTTCTTCAAATATTTCGGCAGCGCGGCCGGCCGTCCGCCGTCCGTCGGTCCGTCGGCAGCGGCCGCCGCGCCGAAGCAGCAGTAACCGCATCACGAGGGCGAAGCATCCGCTTCGCCCTTTAGCCAAGAAGAAACGCCCGGACGAGAGGTCGCCATCCGATGAGGTCCATAGCGTTCGCCGACTTCCTCATCGGTGTGGGAATTCTGTTCGTGCTCGAGGGCCTGATGTTCGCGGCAAGCCCGAGCTGGATGCGGCGCGCGATGAAAAGCGCGCTGGCAACCCCGGACAATGTCTTGCGCGTGGTCGGGATCGGATCGGCAGTGGCTGGCTTGATCCTGATCTGGCTGGTGCGGCGGTAGCGGTCGCTGCGAACGCAGGCATCGTCATGCCCGGGCTTGTCCCGGGCATCCACGTTCTTGGCCGCCACAAAGAAAGCGCGTGGATGGCCGGGACAAGCCCGGGCATGACGAAAAAAATTGGCTGCCCGGAACTTGTCGGTCCAACGCGATCGTGAGCCGCAAGGCGCCGGTTTTTCGCCGAAATGGTTGTCTCAAATGCTTGCGCGGCCACCCCGTTCGGGCGCACTGTGGCCGTATATTATACTTCCTGGAGAGAAGCTGACATGACCGGTGCCAGACCCGCCTTGAGCCGTCGCCTGCGCCTGATGGGAGCCGCGATCGCCATCGGCGCCGCCGGCATGCTTGCCTCGGTGCCGGCGGCCTTCGCGCGAGGACCCGACGGCATTGCCGACGTTGCCGAAAAGGTGATCGATGCGGTCGTGAACATCTCGACGTCGCAGACGGTGGAGGCCAAGGGCGGCGGCGCCATGCCGCAACTGCCGCCGGGCTCGCCCTTCGAGGAGTTCTTCGACGACTTCTTCAAGAACCGCCGTGGCCCCGGTGGCGGCAAGGGCGGGGACAAGAACGGCGAGTTTCAGCCGCGCAAGACCAACTCGCTCGGCTCCGGCTTCATCGTCGACACCGCAGGCATCGTGGTGACCAACAACCACGTGATTGCCGATGCCGACGAGATCAACATCATCATGAACGACGGCACCAAGGTGAAGGCGGAGCTGGTCGGCGTCGACAAGAAGACGGATCTTGCCGTCCTGAAGTTCAAGCCGCCGAAGCCGCTGACCGCGGTGAAGTTCGGCGATTCCGACAAGCTCAGGCTCGGCGAATGGGTGATCGCGATCGGTAACCCCTTCAGCCTCGGCGGCTCGGTGACCGCCGGCATCGTGTCGGCGCGCAACCGCGACATCAGCCAGGGTCCCTATGATAGCTACATCCAGACCGACGCCGCCATCAACCGCGGCAATTCGGGCGGACCGCTGTTCAACCTCGAAGGCGAAGTGGTCGGCGTCAACACGCTGATCATCTCACCGACCGGCGGCTCGATCGGCCTCGGCTTTGCCGTGCCGTCGAAGACGGTCGCTGCCGTCGTGGATCAACTGCAGAAATTTGGCGAGCTGCGCCGCGGCTGGCTCGGCGTGCGAATCCAGCAGGTCACCGACGAGATCGCCGACAGCCTCAACATCAAGCCGGCGCGTGGTGCGCTGGTTGCCGGCGTCGACGACAAGGGGCCGGCGAAACCCGCGGGCATCGAGCCTGGCGACGTCGTGGTCAAGTTCGACGGTAAGGACGTCAAGGATCCCAAGGATCTCTCCCGCGTCGTCGCCGACACCGCCGTCGGCAAGGAAGTCGACGTTGTCGTCATCCGCAAGGGCAATGAGGAGACCAAGCGGGTCACGCTCGGCCGGCTCGAGGACACCGATAAGGTGCAGCAGGCCAACGCCAAGACCAAGGATGAGCCGGCGGAGAAGCCGGTGACGCAGAAGGCGCTCGGGCTCGATCTTGCGGCGCTGAACAAGGATCTCCGCACCAAGTACAAGATCAAGGACAGCGTGAAGGGCGTGATCATCACCGGCGTCGATGGCTCCTCCGATGCTGCCGAAAAGCGCCTGTCCGCCGGCGACGTCATCGTCGAGGTCGCGCAGGAAGCGGTCGCCAACGCCGCCGACATCAAGAAGCGTGTCGACCAGTTGAAGAAGGACGGCAAGAAGTCGGTCCTCCTGCTCGTCTCCAACGGCGACGGCGAACTGCGCTTCGTGGCGCTGAGCGTGCAGTAGGAGTTGTCATTGCCGGGCTTGACCCGGCAATCTATCGCTACGCAAAGACTTTTTTCGAAGCTTGATGGATGCCCGGGTCAAGCCCGGGCATGACGGTCGAGGAGCCTACCCCTCCACGAATTCATCCCGCCGATAGCCCTGTGCGTAGAGCAGCGCGGTGAGGTCGCCGTAGTCGATCCGCGCCGCCGCGGCGGCTGCGACCGCGGGCTTGGCGTGGTAGGCGACGCCGAGGCCGGCGGCCTCGATCATGCCGAGGTCGTTGGCGCCGTCGCCGACGACCAGCGTGTCGATGGCATCGAGGTCGAAGGCCTCGCGCAGCTCGATCAGCGTGGCGAGCTTGGCGGCGCGGCCGACGATCGGCTCCTTCACTTCGCCCACGAGCTTGCCGCCTTGCGCGATCAGCTCGTTGGCGCGGTTCTCCTGGAAGCCGATCTTGGCGGCGATGGCGCTCGTGAACAGCGTGAAGCCGCCCGAGATCAGGCAGGTCCAGGCGCCATTGGCGCGCATGGTCATCACCAGTTCGCGGCCGCCCGGCGTCGGCGTGATGCGCTTCTCCAGGACCTCGTCGACCACGCTGACCGGCAGGTCCTTCAATAGCGCGACGCGCTCGCGCAGCGCCGGCTCGAAGGCGATCTCGCCGCGCATCGCGCGTTCGGTGATTTTTGAGACGTGCTCCTTCATCCCGGCGAAATCGGCGAGCTCGTCGACGCATTCCTGGCCGATCATGGTGGAATCCATGTCGGCGAGAAAAAGTTTCTTGCGCCTGAAGGCGCGAGGCTGCACCACAATATCGATCGGCAGGTCGCCGCGCGCCTCTTGCAGGCGGGCTTCGATCGCCTTGATATCCTCGCTGCCGTCAAAGGGGATGTCGATGGCGACTTCGTCGAACAGCCACTCTGCTGCGCCGGGCGACGGCAGGACGGCCAGCGCGCCGTCGACAATGGTGGAGTCGAGCGCCGGATTGGCGGGATTGCAGATGAGGGTGGCGACAAGCGACATGGCGGCGGCTTCGAAAGCTGGGACAAGAGCGGTGCTTATCGCAGGGCCGACCGCCAGCGGCAAGTCGGCGCTGGCGCTCGATCTCGCGCAAAAAGCCGGCGGCGTCGTGATCAACACCGACTCAATGCAGGTCTATCGCGACCTCCGCATCATCACGGCGCGGCCGACGGTCGAGGAGGAGGCGCTGGTCGCGCACCGGCTCTACGGCCATGTCGACGCAGCTACGAATTTCTCCGCCGGCGCCTGGGTCGCGGATGCCGCGAAGGTGCTTTCCGAGGTGCGCGCCGAGAACCGGCTGCCGATCTTCATCGGCGGATCGGGCCTGCATTTCAAGGCGCTCACCCGCGGGCTGTCGGCGGTGCCGCCGATCGCTGCCGAGGTGCGCGAGGTTGTGCGCGAGCGGCTTGAGCGTGACGGCGTCGAGGCGCTGCATGCGGAACTTTCCCGGCGTGATCCCGCCTATGCCGAGCGCCTGAAGCCGCGGGACCGCACCCGCATCGCCCGCGCGCTCGAAGTCGTAGAGGCGACCGGCCGCTCGCTGAGCGATTGGCATCGCGACGGCCTGCCGCCGCTATTGCCGCCGGGCGAGTTCTCCGCGCTGTTCCTCGCGCCCGAGCGCGACAAGCTCTATGCCCGGATCGATGCCCGGTTCGAGGCGATGCTGAACGCTGGCGCGCTGGACGAGGTCGCAAAGCTCGCGGCGCGCGATCTTGATCCCTTGCTGCCGGCGATGAAGGCCCACGGCGTGCCGGCCGTGATCCGGCACCTCAAGGGCGAGATCGGCCGCGAGGAGGCATCCGAGATCGGCCGCGCCGACACCCGCCATTACGCCAAGCGCCAATTCACCTGGTTCCGCCACCAATTGCCGGAATTCGAATGGGTGGCGCCGGAAGCGGCGAGGGGATGGGTGGACAACGTCGTTCCGGGGCGCGACTGAAAGGAGCGAACCCGGAACCTCGAGATTCCGGGTTCGCGCTGCGCGCACCGCATTGTGGGGCCAATCTCGCATGGCTGGGAACAACAATTTCACACTCGCCGAACGCCAGGAACCCCGCTACATTACGAAAAGCCGCGCTGAACGCGTCCCTGCCTTGACATTCGGGCATTGGTCGGTATGGTCGCGCAACCTTTGGGAAGCCTGAGCCGGTCCATGCGTAACATTATTACCAAACTCATCGTCGTCGTACCCAGGCACACCGCCGGGGATGGCTAGCGGCCATCTGACAGACAGGCGGTGTGCATGGGGCCTCTCGGGCCCTTTTTTATTTCCCAAATCAAAGACCTAACGCCGCGCAAGAAACCGCGCATCCGGAGCCAGCCATGAAAGACAAGAGCCACGATCCGAACCAGATGACGGGAGCCGCGATGATCGTCCGCGCGCTAATCGATCATGGCGTGCAGCACCTTTTCGGCTATCCCGGCGGCGCGGTGCTGCCGATCTATGACGAGATCTTCCAGCAGAGCGAGGTCGAGCACATCCTGGTGCGGCACGAGCAGGGCGCCGGCCACGCGGCCGAGGGCTATGCGCGCTCGACCGGCAAGCCCGGCGTCGTGCTGGTGACCTCCGGCCCCGGCGCCACCAACATGGTGACGGCGCTCACCGACGCGCTGATGGATTCGATTCCACTGGTCTGCATCACCGGCCAGGTGCCGACCCATCTGATCGGCAACGACGCGTTCCAGGAATGCGACACGGTCGGCATCACGCGCCCCTGCACCAAGCACAATTGGCTGGTGCGCAACGTCAACGACCTCGCAAAGGTCCTGCATGAGGCGTTCTACGTGGCGACCTCCGGCCGCCCGGGGCCGGTCGTGGTTGACGTGCCGAAAGACGTGCAGTTCGCGGTCGGCACCTATCATCCGCCGCGCAAGTCCGACGTTCACATCTCCTACGCGCCGCGCGTCAAGGGCGATGCGACCCAGATCCGCAAAGCGGTGGCACTGCTCGCCTCCGCCAAGCGGCCGGTGATCTATTCCGGTGGCGGCGTCATCAATTCCGGCCCCGAGGCCTCCAAGCTGCTGCGCGATCTCGTCGAGTTCACCGGCTTCCCGATCACGTCAACCTTGATGGGCCTCGGCGCCTATCCGGCATCGGGCAAGAACTGGCTCGGCATGCTCGGCATGCACGGCACCTACGAAGCCAACATGACCATGCATGATTGCGACGTCATGCTGTGCGTCGGCGCGCGCTTCGACGACCGCATCACCGGCCGCATCGATGCGTTCTCGCCGGGCTCGAAGAAGATCCACATCGACATCGATCCATCCTCGATCAACAAGAACATCCGCGTCGACGTGCCGATCATCGGCGATTGCGGAAACGTGCTCGGCGACCTCTTGCAGGTGTTCAAGGCCGAAGCGAAGCGGCCGGACATCAAGGCGTGGTGGCAGCAGATCGCGCAATGGCGCGCGCGCAACTCGCTGTCCTACCGCAAGAACAACGATATCATCCTGCCGCAATATGCGATCCAGCGCCTGTTCGAGCTGACGCGCGGCAAGGACACCTACATCACGACCGAAGTCGGCCAGCACCAGATGTGGGCGGCGCAATTCTACGGCTTCGAGGAGCCGCACCGCTGGATGACCTCCGGCGGTCTTGGCACCATGGGCTATGGCCTGCCGGCCGCGGTCGGCGTGCAGGTGGCGCATCCCGACAGTCTCGTCATCGATATCGCAGGCGACGCCTCGGTGCAGATGACGATCCAGGAGATGTCGACGGCGGTCCAGTATGAGCTGCCGATCAAGATCTTCATCCTGAACAACCAGTACATGGGCATGGTGCGGCAGTGGCAGCAGCTTCTGCACGGCAACCGCCTGTCGCATTCCTATACCGAGGCGCTGCCGGACTTCGTCAAGCTCGCCGAGGCCTATGGCGGCGTCGGCCTGCAGGTGATCAAGCCGGCCGATCTCGATGGCGCGATCAAGGAGATGATCGCGATCAAGCGCCCGGTGCTGTTCGACTGCCGCGTCGCCGCGCTCGAGAACTGCTTCCCGATGATCCCCTCCGGCAAGGCGCACAACGAGATGTTGTTGCCGGAGGAGGCGACCGACGAGGCAACCGCGACCGCCTTCGCCGGCGGCAAGGCGCTGGTGTGAGATGGACTGATGTTCGATCTTGGACAGCTCGAGCGCGCGCAGGCGATTGTCGGCACGGTGGTGCCGCCGACGCCGGTGTATGCCTGGCCGCTGCTAGCTGAGCGGCTGGGTGCGAATGTCCTGGTCAAGCATGAGAACCACACGCCGACCGGCGCCTTCAAGGTGCGCGGCGGGCTCGTCTATCTCGATCGGCTGAAGCGCGAGCAGCCCGATACGCGAGGGATCATCTCGGCGACGCGCGGCAATCACGGCCAGAGTCTCGCCTTCGCCGCGCGTCGTAGTAATGTCCCTGCGACGATCTACGTGCCGCATGGCAATTCGGTCGAGAAGAACCGCGCCATGCGCGCCTTCGGCGCCGAGCTGGTCGAACACGGCGAGGATTTTCAGGCGGCGCGGGAGGAGGCGGTGCGGCGCGCCGAGAGCGCGGGCCTGCACATGGTGCCGGCGTTCCATTCCGACCTGGTGCTGGGCGTTGCGACCTATGCGTTGGAGCTGTTCAAGGCCGCACCGGACCTCGACCTGCTCTATGTGCCGATCGGGCAGGGCTCCGGCATCTGCGGCTGCATACGTGTCCGCGATCTCCTCGGCCTGAAGACCGAGATCGTCGGCGTGCAGTCGACGGAGGCGCCGTCCTATGCGCTGTCGTTCGCCGCCGGCGCGCTCGTCAGCACCGAGACCGCCAACACCCGCGCCGACGGCATGGCGACCCGCATTCCCGAGGCCGATGCGCTCGCGATGATCCGCAAGGGTGCCTCCCGCATCGTGCAGGTGAGCGACGACGAGATCGGCGCCGCCATCCGGTGTTACTGGACCGATACGCACAACCTCGCCGAAGGCGCCGGCGCGGCGCCGCTCGCGGCCGCGCTGCAGGAGCGGGACAGGATTCAAGGCAAGCGCGTCGGCCTTGTCCTGAGCGGCGGCAATATCGATTTCGACCTGTTCCGCCAGTGGGTCGGGACGGACGCCGCCATCGCCGAGCGGGCGATGGCGTGACAGAGCAATCCTTGAGGGGACGACCATGAACCAGCCCGCATCCGCCTACTTCCTCGAAGAGCGCCACGATCCGAACGAGTCGCACACGCTTTCGGTGCTCGTGCAGAACGAGCCGGGCGTGCTCGCGCGCGTGATCGGGCTGTTCTCCGGCCGCGGCTACAACATCGAAAGCCTCACCGTCTCCGAGACCGAGAGCCAGAAACATCTTTCGCGCATCACCATCGTGACCACGGGCACGCCGATGGTGATCGAGCAGATCAAGCATCAGCTCGACCGCATGATCCCGGTCTACCGCGTCGTCGACATGACGCTGTCGGGACGCTCGATCGAGCGCGAGCTCGCAATGGTGAAGGTGCGCGGTACCGGCGACCACCGCGTCGAGGCGCTGCGGTTGGCGGATGCGTTCCGGGCGCGGGTCATTGATGCCACCACCGAGAGTTTTGTGTTCGAGATCACAGGCAATACCGCCAAGATCAATCAGTTCATCGACCTGATGCGCCCGCTCGGCCTGGTCGAGGTGTCACGCACGGGCGTCGCCGCGATCGGACGCGGGCCGGAAGGGATGTGAACCATGTTGGCGCGCGACTGGTACTACACGCAAAGACGCCGGGTCGGCATCGATACCGCGGTCGCCTCGATCTATGGCCGCGATGACGACAGCGACGTCCGCGCCCGCCAGACGCTCAACATGCTCGGCGTCAAGCCGGGCTGGCGCGTCGCCGATATCGGTTGCGGCAACGGTGTGCTCGCCTGCGAAGCGGCGTTGATGGGCGCCGACGTCGACGCGATCGACATCTCGCCGGCGATGCTGACGCTCGCCAATATCTATGCCCGCGACCGCAGGGCGCGCATCCGCACCCAGCCGGCGGGACTTCTCAGCTTCGCCTATCAGCCGAATTCCTATGACCTGATAGTCAGCGAATTCACGCTGCATCATCTGCCGGATTTCTGGAAAGCGGTGGCGCTGTCGCGGATCTTCAACGCGCTGAAGCCGGGCTGCGAGTTCTATCTGCGCGACATCGTGTTCGTCAGCATGCCCGACGGCGTCGAGCGCGACGTCGAGGGCTGGGCCGATTTTTCCATCAAGAACCACGATTTCGAGCGCGAGGGCGTGGTGACGCACATGCGCGACGAATATTCGACCTTCGGTTGGGTCATGGAACGCATGCTGACGGAGGTCGGCTTCACCCTGGTCTCCGCCGACTACCACGCGCCGCTGCACGGCACCTATCTCCTGCGCAAGCCGAAGCCGGAACAGAAGAGCTAGAACCAAAGAGCTGGAAAAGACGAGCCAATGAAACCGGCCGACGTCTGCATCGCCGTCATGGTCGCGGTGATCTGGGGGCTTGCCTTCGTCGCCAGCCGGATCGCGCTTGACGAATTGCCGCCGGAATTGATGACGGCGCTGCGTTTTGGGATCGCGGCGGTGCCGTGCCTGTTCCTGCGCAAGCCGAAGGTGTCCTGGCCGCTTCTGATCGCGATCAGCCTGAACCTGTTCCTCGGCCAGTTCCTGGCGCAGTCGATCGCCATTGCGCATGGCATGCCGGTCGGGCTCACCAGCGTGATCGTGCAGAGCCAGGCGCTGTTCACGATCGCCTTCGCCGCCATCATTTTCGGCGAATGGCCGAGCCGGATGCAGATGGTCGGCATCGGCATTGCCGCGATCGGCCTCTTGATGATCTCCGGCACCGTCGGCCATGATTTCAGTGCCGGCGCGTTCGCGATCCTGATGATCTCCCCGATCTGTTTCGCAGTCGGCAATCTCCTGCTGCGGCCCGCGCAGGGTGCGCGCATGTTCGATCTGTTCGCATGGCTGTGCCTCTGCGCCGCCGTTCCCCTGTTCGCGCTGTCGCTGGTCACCCTCGGGGTGAAGCCGACCTGGCAGGCGCTGTCGCAGATGTCGATGGCCGGTATCGCCTGCATGCTGTTCGTCGGCGCCGTCTCAACCAGCATCGCCTATTGGCAGTGGGGTCGGCTCTTGCGCGACCATCCGGCGGCGCAGGTGGTGCCGTTCGCGCTCCTGGTGCCGTTCGTCGGCTCCGCCGCCTCCAGCATCGTGTTCGGCGAACGGTTCGGGCCGCTGCGGCTAGCGGGCATGGCCGCCGTCATCGGCGGCATCGCCATCATGCTGTTCTCGAGAAGTCCGCAACCCCAGACGAAGATCGCATGAGTGGTGTCATGTCGCAGTCGGTTCTGATCGCCTTCGTGATGTTCGCCGTGGTGATGTTCTTCACGCCGGGGCCGAACAACATCATGCTGCTGTCCTCGGGATTGACTTACGGCTTCCGCCGCACGGTGCCGCATATGGCGGGCATCACGGTCGGATTTGCGTTCATGGTCGGCGCCGTCGGGCTTGGCCTCGGCACCGTCTTCATCGCCTATCCCGTGCTGCAGACCATCCTCAAATATATCGGCGTCGCCTATTTGATCTATCTTGCCGCCGCGATCGCGATGGCCGAGCCATCCTCGCCGGAGTCCGGTGACGGAAGCGGCCGCCCGATGACCTTCTGGGGCGCGGCCATGTTCCAATGGGTCAACGCCAAAGGCTGGGTGATGGTGATCGGTACCATCACCGCCTATGCGGCGATTGCCGCATTCCCCTGGAATATCGCGATCCAGGTCGGCTTGAGCCTGATCCTCGGCACCTTGTCCTGCATCGCCTGGGCGCTGTTCGGCACCGCGCTGCGGGCGATCCTGACCTCGCGCCAGGCGGTCCGCGCTTTCAATATCGTGATGGCGATCCTGTTGCTCGCCTCGCTCTACCCGGTCTTCATGGACGCATGATGCCGCACCGCGCCATGCGAGAACAGGGTTTCCCCTGACGGGAAAAATGCTCTAGACCACGCCGGAAATTCGCGGGCGCCGGCGGTCTTGATCCACCTGCAAGCCCAAATCCATCGGCCGATGTTCGGCCCCCTCAAGAGGAAACTACGATGCGAGTTTATTACGATCGCGATGCCGACCTGAACCTGATCAAGGGCAAGAAGGTCGCCATCGTCGGCTATGGCAGCCAGGGCCACGCCCACGCGCTCAACCTGAAGGATTCCGGCGTCAAGGAAGTGTCGATCGCGCTGCGTCCGGGCTCGGCCTCGGCCAAGAAGGCTGAGGCTGCCGGCTTCAAGGTGCTGAGCGTTGCGGATGCCGCCAAATGGGCCGACCTCGTGATGATGCTCACCCCCGACGAATTGCAGGGCGACATCTATCGCGAGCACCTGCACGACAACATGAAGAAGGGCGCGGCGCTGGTGTTCGCGCACGGCCTCAACGTCCACTTCAACCTGCTCGACCCGCGTGCCGATCTCGACGTCCTGATGATTGCCCCCAAGGGCCCCGGCCACACCGTGCGCTCCGAATATCAGCGTGGCGGCGGCGTGCCCTGCCTGATCGCGATCGCCAAGGACGTCTCCGGCAACGCGCATGATCTCGGCCTGAGCTACGCCTCCGCGATCGGCGGCGGCCGCGCCGGCATCATCGAGACCACATTCAAAGAGGAATGCGAGACCGATTTGTTCGGCGAGCAGGTGGTGCTCTGCGGCGGCCTGGTCGAGCTGATCAAGGGCGGCTACGAGACGCTGGTCGAAGCCGGCTATGCGCCGGAGATGGCCTATTTCGAGTGCCTGCACGAAGTGAAGCTGATCGTCGACCTGATCTATGAAGGCGGCATCGCCAACATGAACTACTCGATCTCAAACACTGCCGAATACGGCGAATACGTCACCGGTCCGCGCATCGTGACGGCCGAGACCAAGGCCGAGATGAAGCGCGTTCTCGCCGACATCCAGGGCGGCAAGTTCGCCCGCGACTGGATGCTGGAGAACAAGGTCAACCAGACCTCGTTCAAGGCCACCCGCGCCAAGCTCGCGCAGCACCCGATCGAGGAAGTCGGCGCCAAGCTGCGCGACATGATGCCCTGGATCAAGAAGGGCGCGCTGGTCGACAAGACGAAGAACTAAGGCGCGATCAAGAAGTAAGGTGGGCAGAACGCAAGTATGCCCACCTTCAGCACTCCGCTCGTGATGGTGGGCACGCTGTGCTTTGCCCACCCTACGGCTTCTGCGAGTGCTCTGTGCCCTCTCCAAGTCATTGCGAGCGCAGCGAAGCAATCCATGCCTCCACAAGCGGTGAGATGGATTGCTTCGCTGCGGTCGCAATGACGGCACTGTTGCGGTTTACGGCGCCGCACGCCCTTCCGCCGGCTTCTCGATCCGGTTGTGGAGCTGCCAGAAGCGCACGGTGCGCTGGGCGGTCTCGATCGACAGACGGCGGAAATCGCGCTGGGCCTGCTCCATGGTTTGTGCCGAGATCGGTTGCGCGGCCGGCCGGTTGCTCAGGATCGTCTCCACCGTCGGCCAGTTCAGCCTGGCTGCGCGGCAGGGGATCAGGATCAGGTCGGAGCGGTGCCCCTCCATCAGCCGCGCGATCATCTCGGGCTCGACGTCGTTGAGCAGGGCGATCGCGACGATCACCTCGTCGAACTTGCCCGCTTCGGCGAACTTGAACACCGCCGCGTCGTCCAGCTCGTTCAGCTCCTTCATCAGCTTGACGAGCTGTTCGGCAATGCCGAAGCCGCGTCGCACCGCAGGCTCCTCGCGCGCGATCTCGTCGAGCACCTCGCGGATCTCCTCCTGCAGCGCCGGCGGTGCGATCGAGAGCAGGCGGGCGCGCACGGCATCCTTGGCGCGGTGCAAGAGCTCGCGCAGGAACTTGGTCGGAAGATCGATGCGCAGTCCCAGGATTTCGACCAGCTCGTCGTCGCTTTCCGCGCGCGCGACGATGCCGGAATAGCCGGCCTCCGAGAAGCGCGCGCCGGCATTGTTGGCGAGCCGGCGGATCACGCGCACCTCGCCGCGATCGACGATCACGTCGGTGACCTCCTCGGGGAGGCTCGCGCGGCCGGAGATCGCAAGCAGGTGGTCCTGCCCCTTGGTGCTGGCAACCTCGACCAGGGTCTCCGTCGAGACGCGGATCGAATGCGCCAGCACTTCGCCGGCGACCTCGATCTTGTCGTCCTTTGCCAGGTGCTGGATGACCTCGAACGGCGCGTAGTCGATCGGCGCGAGGCGCTTGCTGAGCTCGGCTTTGGCCCGGCTCTCGACGCGCGTGATCAGGAGGCACAGGACGTCGTCGAACACCTTGACCTGTTCGTCGCTCAAGCGTTCGCCGTCGTGCAGGAAGAGATCGGTCACCCGCCGAAGGGTCTTGATCCGCTTCGCCGACGAGCCGTCTCTCACGGCTTCCTCGAGTTCGGCGATGATCGAGTGGGCCGGCTGTTGCGCCATCATTGGAATTGTTCTTGTTGCAGGTTCTCTGATTGGTCCGGAAGATGGCAAGCGCGACCTTACGCCTGCGTTAAGCTGGAACCCGGTCCTGGGCGGAGCTCGCGGGGAAGGTTAGCAGGACGTAACCAATTCAACTCAAGATCGCCGGATCGTGCCAGCCGCTCGGCTGGATCAAGGATCCAGCGTTTTCTTCACGCGAAGCCGGTATCCACTTCGCTCGAAAACGCTGTAGATGTCCCCGGGAACATCAGGGGAGACCAGGTCATGAGATCGGTCGTGATCACCGGCGTGTCTACCGGCATCGGCTGCGCGACGGCCAGGTTTCTGCGCGACCGCGGCTTCCGCGTGTTCGGCAGCGTGCGCAAGCAGGCCGATGCCGACCGGCTCACAGCCGAGTTCGGGGCCAATTTCACGCCGTTGATCTTCGACGTCACCGATGAGGCTGCGGTATTTGCTTCCGCGCGCCAGGTTCGCGACGCGCTGAATGGCGAGACGCTTGCGGGCCTCGTCAACAATGCCGGCATTGCCGCCGGGGAAGATCGCTGAGACCATCTTCAATGCGCTGACGGCGCCGAACCCAAAGGTGCGTTACCAGATCGCGCCGGATCGGATGCAGCATATCGTGGCGTCAATCCTGCCGAAGCGTACGCTCGACCGGATCATCGCCAAGCGCCTCGGCCTCATGCCATCAACGTGAGCATGCTGGCGACATGCCCTTGCCGCATTCGCCCGTCACGAGAGCTTGCATGTCCACCATCGGCAAGACCCCTGCGGAACTGACCGCAATCGCCAATGATGCGCTGCGCAGCCAGCCCGGCTGCGAGACAGCGCAGGTTGTCGCCGTCTCCAATCGGCCGCATGCGAGTGCGGGCCGCAATTGGGAAATTCCGAACGTCGTCCTCGGCGACAGCCTGATCAGCGACGTCGACCGCGCCGTCATCACCGTGCATCACCAGCTCGGCCGCAGATTCCATCTCGTGGGGGGCGAGTGAACTCCCGGAGGGGACATCAGCCAGCAGACTACCGCCGCTCAATCGGTCGAAAATGCCCCCAAAGCTGCCTAACGGACGAGTCGGCTCTCCGAGCTAGTTTGGACAGCCATGCTTTGGCGGATAGCCACCGCCGCACCGGGATTAGGTTGCACTCACGACAGCTGGTTGCTTGGCAAGGTCTGGCGCGGCGGGAAGGCTGAACTCAAAAATCGCGCCGCGAGGCACATTGGCCTTCGCCGATAATCGGCCCCCATGCGCTTCGATGATCGAGCGACAAATCGACAGTCCCAGTCCAAGACCGCCGGGCTTCGTCGTGTAGAAGGCGTCGAAAAGCTGATTGAGAGTCGCTGGTGCCAGCCCTGGTCCCGTATCTCGCACCTCGACGAGAACGACGTCACGTTCCGTTTGCCGGGTGCTGATGAGCAACTCTCTCGCGTCCTCGCTGGTAGCATTCATAGCTTCGACTGCATTCATCACGAGATTCAGCATCACTTGTTGGAGTTGCACCCGGTCGCCTTCCAACGGTGGTGTGCCTTCTGCTAGAAACGTGTGCACCGAAATGCCATTCTTCATCGTTTCGCCGCGAACGAGCTCAATGACCTCGCGGACTGCATCATTGATGTTCAGGAGTTGCTTCCTCGGTTGCGCTTTTTTGATCATGTCCCGGATCCGGTCGACGACATCGCGCGCCCGCATACCATCGCTAACGATATAACCGAACGTCTGCCAGGCTTTTTCCAGATTTGGCGGTTGAGCGCCCAGCCAGCTCAGTCCGGCCTGCGCGTTGGTCACCATCGCGGCGACCGGTTGCTTCACTTCATGGGCGATAGAAGCTGCGAGTTGGCCCATGGTGGCGACGCGATTGGCGTGCGCCAACTCTGTCTGCATCTCGCGGTATTTCTGTTCACTTTGTCGCGCTTCTGCTTCGGCCTGCTTGCGCTCGGTCAGATCGAGTACGAAAGCGACGCCATGGCCTCGTTGTTCGTCGAACGCGGCCGAGCCAATCAGTATCGGCACTCGGCTGCCGTCCTTTCGGAAATACTCCCTCTCGTACGGTTGGACCGTTCCGGTCTTCTTTAGCTCGGTCACCGCCCGCTCATCGCGGTCGCGCCATTCCGGTGGCGTGAGGTCCGCCCAGCGAACGCTACCCGCGACGAAATCCTCCTGGTTGTATCCCACCATCTGTAGGAATGCGTCGTTGGCCTCCACAATGCGACCTTCAAGATCAAAAATGAAGATGCCAATGATGTTGGCGTCGACCAGACGCCGTACCTTCGCTTCGCGTTGTGCGAGATCGCGGTTGGCGTGCGCAAGCGCCAGCGCGCGTTGCTTCTCGGCTTCGAGCAGGCGTACGTTTTCGATCGCGATCGCCGCCTGGTCGGCGAACGTCTCGAGAAGCGCGATCTGGTTGTCGGAGAATGGTCGGACCTCCCATCGCCGGAACAGAATTACTCCAATGGGGGTACGCTCGCGCAGCAACGGTGTTCCGAGCGTGGTGCGATGGCCCTGGCGTTTTGCGTCACTGCTGCCCAACGGGTACTCGCTATCCTCGGCGGCGAGATCGTGGACATGAACCGACCGCCGATCACATACAGCTCGTCCTATCACCCTGTCGCGATTTGCGGGAAATCCCCCACGGGCTTGAATATGCACCGGAAGTTCTCCGTATGAAGCCACCAAGCGGAGAACGTTGTTATCCAGGCGATAGATCTCGGCATTATTCGAGTCGCACAGGCGTGCGGCATGTTCGGCCACCGCGTCCAGCACCGACTGAAGCGGCGAATCCGAGATGATGCGCAGCATCTCGGAGGTGGCAGTTTGCTGCTTCGTAGCCTCGACTAGGCGCTCCCGCGCGTTAGCGATCTCCTGTTTGCATGTTTTAAGCTGTCGTTCGAGATCGGCGCGGCTTTTGCTAGCTCGACCAGCGCGCGCCTTCGCGCCGGTCGAATGAAGCTTGCGACCTCGCGTTCGACTCTTTGCCCAGTTGCGCACCAAGATCACCTCCCGTGCCAGACGCCGTCCAATGCTGGTCGTCGCAGCCGGGGACGGGCCTGCGCTGAGAATATCAGATAGCCCAGAGTGCGCATCACCATATATGACCGCCTTCGACAAACGGTGTCACCGCCCTTCTGGTGGCGCAGCTAAGAAGGCCAGCCCTCAGGGCCATGTCGCCTTCTGGCCCATCGCGTCATTTCGCTGTTGCGCAGCAACTGCGTCGCTTTTAGTGGCAAGCGGACATTAGCTTCGTTGCGTCACGCTTTATGAGCGTGGTTTAAGCCATCAGGCCTCGATGGCGCGCGGCGTCCGCCTTGATGCCATCGCGATCATTCGCAAGCCGAACACCGCTATGAGCGGGATCAGGAACAGCGCATAAAGCGGCATCTCCGGAATCCGCTTGCCGAATGAGACCGTGAACTGCACCAGAAGATAATAGCCGCCGACCAGGTGCAGCGTCCGCCAGGCGCGTGCGCCGAGTGCAGCCGCGGTGCGGTCGAATGAGGTTGCCGTCATCGCGATGATGAAGGCGTAAGCGATGCCGCCGAAGATGTAGGACGCGGCCGAGGTCGCAGCCGCATAGCCGGCTGGGTCCATCAGCGCGAAGCAGCCGATCGCCGCAGCATGGATGGCGTGCGACGCCGCGAAGCTGACGCCGAGCGCGCGGCGGTTGCGGCGCTGCCAGCGGGTCCAGGCGTTCGGCCAGAGCTGCGCCAGCGCGGACGCCGAGAAGGCAAGGCAGAACAACAACAGCGAAGTCCGCGCCGTGAAGCGGATCACCATCCTGACGCCGTCGACCTCGAACTGTCGCATGCCAGCGATCCAGAGGCTGAGCGCGACCAGGATCGATGTGAGGATGGCGAACAGCCGCCACCCTTCGAACCAGCGTGGCCCCATCGGCATGTTTCGCCTCCCTGCTGTTGTTGTATGTAATCACTGGTTACATTGCCTGCCGAGATGTGGTCAATCCGTGTAATCACCGCTTACATTCACGACCCGGTGATGTTAGGGAAAGACATGCGTCGCGCCACGAAATCCTCAGCCGCAAAGCCGCGCCGCCGCAATCCGTCCGCGGCCGTCGCGAAGCCCTATCACCACGGCGACCTCCGGCACGCGCTGGTCCACGCCGCGCTGCAATTGGTGGACGAGGGCGGGCCGGACGCCGTCAGCGTGCGCGAGGCGGCGCGCCGCGCCGGGGTCTCGCCGGGCGCTCCGTTCCGTCATTTTCCGAGCCGCGACGCGCTGATGAACGCGGTGGCGGAAGAGGCGCAGCGGCGTTTTCGGGCCGAGATCCAGGCGGCGCTGGATACTGCTTCGGCCGGCGACCCCTTAGCGCGGTTTCGCGCGCTCGGATTGGCCTATGTGCGCTGGGCGATGAAGAACCCAGCCCATTTCGAGATCATCTCCAGCCGCCGCTTTTTTGATCATGACCGGTCGGGCGGGGTTTCGCGCGACAATGCCGAGCTGATTGCGCTGACTGAACGGACGCTGGCGGAAGCCTTTGTCCAAGGCCAGCTCCGCGCGTCCGACCTGCAGCAGGTTCAGATCGCCGGCCGCGCGCTGGTCTATGGCTTTGCCCGCATGAACATCGACGGTCATTTCCCGCGCTGGGGCGTCGCGGATGACGATGCCGAACGTACCGCGGAGGCGATCATCGATCTCTTCATCGACGGGATCGCGAACCGCTGAACCGCGCGGCGTCACGCTGTCGCCGCAAATTCATTGCGCATTCATGACGCTTACATTACGGTTTTGTGACACGACGCGGGTTCCGGCTGCGTCGTCCGCCTCCTGGTCACCTCCAGCCAAGGCGAACTACCGCGCCGGGGAATGTTGCGTCGTCACCCATGGCGCCCGCGCCAAATCAAGGCTCTTCGATTGCTGCGATCGCGGGCGGCTTGGCCGCGATCGGCATCTGGCGGCTGCTCGCCGTCGCTGCGCCACAGATGGCGGCGCTCGGGATCATGGTGCAGACCGAGACCGATTTCGGCTCGCGACTCTGCTTCCTGTTGTCCTGGGGCATCCTGAACTTCTTCTTCATCGCGTTGCTGCGGCGGCCGGCGCTATCGGGGGCGCTGTCGCTGACGCTGGTGGTGGCGCTGGTGCTGCTCTCGCGGTTCAAGCACGAAGTCGTGCAGATGACTGCGAACTTCGTCGACCTGATGGTGGTCGACCACGACACCGCGTCCTTCCTGCTGACAATCTTCCCGAACCTGCGCTGGTCGCTGATCGGCGCAGGCGCCGTCACGCTGCCCTTGATGTATGCGCTGTGGTGGCTCGATCCGTTCCGCGTCCGCCGCCTGCCGGCGCTGGCCTGCAAATTGGCATGCCTTGCCGCACTGGCAGGATATGCCGTCACCTGGCCGGACGAGGATTGGCGCGGCTATTACGACGACGGCTATCTCTCGAAATTCGCCCGCTCCGCCGTCACGGCGGCTTCCGATTTCATCAACTATGGCTTCATGGAGTCGGACGCGGTCGCGAGCGAGCACCTCAAGATTCCGCTGGTGGACTCCTGCCATCCGGCCGGCCGCCGGCCGAACATCATCCTGATCCACGATGAATCGAGCTTCGATATCCGCGCGGCCGAAGGCGTCAAGGTGCCGCCGGGCTACGGCGCGCAGTTCAGGTCCTATGACGGCGTCGAGCGAAAATTCCTGGCCGAGAGCAATGGCGGGCCGAGCTGGTTCACCGAATACAACGTGCTCGCCGGGCTCTCCTCGCGCTCCTTCGGCCGTTTCGCCTATTTCGTCACCCGCATCGCCTCCGGCCGCGTCGAGCGCGGGCTGCCGCTTGCGCTCCGCCGCTGCGGCTACAACACGCTTTCGCTCTATCCGGCGTTCGGCGCGTTCATGAGCGCGCGCAGCTTCCAGGCCACGACCGGCATCCAGCGCTTCTACGATGCGCGCGATCTCCGCGCCAAGGATGTCGAGCCCGACCGCTTTTTCTACGACAAGGCGCTGCGGCTGATGGCCGAGCAGCCGCCCGGCGCGCCGCAGTTCACCTTCGTCTATCTCGCCGCCAACCATTTCCCGTGGAAGACGGCGTTGCGCCCCGACCTGACGCCGTCCTGGCGCCCGCTCGGCAACGCGCCCGTCATCGATGAATATCTGCGCCGGCAGGCGATGAGCGCGACTGACTACGCCGCCTTTGTCGCGGGACTGAAGAAGAAGTTTCCGGCGCAGCCGTTCCTGATCGTTCGATACGGCGATCACCAGCCGGAATTCGCGCCGCATCTTCTCGACCCGAGCCTCGATGCGGCCGGCATCGGCAAGAAGCTCGAGACGTATGACCCGCGCTATTTCGCGACCTATTACGCGATCGACGCCATCAATTTCGAACCGGTGAAATCAGCAGCCGTGATGGACACGATCGATGCGGCCTATCTGCCGCTGGTGATCCAGGAAGCCGCCGGCATTCCGCTCGATCCCTCGTTCGAGGAGCAGAAGCACATCATGCTCCGCTGCAACGGCCTGTTCTATGCCTGCAAGGACGGCGCCGAGGCCCGCCGCTTCAACCGCCTCCTGATCGACGCGGGTGTGATCAAGGGGCTGTAGGCCGCCGCGTCGCGATCTTCTCCCACAGCCAGCGCGCGACCGCGTCCGGCGAGGAGGAGCCATCATTGCCGGCGGCGCGCAAATTCGCCTCCCGCATCGTGGCGATGTCGATGCGTCCGAGCAGCGGCAGCAATGCCGCGCGGAGCTTGGTGTCATCCTTGCGCTTGGGCGCCAGCAGCATCACTGCGTCATAGGGCGGGATCGCGTGCTTGGGATCGCCGAGCAGCGTGAGATCGTATTTCGCGATCAGGCCGTCGCTGGTATAGCCCGCGATCACATCGACCTCGCCGGAGGCGACGGCGGCATACATGAAGTCCGGCTGCATCTGTCGTAGCGTGCGGAACGATAATCCATAGGCCGCTTTGATGCCGGCCCATTCCGGCCGCGAGAAGAATTCGTAGTCGCCGGCGATCGACAGTGACGGCGCGAGCGCGGCGAGATCAGCGATGGTATGGACGCCGAGCGCTTCCGCGCGCTGCTTCGGCATGATGAGAGCGTAGGCGTTCGCAAAGCCGAGGTCGCCGAGCAGGGTGATGTCCTGTTTCGCCAGGATCGACTTCAAGTCGGCGAGCAGCTCTTCGCGCGGCCGGATCTCGGTGTGGTGGAACTGGTTGGCCCATAGCGTGCCGGAATAGTCGAGATAGACATCGATATCGCCGGCTTTCAGCGCATCGAAGATCACGCTGGAGCCGAGGCCGGCGCGCGTGGTCGCAGGAAGGCCGTCCGCGTTCAGCCGCTGCGCGATCAGCGCCGCCAGCACATATTGCTCGGTGAAGGTTTTCGCGCCGACGACATAGCTCGATGCCGAGCGCGCCATCGCAGGCACCAGCGTCGCAGCGACCAGCGCCGCGATGCCGACGCCGCCGAGCGCGGCACGCAGCCGGCTGCGGTGGCGCAGGCCGTTCTCGATCAGCGCCAGCAGCTGGTCGACGGCGAGCGCGAGCGCGGCGGCGGCGAGGCAGCCGAACACGACGAACACCCAGTTTTGGGTCTGCAGTCCCGCAAAGATATAATTGCCGAGGCTGGTCTGCCCGATCGGCGTCGACAGCGTCGCGGTGCCGATCACCCACACCGCCGCGGTGCGGATGCCCGCCATCATCACCGGCAGCGCCAGCGGCAGCTCCACCATGAACAGCGATTGCCGTTCCGTCATGCCGACGCCCTGCGCCGCCTCCGTCAGCGCCGGGTCGACGCCCGACAGGCCAGTGATGGTGTTGCGGAGCACCGGCAGCATCGAATAGAGCGCGAGCGCCAGCACCGCGGGCAGAAATCCGAAGGCGGAGAAATCGAAGCCGAACCAGGACAGCGTCAGCGCCGCGAGCACCAATAGCAGCGGATAGAACAGCGCCAGCAGCGCCAGTCCCGGCACGGTCTGCACGATAGAGGCAAAGCCGAGCAGCGCGCCGCGCAGCACTGGCCGGTTGCGTGCGAGGATCGCCAGCGGCAGGCTGACGATCAGCCCGAGCGCGAGCGCGGCGAGGCTTACGCGCACATGGTTGCCGAGATAATCGGGCAGATGCGCGAGCGCTTCGCTCCAGCGCGGATCGGAAAACAGGTTCATGCGGCGCCGTCCCGCGGCAGCAATTTGCCGAGCCGTTCCGCCTGCCGCCGCGGCGTGTGCAGGAGTTTTTCGACGTAAGGATCGTTGCTTTCGGAAAGCTCCGCTGGGGTGCCCTGCGCCAGCAGCCTGCCTTCGTGCATGACAGCGACGCGGTCGGCGAGCAGCAGCGCTTCCGTCATGTCATGGGTGATCATGATCGTGGTCAATTTGAGCCTGCGATGCAATTCGCGGAAATCATCGCCGAGCGCGTCGCGGGTGAGGGGGTCGAGCGCCCCGAACGGCTCGTCCATCAGCACGATGCGGGGTCGTGCGGCCAGCGCCCGCGCGACGCCGACGCGCTGCCGCTGCCCGCCGGAGAGCTCGCTCGGCAGCCGCTCCCGATATTGCCCGCCGTCGAGTTGCACCAGTTCGAGCAGTTCGTCGACGCGCGCTGCGATCTCCGCCGCCGGCCAGCCGAGCAGCTTCGGCGTGATGCCGATATTGGCGCCGACGGAAAGATGCGGAAACAGCCCGCCGCTCTGGAAGACATAGCCGATGCGCCGCCGCAGGCGGATCGGATCGACATTGCGCACGTCCTCGCCCTCGACCGTGACGTTGCCGCTGTCGGCGTCGATCAGCCGGTTGGCGAGCCGCAGCAAGGTGGTCTTGCCCGAGCCGGAGCCGCCGACGATGGCAAGGAACTCGCCCTCGGCGACATCAAGCGAGACGCCGTCGACCGCGACCACGCCGCCATTGGCGAAGGTCTTGCCGACCTTGGTGTAGGCAATGAGTGGTCCGTTGGACAATGCCGTTCAAACCTCGCGCTGGCCCTGCCTTAAGAGATCACAGTTCAACTAGCACGTCGCGATGCTGCGTTGAACTTGTCCGCGCGAGAGGCTAAGGCATCCTCCCGAACAGGGAGGGAACGTGGTGGACAAGGCCAAGCCCACAGCCAGGCCCACAGCGGTGGCGCTCGAGGATGCGACGGTGGCGTTTCGTCTCGCCGATGCCCGCGTATATACCGCGGTCGAGAAGGCGCGCCTTGCGGTCGCCCATGGCGAATTCGTCGCGATAGTCGGTCCTACCGGCTGCGGCAAGTCGACCTTGCTGAACGTGGCCGCCGGCCTGCTCAAGCCGGCCGCGGGCGCGGTCAGGATCTTCGACCAGCCGCTCACAGGATTGAACCGCGACGCCGGCTACCTGTTCCAGGCCGATGCGCTATTCCCCTGGAAGACCGCGATCGACAATGTCGCGATCGGGCTCGAGATCAAGGGCACGCCGCGGGCGAAGGCGCTGGAACAGGCGCAGGCCTGGCTGACCTCGGTCGGGCTTGGCGCATTCGCAAACCGCTATCCGCACATGCTCTCGGGCGGCCAGCGCAAGCGCGTCGGCCTTGCGCAGGTGCTGATCCGCGATCCAAAGATCCTCCTGATGGACGAGCCGTTCGGCCCGCTCGATGCCCAGACCCGGCAGGTGATGGGCAATCTGCTGCTCGAACTCTGGACTGCCGACCGCAAGGCGGTGCTGTTCGTCACCCATGACCTGGAGGAGGCGATCGCGCTCGCCGACCGGGTCGTCATCATGTCGGCCGGCCCTTCCTCGCGCATCATCGGCGACTGGCGCGTGGAACTGCCGCGCCCGCGCGACATCTTCGAGGTGCGGTTGGACAAGCAGTTTCACGAACTGCATCGCGAAATCTGGGGCGTGCTGAAGGAAGAGGTGATGAAGGGTTACGCGCAATCATCGCAAGCCGCGGGAGCCGAGTGATGTCCCGCGCTGCGCTCTTGCTCTGCCAGGTCCTGGTCGCCGTGGTCGCGCTGGCGCTGTGGCAGGTCTTTACCACAGTCCCGCTGTTCGGCCGCATCCTGCTGCCGCCGTTCTTCTTCTCCAATCCCATCGACGTCTTCGACCAGATCGTCAAATGGTTCTCGACCGGCGTGATCTGGAAGCATCTTGCGATCACGCTGTGGGAATCGATCCTCGCTTTCGTGATCGGCTCGTCCCTCGGCGTTCTGGTCGGCTTCTGGTTCGCGCGCCAGCCGCGCGTCGCGGCCGTGTTCGATCCTTACGTGAAGATGACGAACGCGCTGCCGCGCGTCGTGCTGGCGCCGATCTTCGCGCTATGGTTCGGCCTCGGCATCTGGTCCAAGGTCGCGCTCGGCGTCACCCTCGTCTTCTTCATCGTGTTCTTCAACGTCTATCAGGGCGTCAAGGAAGTGAGCACGACCGTGCTCGACAATGGCCGCATGCTCGGCATGAGCGAGCGGCAATTGATGCGGCATGTCTATTGGCCCTCGGCGCTGTCGTGGATGTTCTCCTCGCTGCATACGTCCGTCGGCTTTGCGGTGGTCGGCGCCGTCGTCGGCGAATATCTCGGCGCCGCCGCCGGCCTCGGCTATCTGATCCAGCAGGCCGAGGGCGTGTTCGACGTCGCCGGCGTCTTCGCGGGCATGTTCGTGCTGTCGGCCTTCGTGATTCTGATCGACATGGCCGTGACGCTGGTCGAACGACGCCTGCTGGTCTGGCGGCCGACGGTACGCGCATTGTAGATCGTAGGGTGGGAAAAGCGCAGCGTGCCCACCCTTTCTTGCACCGACCGTGGATGGTGGGCACGCTGCGCTTTGCCCACCCTACGGGACCGCGTTTCGCAATGACGGCGGAGCCTTCTCAACGCCCGCGTGCTGCTTTATCTTGCTCCCAACGGAACGGAGACGATCATGAGGAAACTGTTCGGCCACCTGGCCGGCGTGCTGCTGGCGCTGGTGCTGACGTCGGGTCTTGCCGCAGCGCAAAGCAAGGTCACGATCGCGGTCGGCGGCGGCGCCTGCCTGTGCTATCTGCCGACGGTGCTGGCCAAGCAGCTCGGCGAATATGAGAAGGCGGGGCTTGCGGTCGAGCTGGTCGATCTCAAGGGCGGTTCGGATGCGCTGAAAGCCGTGCTCGGCGGCAGCGCCGACGTCGTCTCGGGCTATTTCGATCACTGCGTCAATCTCGCCGCCAAGCGGCAGGAATTGCAGGCTTTCGTGGTCTATGACCGCTATCCCGGCCTGGTGCTGGTGGTGTCGCCCAAGCACACCTCAGAGATCAATTCGATCAAGGATCTCGCCGGCAAGAAGATCGGCGTCAGCGCGCCCGGCTCCTCGACTGATTTCTTCCTGAAATATCTGCTCAAGAAGAACGGGCTTGATCCCACCAGCGCCTCCGTGATCGGCGTCGGCCTGGGCGCGACGGCGGTCGCGGCGATGGAGCAGGGCCAGATCGATGCCGCCGTGATGCTCGATCCCTCCGTCACCGTGCTGCAGGGCAGCCATGCCGACCTGAAGATCCTGAGCGACACCCGCACCCAGCACGATACGCTCGCGGTGTTCGGCGGCGAATATCCGGGCGGCGCGCTCTATTCGACTGCGGCCTGGGTCAAGTCGCATGAGAAGGAAGCGCAGGCGCTCACCAACGCGATCCTTGCCACGCTCGCCTGGATCCATTCGCATTCGGCGGAAGACATCATGGCCAAGATGCCCGACGAGATCGTCGGCAAGAACAAGGCGCTCTATCTCGCCGCGCTGAAGAACACGATTCCGATGTATTCGGAGACCGGCAAGATGGATCCGAAGGGCGCCGACGCGGTGCTGGCGGTGTTCAGCGAGGGGTCGCCGGAAGTCGCCAAGGCCAATATCGACGTCAGCAAGACCTACACCAACCGACTGGTCGAGCAGGCGAAGACTACAGGGCAGGGTGCGAAGTAAGCGCTCGTCAATGACGCCACCTTCCATTCATCGCGTTACCGCGCTCGATCTCAAGGTGCAGCCATGGGCGTGGCCGTTCGCACAAGAACGCCGCGCCGAGATCGATGCGCATTTCGCCGAGGCGCAGCGCGAGCGGCCAAACCTCTGGAACGGCCGTGTTCTGCTGGGCCGCAGTGCCACGTTCGAAGGCGAGCGCCTGAGCGCGAGCTATTTCGAGACCGATTTTGCGAGCTTCCTCGCCTGGCGCGACTGGGGCTTTCCCGATAGGGGCGTCTTCAACGGCTTTGGCATGGGCGCGCTGCTGGCAAGCGATGGCGCGTTCGTGCTTGGCGAAATGGGCCATCACACCTCCAACCCCGGACGGGTCTACTTCCCGTCGGGCACGCCTGATCTCGATGACATCAGGGGCGAGGCGCTCGATATTGCCAGCAGCGTCGCACGCGAGGTGGAGGAGGAGACCGGACTCACCGCTGCCGACTATCGTCCCGATGCGCATTGGGATTGCGTCTTCACCGGTGTCGCCATCGCCATGATGCGGGTCCTCTATGTCGACATGCCCGGCGATGCCTTACGCGCTCGCATTGAAAGCAATCTTGCCTCGCAGGAAGACCCCGAATTGGCGGCGATCCATCTGGTGCGGGATTTTAGCGACCTCACTGCCGCGATGCCGCGCTTCGTCACCGCTTTCATCGAGATGCATCTGAGCAGGTAAGAAAGGGCCCATGGGCAAGAAATCGAAGCTGCTGGCTGACGAGCTGAAACCTTTTGTGTCACCGTTCCGCATCGACGGGTCGGAGCAGTTTCACCTCAAATCGCTCAAGACCAATGAGAAGGGCGGCATCGACAAGGCAGCGGGTGAAGAGATCATCGAGGCCAATCGCAGGCGGCTGAACGATTTCCAGGAGAAGCTCTACGCCCAGGACCGCTGGTCGCTGCTTCTGATCTTCCAGGGTATGGATGCCGCGGGCAAGGATTCCGCGATCAAGAGTGTGTTCGAGGGCGTCAATCCGCAGGGCTGCGAGGTCACCTCGTTCAAGGAGCCGTCGTCCAAGGAGCTCGACCACGATTTCATGTGGCGTTCGATGATCGCGTTGCCAGAGCGCGGCCGCATCGGCATCTTCAACCGCTCCTATTATGAGGAATGCCTGGTGGTGCGCGTGCATTCCGAAATCCTCGCCAAGCAGAAGATTCCGCCGCGGCTGGTGACCAAGAACATCTGGCGCGAACGCTTCGAGGACATCTCGGCGATCGAGCGCTACCTCTCGCGCAACGGCATCGTGGTCTTGAAGTTCTTCCTCAACGTCTCCCGGCAGGAGCAGCGCGCGCGCTTCCTGGAGCGGCTGGAGGAGCGGTCGAAGAACTGGAAGTTCTCGATGGCCGACATCAATGAGCGCGCGCTGTGGCCGCGCTACATGGCCGCCTACCAGGACATGATCCGCCACACCGCAACCCGCGCCGCGCCGTGGCACGTCGTACCGGCCGACCACAAATGGTTCGCCCGCGTGGTGATCGGCTCCACCATCGTCAGCGCACTCGAGAAGCTCGATCTGCATTTCCCGAAAGTTGACGAGTCCGAGCGCAGCGAATTCAAACGCGTCCGCGAGGCCCTGCTGGCGGAAGGCAAGGGCGGGGCGGGGAAGAAGGCGAAGGCAGGAAACAGGGCGAAGTAGGTCTCAGCCGTCATGGCCGGGCTTGTCCCGGCCATCCAGGTCCTTGCCGTGGCAGCAAAGAACGTGGATGCCCGGCACAAGGCCGGGCATGACGGAGTACGATGGCTTGACGGCTACGAAGCCGCATGGCGGCGGGTATTTAGGTCAGCCCCACTGACCATCTTTTTACCGTTGCGGCCGGCCGCTCTCTTCGTCTAGAAACGGCCCGCGGAGGTGGCCTCGGCAACCAACCATCAATGGTTTGGGCCTCCAAAGGGTACTGGCAATGCTGATTCGCAGCGAAATCGATGGAGTTCTGACGGGAACGGCCCAAGCCGCCCCCGCGATTCCGGCTGCGTCGCTGCCGACCCTCCTTCTTGGCGGGCTTCTGCTTCTTATCGGCCCCTGAGGGCCGTCTGGGCGGTTGCGCCTGGGCACTCAGGGGTTGCGCGAGAACGACAGAAACCCTTCAGCGCTCAGTGATAAGATAGCGCGATCGACCCAAAGGAACTTTGCAGATGACCACCGCCAACAAGTCCGAGAAGGACCGCGTAATCATTTTCGACACCACGCTGCGTGACGGCGAGCAGTGCCCCGGCGCTACCATGACCTTCGAGGAAAAGCTCGAGGTCGCCGAACTGCTCGACGATATGGGCGTCGACGTCATCGAGGCCGGCTTCCCCATCACCTCGGAGGGCGACTTCCAGGCGGTCAGCGAGATCGCCCGCCGCTCCAAGAATGCCGTCATCGCCGGCCTGTCCCGCGCCCATCCGAAGGACATCGACCGCTGCGCGGAAGCGGTGAAATTTGCCAAGCGCGGCCGCGTCCACACTGTCATCGCGACCTCGCCGCTGCACATGCGGGTCAAGCTGAACATGACGCCGGAGCAGGTGATCGAGACCTCGATCGCCAATGTCAGCCGCGCCCGCAACCAGATCGACGATGTCGAATGGTCGGCCGAGGACGGCACCCGCAGCGAGATGGATTTCCTCTGCCGCATCGTGGAAGCCGTCATCAAGGCCGGCGCCACCACGGTGAACATCCCCGACACCGTCGGCTACACCACGCCCGACGAGTACACCCACTTCATGCGCACGCTGATCGAGCGGGTGCCGAACTCTGACAAGGCGATCTTCTCGGTCCACTGCCATAACGATCTCGGCATGGCGGTGGCCAACTCGCTGGCCGGCATCGTCGGCGGTGCGCGCCAGGTCGAATGCACCGTCAACGGCATCGGCGAGCGCGCCGGCAACGCGGCGCTCGAAGAGATCGTGATGGCGATCAATGTACGCAACGACAAGTTTCCGTACTGGAACAGGATCGACACCACGCAACTGACGCGCGCCTCCAAGCTGGTGTCGGCGGCGACCTCGTTCCCGGTCCAGTACAACAAGGCCATCGTCGGCCGTAACGCGTTCGCGCATGAGAGCGGCATCCACCAGGACGGCGTGCTGAAGGATGCCTCCACCTACGAGATCATGCGGCCTGAGATGGTCGGGTTGAAGCAGTCGTCGCTGGTGCTCGGCAAGCACTCCGGCCGCCATGCCTTCGTCCACAAGCTGGAGGAGATGGGCTATAAGTTGGGCCCGAACCAGCTCGAGGATGCGTTCGCGCGGATGAAGGCGCTCGCCGACCGCAAGAAGGACATCTACGACGAGGACATCGAGGCGCTGCTCGACGAGGAGATCGCGGCCGCCCACGACCGCATCAAGCTGACCTCGCTGACCGTCATCGCCGGCACCCATGGCCCGCAGCGCGCGACCATGAAGCTGGATGTCGACGGCCAGACCCGGATCGAGGAAGCCGAGGGCAACGGCCCGGTCGATGCCGTCTTCAACTGCATCAAGCGCCTGGTGCCGCACGACGCCAGGCTGGAGCTCTACCAGGTGCACGCGGTGACCGAAGGCACCGACGCGCAAGCCGAAGTCTCGGTGCGCCTTGCCCACGACGGCCGCTCCATGACCGCCCGCGCCGCCGACCCGGACACGCTGGTCGCCTCGGCGAAGGCCTATCTCGGCGCCCTCAACAAGATCGTCATGAAGCGCCAGCGCGACATCCCGGCGGCGGTTGCGGGCTAAGAGAATCGTAGGGCGGATTAGCTTTGCGTCTTCGCTCGAAGAGCGAATGCGCAAGGCGTAATCCGCCATCCCTTCCGCCACGCCCACCGCCGTCATTCCGGGCGCGCGTCAGCGCGAGCTATGATGTGCAATTGCACATCAGAGAATCCATCGGGCCTCAAGCGCAGGCGGAGGAATGGATTCCGGGCTCGATGCTGCGCCTGTCATCGGGCCGCGCTTCGCGCGGACCCGGTGGCATCGCCCCGGAATGACAGAATTCAGAACCGAAAATGCGCGGCGCATAAGCCGATATCCCGCGGCCGGGAACTTGTGGTAATCTCCACCAGGTACCTCCTGAGGAGGACTAGGCGTGGAGCGGGAGCGAGTCCGACGAAGACTCGCGGCGATCCTGGCTACAGACGTCGCGGGTTATAGCCGTCTGGTCGGCGCGGACGAGGAGGGCACCCTTGCCCACTTCAAGCTCCTCCACCGTGAGCTTGTGGCCCCCAAGATTGCTAAGCATCGTGGCCGGGTCGTGAAGACCACCGGGGACGGCCTGCTGGCCGAGTTCGCAAGCGTAATCGACGCACTCCGCTGCGCTGTTGAGGTCCAACGGTGCATGGCTGAGCGAAATGCCGGGCTACCCCAAGACAAGCGCATCGAGTTCCGGATCGGTATTCATCAGGGAGATATCGTCATCGAGAGAGGCGACATCTTCGGTGATGGGGTCAACGTGGCTGCACGCTTGCAAACGCTCGCCGAGCCTGGAGGCATCTGTGTGTCCGCCCGCGTGCAGGAGGATGCGCGGGGCAAGTTCGACATTCCATTGGAGGACACCGGCGAGCAGCAGCTCAAGAATATCGCTCGGCCCGTGCGCGTCTATCGAATACGGCCGAGCGATCCAGCGACGAGCTCACCGTGTTCGTCGCCGCTCTCCGACACGCCGCCGATGGTTTCGTCTCCGATTGCTGTCTTTCCGTTACGCCTGCGGCGGATGCTTGGTGCACGGCACGTTCGAACGGCTCTGATGACAGCACTGGTCCTTCTCATGACCAGCGGCGGTGCGGCTTATTGGTATCTTCGGGGAGGCGAGCCGCAGCCGCAGGAGCATCGCTTGTCCATTGTCGTGCTGCCATTCACAAATTTAAGCAACGAGCCCGAGCAGGATTACTTTGCGGAAGCCCTCACTGACGATCTGAGCGCCGATCTCTCACGGATCCAGGACAGCTTTGTGATCGCACCCAACACAGCCCGCGCCTACAAGAACGTCGACCCAAAGCGCGCTGGCCGCGAACTTGGCGTTCGTTATGTTCTCGACGGCAGCCTGCGCAGGACCGAGACGATGGTTCGAATCCATGCCCGGCTGATCGATGCCCGGACCGGCGCCGAGGTCTGGTCGGAGCGCGTCGACGGCGACTGGTCAAAGTCGATGCAACTTCAGGACATCATCACCGGACGGCTGGCCCGGCGGTTTGATCTTGAACTGATTAACCAGGAAAGCCGCGACGCGGAGCTTGCGCGACCGAACAGGCCGGACGCAGTCGATCTCACGATGCGCGGGTGGGCTGTGCTGAATCAGCCCTATTCGCGCGAGCAGTTGGCGCAGTCTCGCACCCTTTTCGAGCGCGCGCTTCAGATCGATTTCGGCTTCCCCAAGGCGCTGGTGGGCCTGGCAGATGCTCTGGCCATGGAGGTCAACTATCGCTGGAGCAACGCGCCGGCGGACCAACTGCAACGTGCCGAGAACGCTGTGGGGCAGGTCCTGTCAAAGTTTCCCAGTGACGCAATGGCACATTTTGTAAAGGGAGAAATCCTGCGGGCCAGAGGTCGGAACGTCGAGTCCGCCGTCAGTGAGTACGAAGAGGCAATCGCAATCAATCCCAGCCTCGCCCCGGCCCATGGTGCGCTCGGTGCCGCCAAGATCCGCGTCGGGCGTTCCGCGGAGGCCTTTGCTCCGCTTCAAATGGCAATTCAGCTCAGCCCCCGTGATCCGCTGCTGAGCACGTGGTACTTCTACATCTGTCATGCGCACAGCCATCTCGGGCAATATGAAGAGGCGATCGATTGGTGCCGCCGCTCCATCGCGGTGAGCGCCCTCTGGATTGCCTACGCAGACCTCGCTGCCGCCAGTGCGCTGACTGGACACGAGCGCGAAGCTCGAGCTGCCGTCACCGAACTCCGTCGGCTCAGGCCGAATTACACTGTTGCCCTTTGGTTGCAGGATGGGAACGGGTGGTCCGACAATGTCACCTTCCTTGCCGAGTTTCAGCGCATTGCCGAGGGTTTGCGCAAAGCGGGCCTGCCGGAGTGAGAGGTATGGCTGCGATCCTTGCGTGACGACCCTCACCGCAAGTTAAGGGATCTTTATTCTTTGTGGCAGGCCATTGTTCCAACAGGCTACCTCCCAGACCCGCGTTAACCCTACTCCAGATCTTTTCCGATCAAGGTCCCGGCAGGGTTCACGTCCGCCGCCAAGCCGCCTCATTGGACCCTAGCAATTGCATTTGCATTCTCGGGACCCATTCCTACCCGGCGTGATCGAGGACTTTCGCTCGGAAAGCGCGAGATCAGATGAGGGCGGCTCTCATCCTTGTTGGCCTCGGTACGCTTGCGGTGATGGAGATCCAGACTCCGCCGCGGGCGACAAAGTCTGTCGCGACGGAGCTTGCTCAGGCAACTCTGAGCTTCGCCGCCCCTGGCGATACGCTGACCGCAGCAGATCGGCTCGAAATCCCGCACGCGCAACAGCAGGCATCGGCTCAGCAGATCTTCTCGCCCGAACCAATCGCGCCGCCGGTTCAATCCGCCGCGGCTGCGCCGGAACCCGCGCCGATCGTTGAGCCGCCTGCGCGCGCGGTCCCAGCCGCAAAACCCGTTGTCGTGCTGCCGAAACCTCGACCCAAGCAACTGCCCAAGCACGAGATTGCCAAAGAGGCGGCAAAGACCACGCGTTCGAAACCAACTGTCGAGGCCAAGTCCTGTCAGCCCGGCGCCTTCGACGGCCTGTTCAAAGCATTGAGCCTGCCACTGGGATGTCAAACCTAGCGCAACAATCCTTTGCCTTCGAAGGGGTGGCTGATACCGGGCCGCGCCACCCCATGCCCAGATCCATGCCCACGTCCATGCCCATGTCGAAGCCGGCAGGCCGTGCTGATGAAATCAGGCCGCCTGATCCGGATGAACGTCGGAACATCGTGCCGGCGCGGCAGTGGTGGTCAGTGGAAGCCATTGCCATCCTGCTGGCGGTCGCGATCGCATTCGCCGTCACGGCAAGCCTGTTGTTGTTTCGCGACGTTCCGTTGAAGGACGAACCGATCGACCAGGCCGCGATCAGGGCGCTGGTCGAGCGCATCATCACGGCTGAATCAAACGGCGATGCGAATGCGAAGAACAAACGCTCGAGCGCGACCGGAGCCGCTCAGTTTCTCGACGACACATGGCTTGAAGCCGTTCGAAGACACCGACGCGATCTGGTCCAGGGACGCAGCGACAAGGAAGTGCTGGAGCTGCGTCGGGATACCGGGCTTGCCCGGGAAATCACCGCACGCACGATCGAGCGAAATGCCGCAATGCTGAGCAAGCGGGGCCTGCCGATCACGCCGGGTTCTCTCTACCTCGTGCATTTCGCCGGACCGGCAGGGGCGGTGGCGTTGCTGACCGCAGCAGAAAACGCCGACGCGGCTTCGCTTATGGCCGCCGCCGACGTGACAGGCCGCACCACCCGCGAGAAGCTGGTCACCGCCAATCCGTTCCTGAAGATGTTGACGGTGGGCGATCTCAAGCTTTGGGCCGATCGCAAGATGGCAGTGAGTGGTTCACCCGGGCGCTCGTGAGACTTGAATAAAACGGCGCTCGGCCTCCAAACACCTACCGCTGTCATTCCGGGGCGCGACGAAGTCGCGAACCCGGAATCCATTTGCCCACTTACGGAAGCGGAAAAATGGATTCTCTGATGTGCAATTGCACATCATAGCTCGATGCTATCGCATCGCCCCGGAATGACTGAGGGACGCATTGCGCAATCCTCTCCTTCGTCATGGCCGGGCTTGCCCCGGCCATCCACGTTCTCTCCCGCGCACCGAGGCAAAGGACGTGGATGCCCGGGACATCTGCGCGAAGACGCGCTTCGCGCTTTTGCCCGGGCATGACGGCGTCGTATCGTTCGCGCGATTTTCCTTAAGCGAATCAATGTGATTTGCCCGGTCCAGCCCTCGCGCGAAAAACATTCCGCTTTCGCCGTCGGGCAAATCAGTGATTTAACTCCGCGCGTCTCACGGCGAATGAGGGGCGGGTCGCGATCGTCACGAACGTTGC
>NZ_JCAMOR010000053.1:0-53620 GCF_059512385.1 Bradyrhizobium sp. Crot121 | reverse complement strand
ATCCTTCCGCATCCCGCCCGTCGTTCTTGTTCCGCTGCACGTAGGGCTTCACCAGTTGCGGGGCCATCAGCTTCACCTCGTGGCCGAGCTTGGAAAGCTCCCGCGCCCAATATTGCGAAGCCCCGCAAGCCTCCATCCCGATCACCGTCGGCGGCAACTTGGCGAAATACTCCAGCACCTGCTTGCGCGACAGCCGCTTGCGCAACACCACCTTCTCGGCCGCATCAACCCCATGCAACTGAAAAATATGCTTCGACGTATCCATTCCAATGCGGATAATCTGCGTCACGGACGGCTCCCTCGTTTGAGATTTCGACAACCTCATTCTGGCACAACTGATGCCGTAGGGGGCCGTCCACCCCATCAACCACAGGCGCTTGTGATGTGCTCCGCTGCAACCGCTTGCTTGCGCCACAGCAACTCCCTGTGCTTATGGGTCCCCGCTTTTCGCGGCGACGACAGCGAGAGAGCAGCGCGCTCGAACCCACCCTACCCCATCACGCGAACGTGGCCTTCACCTTGCCCAGTCCGGCGAGCTCCATCACGACGCTGTCGCCGGCATTGAGCCATATCGTCCTCACCAGGCTGCCCGTCAGCACCACCTGTCCCGCATGCAAGCCCTTGCCTTCGGCGGCAAGATGGTTGGCAAGCCAGGCGAGTGCGTTATGGGGATGACCGAGCACGTCGGCGCCGGTGCCGCTCGCCACCTCCTCGCCATTAATGAGGGCGCGGCCCTTGACGTCGTGCAGATCGGGCGCGGTGATGCGCGGCACTGCTGTGCCCAGCACGCAACCGGCGGCGAAGAAGTCGTCTGCGATCAGCGTCGGCGCGCCCATCGCCTCCCATTTCGCATAGCGGTCGTCGACGATCTCGATCGCGGGACGATACTCCGCGACCGCCTCCGCCACCCATTCGGCGGTGAACGGCGCCTCGCCCGGCGCCAGATCGCGCGCCAGCTTCACCGCGATCTCGCATTCGACGCCGACGCGGACATAGTCGGCCATCTTGAGCTCGGCGCCGCTCTCATGCACGCCCTTCTCGAACACGCCGCCGCCGCAAGGATGGTCGATGCCGAGATAGTCCTGCATCACGGCACTGGTGCAGCCGATCTTGTAGCCGACGAGCGCGCCGACCTTCGGCAACAACAGGTCATGCACCGCACGCTGGACCTGATAGCCCTCCTCCTCATCGGCCGGCACCAGATCCACCGGCAGCGCCGCCAGCGGCGCGCGGTTACGGCGAGCGGTGGCGATGGCCTTTGCGGCCGCTGCGGTCCTGTCCATGGCCACCTCCCGGATTGCGTTGTCGAGATGGCAATTCAGCACCACGGCGCGCGCTTGACAAGCGCGTCACATACGCGCTCACGCCTTGACAAGGCCAAGCCTGATCAGGCTTTCGGCGGTCGCAAGGATCGTCTCGTCATCGCGGCGGGGCGTCCAATCGAGCTTTTCGCGGGCCTTAGCGCTGGTGGAGCGGCGGACCTTGCCGAGCATCGGCACGGCATAGCGCAGCACCGGAACGCCCATTGCGGCCAACCGCACCACCCAGTCCGGCGCCTGGAAGCGCGGCACCCGCCGGGCGGCGGAACCGAGCTCGCGCCGCAGGAGGTTTGCGATGTCGAGCATCGACATCGGATCTCCGGCGACCGCGATGAAGCGTTCGCCGCGCGCCGCCGGCGAGGTCATCGCGCGCAGATGCAGCTCCGCCACGTCGCGCACGTCGACCACGGCGAAATGGATTCGCGGCACCGCCGGCATCGCGCCATTGAGCAGCATCCTGATGATGTCGATCGAGCCGGAGAAATCCGGTCCCAGGACCGGACCGAACACGCCGACGGGATTGATGACGGACAGCTCCAGCCCGCCGCCCTCCTTCGCAATGAAATCCCAGGCCGCGCGCTCGGCGAGCGTCTTCGATTTGACATAGGCGAACACGTCATCGCCATCGAGATTGGTCCAGCTCGTCTCGTCGAACGGCTGCGCCTGTGGCGGGTGGCCGTAGCCGATCGCCCCCATCGACGACGTGACCACGACACGCTTGACGCCGGCATCGCGCGCAGCGCGCAGCACCCGCAGCGTTCCATCGCGTGCGGGAATGATCATCTCGTTCTCGTCCCTGGGCACACTGCTGCTGAGCGGAGAGGCGACATGCAGCACGTAATCGCAGCCGGCCACCGCCTCGCGCCAGCCGGCATCCTGCGTGAGATCGGCAGTGAAGAACGATACGCTCTCGGGCGATGGCGCATTGCCCTGGTGCAGCATCGCCAGCACATCCTTGCTGCGCTCCGGCCGGCGTACCGTGGTGCGCACCTGATGCCCCGCGACCAGCAACTGCAGGATGGTGTGAACCCCGATGAAACCCGATCCACCCGTAACCAAAACGGTGCTCATCCGACAAAGCCTTTCCTGAATCCTCGGCCTCGGCGCGGAAATTCGTTTCGCCGGCCTGCAACATCCGCATCTGGGCCACTATCTGCAGCGGGACAAGTAGGATGAAATTCGAGACCGGTATGGAAAACAATACCACGTCGCCTTGCGATTCCGCCGAATGCGCAGGTTGTAAACCGGACCCCGCACTGCTCGACGATTTCAAGCATGCCATTCACGCGCTCGGCGGCAAATGGAAACTCGAGATTCTTTTTTTGCTGATGAACAGGGCGATCCGCTTCGGTGCCCTGCGCCGCTCGCTTGATGGCATCACCCAGCACATGCTGACCGCGCAACTGCGCGAACTCGAACGCGACGGCCTGGTTCTTCGCACCGTGCTTGCCGAAAAGCCGCTGCGGGTGGAATACGAATTGACCGACGCCGCTTACGGCCTGCTGCCGGCGTTCCGCGAACTGCTGGCCTGGTCAAAGACCTATGGCGCACGCGGCCATGCAGCCGCGCGCGAAGCGACACTCGGGGCCGAACTCACCTGAATGTCGCTTCGCAGCTTTACGCTATTTCGCCATTCCGAGCGCCCGCCGGATCGCGATCTCGACCGGCGAATAGGCGCCGTCGGGACGCGCGAGCCGATAGGGCTCCCTTAATGGCAGCGCGGGCTGTGCCATGAAGCGCGGCGCCCTGCCCTGGTGCGGTTGAGCGGCGTGAACCAGGAAGGGATGGCAGAGATAGACCGTGCCGGCCGCGCCGGTCGCGAGCGCAATCGGACAGTCGGCGCCGATCTCGTCCAGCACCATGCGGGCACGGCCGGCCTCGCCTGCGGGTGCGAGATAGCGAGCCATCGGCTGGTGCGAGCCGACCCTGATGCGTGTCGGCGCATCCCGTTCGCCGACATCCGAGAACAGGAACAGCATCAGCAATGCACGCCCGCGCGAGCTGACATTGACGCGCCAGGCCGAGAAATCCTGCCGCTCGTTCGGATCGCAATCCTCGCCGGGAAAGCTGAGGTCGACGTGCCAGCCGGCGTCGCCGGGATCCTCCGGATGCGGAAAGCGTACAGGAAAGGTGCCGATGTCCTGTCGCGGCCACCAACGGCCTCTCCCGACGATCTGGTCGATCGCCCTATGCAGGACCGGCGTGTTGATCGCCTGCCGGAACGGTGGCTGGCCATAGAAGCCCAGTCGTACCACCGGGCGCGTCCATGTTGCGGGCGCGTGCTCGCTGCATGGCAAGCCACGCCACAGGATGGCGCGCGCTTCCGCGGCAAGCTCGCGCGGAAAAGCGTCGTCGATCCTGACAAAGCCGTGTTCGATGAATTGGGCAATTTGCGCGTCGGTGAGCGAACGCGCGCGTTCGTGGTCGGTCATGATGATGATCTCTCAAGCTGGCGCCAGACATTGTTGCGCTGCGCCATGCAGCGGCGGTCCGGCTTAATCGGTCCAATGGGATGCCGCAGGCAGCGGCGGCTGGGGTCAGCGACCCAGCAAGAAGACCGACGCGAAGTTGAGAATGGATGTCATCATGGCGGCGCGAAACTACCTCCGCCGGATGGCGGTTTCAATGGCACCGCCGCGAGCCCAACCCTATTCGTCGCGATAGACTTTTTCGCGCTTCTCGTGACGTTCCTGGGCCTCGACCGAGAGCGTTGCGATCGGACGAGCCTCGAGCCGCTTGAGGGAGATCGGCTCGCCGGTCTCCTCGCAATAGCCGTAGGTGTTGTCCTCGATGCGCTGCAGTGCGGCATCGATCTTGGAGATCAGCTTGCGCTGGCGGTCGCGGGCGCGCAGCTCGATCGCACGGTCGGTCTCGGAGGAAGCACGGTCGGCAAGGTCGGGGTGGTTGACGTTCTCTTCCTGCAAGGTCTGCAGCGTGAGCTTCGATTCGCGGAGGATCTCATCCTTCCAGGCCAGCAGCTTGGCGCGGAAATAGTCGCGCTGACGCTCGTTCATGAAAGGCTCTTTTTCAGAAGGCCGGTAGTTCTTCAGCTTTTCCAAAGGCAGTCCATGTCCCTGTCAGGCGGACGAAAATGGGTCATCCGCGCGGCGCCTTATATAGCTACCTCATGTGACAGACAATATCGGTGCAACTGCTACGAATGGCCATTTCCACCCCCTTACACAGGCAAGTTGGCCCCGTTCCGCCGGGACCAGTCAGTGCACCCGTCCGGCACCAGCATCCCCGCGCATGAAGGGGCCGGATCAGTCCTTTTTGCCCGGCCTGGGAAATTAAATCCGCGCTGACCGGACCGAACGAATTGCTATCAAGGCAACCGCCCTTAGGCCTGCCCGGCCTTGGCGAGCTCGACTTCAACGCGAAGCTCGATCTCGGACAGGACCGCATCGAGGCCGGGATGGCCGGAGGAGGATTTCAGGCTGGCGGCGGCATCGCGCAGCCGCGCCACGGTGCTCGCTTCCAGATTGCCGGCCAGAAGGCCGATCTTGAGCTCATCGAGCACATCGAGCGCGCCGCGGCCCCGCGCGACCGAGCGCTTGCGACGTTCCATGGGGTCCTCGACGCCCTGCAGCGCAAGCAGCGCATCGATATTGCCGGCAGCCTTCGGCGCAGCGCCGGAACGAACCTCGCCCGCCTCCGTCGAGGGTTCCGGCAGCGCGAAGCTGCTCGAACTGTTCCGCCGCGTGCTGCTCGCGGGCGTTCCAAGCGTGGTGCCGTTCGGTCCTGAGATGCGCATCGTCGATGATCCCGCGGGCGTGCTGGGCGGAACTTTCGCCCCCTTATGGTTAAGGGACCGTAAACGACTCGGCAAAATCTGCCGCCAGCCGGCAGTTTCGACTCCGCCGGAAAACGGAGCGCGAATGACGATCACGCAATTTCACTAAAGATATCAGTGATTTGATGCATCATCCGGCCATGGCACAGGGCTCGCATAGTGAGGCGCGGATCGCCGCTATGGGAGTGGCGTGCCGGTCCGATGGAAGACCTCGAGGGGAGCACAGGGATGCCCGGCATCCGTTCGGCACATTTTTTCGCAGCCGCCTGCGCCGCGTGGCTCGCGCTCGCGCTGACTGCTTTGCCCGCGGGCGCGACGTCGCGGATCAAGGACCTCGCCAATATCGAAGGCGTGCGGCAGAACCAGTTGATCGGCTACGGCCTCGTGGTCGGCCTCAACGGCACCGGCGATACGCTCAACAACATCCCCTTCACCAAGCAATCGCTGCAGGCGATGCTGGAACGGATGGGCGTCAACATCCGCGGCGCCACCATCCGCACCGGCAACGTCGCCGCCGTAATGGTCACCGGCAATCTGCCGGCCTTCGGCACGCAGGGCACGCGGATGGACGTCACGGTCTCCGCGCTCGGCGACGCCAAGGACCTGCGTGGCGGCACCCTGCTCGTCACCCCCCTGCTCGGCGCCGACGGCAATGTCTATGCGGTCGCGCAGGGCACGCTCGCGATCTCCGGCTTCCAGGCCGAAGGCGAAGCCGCCAAGGTCGTGCGCGGCGTCCCGACCGTCGGCCGTATCGCCAACGGCGCGATCATCGAGCGCGAGATCGAGTTCACGCTCAATCGCCTGCCCAATGTCCGCCTCGCGCTGCGCAATGCCGACTTCACCACCGCCAAGCGCATTGCGGCTGCGGTGAATGATTTCCTCGGGGTCAAGACCGCCGAGCCGATCGATCCCTCAACCGTGCAGCTCAACATCCCCGCAGAGTTCAAGGGCAACGTCGTCGCCTTCCTGACCGAGATCGAGCAGTTGCAGGTCGATCCGGATCTCGCGGCGAAGATCGTGATCGATGAGCGCTCCGGCATCATCGTGATGGGCCGCGACGTTCGCGTCGCCACCGTGGCGGTCGCGCAAGGCAATCTCACGGTGTCGATCTCCGAGAGCCCGCAAGTGAGCCAGCCCAATCCGCTGTCGCGGGGACGCACGGTGGTGACGCCGCGCTCGAATGTACAGGTTACCGAAGACGGCAAGAAATTCGCCGTGGTGAAAGACGGCGTCTCGCTGCAGCAACTCGTCGATGGACTGAACGGGCTCGGGATCGGCCCGCGCGATCTCATCAGCATCCTGCAGGCGATCAAGGCGGCCGGCGCGATCCAGGCCGACATCGAGGTGATGTGATGCAGAGCGGATTTGCCGACGTCCTCACCAATCCCTACCGCGCGCCGCGCGGCAATAGCGGCAACGACCCGCAACTCGCGGAAGCGCTGACCAAGGTCTCACCGGAAATGCAGGCCAAGGCCCGCGCGAAGGCGCAGGATTTCGAGGCGCTGTTTCTCAATTCGATGTTTTCGCAGATGACCAGCGGCATCAAGGGCGAAGGCCCGTTTGGCGATACGCCCGGCACCGGCGTGTGGCGCTCGATGCTGACGGAAGAATATTCGAAATCGTTCGCGAAATCCGGCGGCGTCGGCATTTCCAACGAAGTGTTCCGCACGCTGATCCTGCAGCAGGCAGGCGGCGCCAGCCAAGCTTAAGGAGATCAGGACAAGATGAACCAGCGTCTTCAATCGCGGCCGGCGCCGGCGCAAGCCGCGAAGTCTGCAGCGTCGACACCTGCCGAAATCCGCAAGATCGCGGAAGAACTGATGGATGTGATGAGCGCGCTGCTCGGCATCACCGAGCGCGAGACGGAGCTGGTACGCGCCGGCAAGGTACGCGAGGCGATGCTACTCGAAGCGCAGAAATCGGAATTGTCGCGCCGCTACATGGTCGCGGTCGAGAGCGTGAAGGCTGCGCAGAAGCAGCTAGCACAGGCGGCGCCCGATCTCTTGAACACGCTGCGCCGCCATCACGATACCTTCCGCGCGATGCTTCAGGTGAATCTGACTGTTCTCGCCACCGCCCATGCGGTGTCGGAGGGTATCGTGCGCGGCGTCAACAGCGAGATCCAGCGCCGCAACGTGCCGAATACCTACACCGCCGCCGGCCGGCGCGCCGCGCCTGGTCCGCGCCACATGACGCCGCTCGCGGTCAGCCGGTCGCTGTAATTCGCTAAAATTGTCGCGCTGATGTAAGCGCGGCATTCAGCGCGTTCCCTAACAACCTATTGAGAGGTGTGGCCTATAGTTGCGGTTTATGGAGGGTTGGGATTTGACTCGAAGCATTAGCTAGTGCGCAGGCACTAGGAGGCGTGATGAGTACAGATTTCAGCATCAAGCCGGTCGGGGTACCGGTTGCGGCTCCGATCACCGCTCCCGTTAGCGAAGCGGCGCGGAATGCCGTCCCAACTGAATTGCCGCCGAGCCGGAGCGTCACCGCGACGGATGCAGGCGCGCGCGCCAGCATCAATTCCAACGTCGTCAACGCGTCCGTTTCCAATCAAGTCATTATCGATCGCGACGCCGCTTCCGTCGTCTTTCAGGTCGTCGACAACCGCACGAGCCAGGTTGTGAGGCAGTTTCCCGAAGAGGCGGTGCTGCGCCGCCGCGCCTATTTCCGCACGCTCGACCTGACCAAGGAAGCGCCGACGCGTCTCGGCGCCACCGACCGCAGGGCCTGACGCTTCAGAGCGTTTTCGAGCGAAGTGGATACCGGTTCGCGTGAAGAAAACGCGTCAAACAAAAGATCTAAAGCTTCGGTTCTCGAAACGAAGCTTTAGCCCTGGCGCTTCGCGTAGGCCTGGTCGAGATACGTTCCCCCGGTCGCAGGATCGTTGACGACATTCTTGATCAGCGCCGTGCCGATCGCGGTCAGCGTAAACTTGGTATCGCCGATCCGGAACGACTGATCCTTAATCAGGACATCCTGGTACTTGCTGGTGCCCTCGCTCTCGTAGTGCACCTTGGCGCGGAAGCCCGTGACGTTCGAGACTTGGATCTTGAACGACTTGTTGTTGGCGTATTTGCCGGTCCAACTGCCCTCGTAGAGCTGAGGATCAACAGCTACATAGGGCGTCTTGGAGGGAACGTTCAGCCCGACGGCCTTGTAGTTGGCCGCCAGGATGCCCATCATGTCGGCCATTGCAGCCGCCCCACTCTGCCTAGGCGCGGCCGGCGAGGCCGGCGGCGAGGTTGCAGTTGATGTCGATCAGCGACTTCAGCTTCGCCGGATCCGGATTGATCTGCATCTCGACGGTCTGCTTCATCACGAATACGCCGATATTGGTGATGTTCTGGCGCACTTCGAGCGGCTGCGGATTGTCATTGGCCTGCGCAGCGCTCATGAAGATCGACCACAGGCGGCGATTGAACAGCAGCGCGTTCTGCATCGCCTTGTCGGGCCCATTCCAGTTCGTCTGAACTTCCTGAAGCTGTCGTGCAGCCTTTAGCAGCGCCTGCGCTTCGATTTCACGGGGGGCCGCCGTCGTAGTTGACGTGCGTGCGTAGGCCTGAGCTGCGTTTGACATTCACGAACCTCGGTGGGAGCGGTTTGACCGCGGGGTCTCAAAAAGTGCCCAACTTTCATACAGAGCGTGCCTTTAAATATGGTTAGCAAGGGTTACCAAATGTGTCCGTTTTCCGGCAGAAGCCGCCACGCCACGCCTTAACCAAAACGAAGACGGCGGGGTTTCCCCCGCCGTCTCGTGTCGTTCTTGCTTTGGTGACGCTGCGCTTAGCGCAGCAACTGCAGCACGCTCTGCTGGCTCTGGTTGGCGAGCGCGAGCGCGGACACCGCGATCGACTGGCGGGTCGACAGCGCCTGGCTGTTGGCCGCTTCCTCGTTGGTGTCGGCCAGCGTCAGGTTGGAGGAGCCGGTCTGCAGCACGTTGATCAGGTTCTTCGAGAAGTCCTGACGGATCTGCACGATCGACAGGTTCGAACCGAAGGCCGACGCCTGGGCGCGCAGCGTGCTGCTGGCGTTGTTGAGCCCGCTCACCACCTTCTGCACGGAGTCGTTGTCCTTGAAGTCGCCGGCCGACAGCGCCGCAAGGCCAAGGCCCGCGGAGTTGAAGTTGACGCCGGAGATCCCCAGCGTCGACTTGCCGGTTTCGTTGAAGGTCAGCCGCAACGTGTCGCCGGTGAGCAGGTTGACGCCGTTGAAGGAAGCATCCTGCGCCGTGGTCGTGATCTGGTTCAGGATGTTGTTGTACTGGGTGACCAGCGCGTCACGAGCGGCGCTGGCGTTCGGATCGACCACCGGATCGCTCGGGGTCTTGCCGAAGAACAACTGGCCCGAAAGAGCCGCAGTGCCGCTGATCAAGCCGATCGTGGCGGAGGCTGCGTCGTTCGAGGTGGTGATCGTCAGCGTGCCGTCCTGCGCCAGTGTGGCCTGTAGATTGTTCGACGACAGCGCCGCGTTGAGGTCGTTCAGCGAGTTGACGTGGCCCGGGCCGGTACCGCCGAAGGTGATGCTGGTTGCGACGCCGCCGCCGGTGGAGGCGATCGACAGCGTCTGGCCGTTGAGCGGAGACGGACCGGTGCCGCGGGCCTGGCTGACGCCGGTGCCGAGGCCGAGCGCTGCGAGCGCATCGGCGTTCGAACTCGTGATCGTCAGGTCGCTGCTAGCGCCGGTATGGAGCACGATGTGACCGCCGGTGACGGTCGACGGCGTGGAGCCGGTGCCGGTGTTGCCTGACAACGTATCGATCTTGCTCAACAGGGTGGTGATGTTGTCGGTGATGTTGATGTGGTTATCGTCGGCTGCACCCGTGGTCACGAAGCTCAGGAGCTTACCGTTGACTGTGATGGTGTCACCCGCGGAGAAGGCCGACTTCAACGCATCGCTGGTCGCAGTCGAAGCACCGGAAAGCAGAGTAGCGCCGGTGATCTCAGGTGTGGCAATGGGCGCGCGGGTCACGCTCGTGACACCGCTCAGGCCAAGCTTGCTCAACGTACCGGCAAGCGAGCCCGGCAGGCTGAGGTCGTTGGTGGTGCCGGTATCGATATTGATCTGGCCAGTGCCATCGACCGTGGCGGTAACGCCGGGCGCGGCTTGATTGATCGCACTCAGGATGCTTCCGATCGTCCCGTCGGCGAGGCCGATCGAGTAGTTGTTGGCCGCCATCGAACCGGCAACGCCGGTGCCGGCGTGGAACTGGATCGTCTTGCCGTTGATCTGCAGGTAGTCCGACGTGGTGAGAGCAGAGCTCAACGCGTCGGAGCCCGGAGTCGCCGGCACGCCAATCAGCGTCGTTGCGGTGGCCGTTGCCGCAACGATCGAGCCGCCGCCGCGGTTGGTGGTGGAGATGCCGAGCGCGGTCGCCGCAGCGCCACCGGTGATGGTGACATCGTTCGTCGTGCCGGTTGCAATCAGGATGTGGCCAGTCCCGTCAACGGTGGCGGTCACACCGGCGCCCGCCGCGGTCCCGATCGCGGTAAGGATGTCACCGAACGTCGAGGTGGTGCCGGTGTTGAGGCCGATCGTGGTGTTGTTGCCGGTCGTCGTGGTCGCCGTCGCCGTCGCGCTGAAGGTGATGGTGTTGTTGTTGATGGTCAGCGTCTGGCCGGAGAGCGAGGCCAGAACGGCGGAATCAAGGTGGTTAGCGCCGCCAGAGTTGAGCGAGGTGAGGTTATTGACTGCCACCGCTGGCGGTCCTGCGTTGTCCTGCAGCGCAACCGTGCCGGTGGAGGTGTTGCTGGTGTAGGCGTTCTGGTGAGACGCGCCGATCGCGGTGCCATTGGCGGTCGAAGCGGTATAGGTGACCGTCTGGTTGTTGACCTGGTTGGTGCCGGTGAACGCCGCGTCGATCGACGCGCCGGTGCCGAGCAGGTTCGAGGCCGTGGCGCCGTTGATCTTGACGCTCACGCTCGACTTGGCGGAATAGCCGACGGTCGACTGCAGGGCCTGGGTCGCGACCGACTTGGCGCCGTCGACCAGCTTCTGCAGTGAGGTGATGCCGGTGTTGGCCGCCTGCAGCACCTGCACGCCGTTGCCGATACCATCGAGCAGGTTGTTGATGTCGCTGGCGCGATTGTCGAGCGCGGCGGCGGTGAAGAAGTTGGTGGGGTTGTCGAGGGCCGAGTTGACCTTCTTGCCGGTGGAAAGACGGCTCTGGGTGGTGGCGAGCAGATCGGCTGTCGACTGCAGCGAGAGGAGGTTCTGGCGTACCGATGCCGAAAGAACAATGCCGGACATTTTTCATACCTTTCTGGTGTGAAACAGGAACAAGTCGCTTCCAATCTTTTTTGATCGGACGACGGCTCACCTTGGAACCAAGCCTCCTAAGAAAAAATGAATCTTCCTGGTCGGATTTCTGGCCAGCGAACAGCGCGAAAATGCTACGCAGCGGCACAATTACTCCGGAATACTACTGAATTTGCTGCGCCTTCGGACCGAAGGGCGAACACAGCACGAATGGCGTTTACCAACTGTTAACCATGATCGGAAAGGATTGCGGCGCGATCGGCCGCCATCGGTCTTAACGGCGGACGCGCGCCAGACATGATTCGATTTCGTCGCAACGACGCATCGCGCGGGAATGGCGGCAGAGGAGAACGGGAATGGCATTGAAGGTCGAGCTGAAGCCGAACGAGCGGATCATCATCGGCTCCTGCGTGGTCACCAACACCGATCAGCGAGCTCGCCTCCTGATCGACGGCGACAGGATTCCGATCCTGCGCGAGAAGGACATTCTGACGCCGGAGACAGCCGACACGCCGGCCAAGCTGGTCTATCTCGCGGTGCAGCTCATGTATCTCTCGCCCGACCCGATGGCGCACCATCCGACCTATTTCAGCCTGGTGCGCGACATCATCACGGCTATGCCAAGCGGCTGGCCATTCATCGAAAACATCAACAACCACATCCTCAACGGTGACCTCTATCACGCGCTGAAGGAGTCGAAGAAGCTGATCGCTCATGAAGAGGCGCTCTTGGAAAGCGCAAGGAAGCTCGACGCCTCCGTGCAGCAGGACGAGCGCAAGTCGGCGTAAGGCAATCGCGCGATTAACGAAAAAGGCCTCCGAAACGGAGGCCTTTTTTGCGTTCATTGCATCGCGCGCGATGACGAGATTCAGGTCGCTGAAGCAGTCGCCGGATGGAAGACCAGCGCAAAGCCATCCATGCAGTAGCGCAGACCCGTCGGCTTCGGACCGTCGTCGAAGACGTGGCCGAGATGGCCGCCGCAGCGCCGGCAATGCACCTCCGTACGCGCCATGCCGAAGGTGCGGTCTTCCGTCGTGCCGACGGCGTTTTCGAGCGGCCGATAGAAACTCGGCCAGCCGGTACCGCTTTCAAACTTGGTGTCGGAGGAGAATAGCGGCAGGTCGCAGCCTGCGCAGGCGAAGATGCCCTTGCGGTGCTCCTTCAACAGCGGGCTGGACCATGGCCGCTCCGTGCCCTGCTTGCGCAGGATCTCATATTGCCGCGGCGTGAGCTGCGCGCGCCACTCGGCGTCGGTCTTCTCGATCTCGAATTTCTCGGCGGCCTGCGCCGGCGAACCACGCAGCCAGCGGAAAGCGGCGAGGCTGAACAGGCCGGCAACGGAAGCAAGCAAGAAACGGCGGTCAATCATGATGGTCTCCGTGGAGGCGGATGACGATTGTTCGCTGTCAGATACGGCACACCCGATTGCGACGTTACACCGGTCAGTCCCTGATCTCCTCACTTTTCTGCGAGCTTGAGCCATACGGCTCCTGCGGCACAGACGGTTGCGGGTGCGCAGTCCGCTGGCCACCAGGCGCCGGGCGGCGGCGCGGCGGCCGCGGCAGGGTGCCGTACTGGCGATTGGCCTCGGCCAGACGTGCGTTGCGGACGCGCTCCTTGGCGCGCACGCCCTCCCGATAGCGCGCCAGTGCGTTGGCGGCGGCGGAGGCGCCCCGCCCCCAAAGGCTGATCAGATGCGCCGCGATGCGGCCGGTCGTCCCGCCCGCCCAGACCAGTTCGAACGGCGAGAACAGCCGCCAGCGTTCGTCGCCCCACAGGATGCTGCGTGCGATCAACAGCCCGGCCATTGCCGAGGTGTTCATGCCCTGCCGGCCAAAGCCACTTGCGACCCAGAGGCCTTTGCGCAGTTCGCCGATCTGCGGCATGCCATGCACGGTCACGCCAACGGCGCCGCCGAAGACATCGTCGATTGCGACCTTGCCGAGTTGCGGAAAGATGGTCGCGATGCGGCGCTGGATGGCAGGTGCGAAACGCTGCGGCTTCGCGTTCCATGTCGTCTCCGGGCTCGCCCACATCAGCCGGTCGCCATCGACGATTCGGAAATGATCGATGCAGTCGCTGTCGCTGACCGAGCCGTGAAAGGCGAGCGCTTCCGCGAGTCGTTCGCCAAGCGGCTCGCTCACCGCCGCATAGCGCCAGACAGGCAGCAGCGTGTCCGACAGGCGCTGGAGCGGCGCGCCGAGATGAACATTGCCGGCGAGCACGATATGGGACGCTCGCAAGCGCGCCGAAGGCGTAACGATGCGCTTGCGGATGCCGGAGAAGTCGATGCTGACCACCGGCGTATCCTCGAAAATGCGCGCCCCTGCCCGCTGCGCAAGCGCCGCCAAGCCATGCACATATTTGCGGCCGTCAACCTGAAACGCTTTGGGATAGTAGATGCCATGGAAATAGCGCTTCGTCCTGATGGTGCTGCGCACACGGTCGACCTGCCAGCCCTCGACCTCGGTCTCGAAATCCTCAGCCAGCGTCTGCAGCCGGCTGATCAGGGTATCGCCGACATCGACGGTGGAAACCTGCAGCGCACCCTCGCTGAACGCGATGCCCGGGATCAGTTCCTCGGTCGCGGTCGCGCGAACGTAATCGGCGCCGGCCTTCGACAGCGCCCAGAGTTCGCGGGCGTCTTCCAAGCCGACGCGTTCGATCAGCTCGGACAGCGGAAGATTGAATCCCGGCATCACCGTGCCGAGCTGGTTACCGGAGGCGTTCCAGCCGACCTGGCGGCCTTCGAGCACCGCAACACTGGCGCCAAGCCGCGCCGCCTCCCGCGCCACCGTCAGTCCGGCAAGCCCCGCCCCGACCACGCAGATATCGACGTCCAGCTCGACCGAAAGGCGTGAGGGGAACGGCATCGCAGCATCGCGATGGTCGGTCGCACTTGTGGAAGTCTCGCTCATGTCGTTTTCTTACGGACCGCGACACGGCTTGTCACCTTGTCGCGGGCATGAGCATGTAAGATTAATCCAGAACACGCCGAATTGAGATTGCGCCATGCGCCGTTTGATGCTGTTGCGTCACGCCAAGACCGAAACCGAATCGCCCACGGGCCAGGATCACGACCGGCGGCTCGACGAGCGCGGCCACCGTGATGCCGCGGAGATCGGCGCCTGGATCGGCCGGCATCCGCCATTTCCTGACCGCGTGCTGGTCTCGCCCGCGGTCCGGGCACATCAGACCTGGGAAGTCGCCTGGCAAGCGATGGAAGGGCTCGTATCGCCGCCAGACGTCGAGTTCCTACCGGAACTCTACGGCGCCGATCCGACCGACCTGCTGCACACGATTCGGATGGCTTCGGTCAGCGACCCCAAGCGGCTGATGCTGGTCGGCCACAATCCCGGCATGCATGAGCTTGCCCTCACCCTCATCGGCAGCGGCGACGCATCTGCGAAGAAAGCGCTCGATCACAACCTGCCAACCTCCGGTCTTGCGATCTTCGACTTCCCGACGCACGACTGGACCGACGTGGCGTTCCGTCGCGGCAAGCTCGTACAGTTTGTCAGCCCGAAACTATTGAAGCAGACTTCGGACGACTAGAGGCAGGCGCGGGAATCGCCGCTTGCCGTGTCAATGTTGAGCGGACAGGAGGCGTGGATGTTCAAGTCCATTCTGGTGCCGATCGATTTGGCCGACACCGATCTGGCGAAGCCCGCGATCGCGACAGCGGCAACGCTCGCGGAAAACTGGAGGGGTACGGTACGCCTGCTCAACGTGCTGCCGATGACACCGGTGATGCTGGCCGAATATGTGCCGGCCGATTTCGATATCCAACAGCGGCAGACCTCCGAGGAAGCGCTGGCGATCGTGGCCCGGGAAAGCGGCATCGAGCCATTGCGCATTTCCAGCGTGGTGCGACAGGGCGGCATCTATCACGAGATCCTAGAGGAAGCGGCGGCAATGCACGCCGACCTGATCGTGATGACCTCGCACCGCCCAGCGATGCGCACCTATTTTCTCGGCTCCAATGCCGGCCATGTGGTGCGCTACGCAAAATGCTCGGTGCTGGTGGTGCGGCACTAAAATGCTTTCGAGCCAAGCTTTCCCATCGCGGGATTGAGCGCGCCGCCAACGGCGGCCTCGATCTGGCAGCGTGAGATGCCGATGTCGCGCAGCGCGCGGTCATCCAGTCCGCGAAGTGTTTTGATGGCGGCGCGGCGCTCCAGATAGGCGAGCAGCGCGTGCGCGCCCGCTTCGATCCGGCGAACCAGCCCGCCTGATGCGCCCGGCTGCGCGGGCCGGCCTGCGGCTGAGGATAGCGTCGACATCGTCTTCTCTCCGGCTTTCTCCCGCGCGGCAAAGCGATGCCGTCGGCGCAAATGCTATCGCAGCGCCGTATTGACCTCGGATTGCTTGCGCATCCTCAGTACAATCGTAGGATTGATGCCCTCTAGATGATCCGGTAATTATCTCGGTTCAAGCGAAACATTGTCCTCGGTGCAATAATGTCGAAGTTCGAATATTTGCGGCTTGCCGACGCCATCGCCGCCGAGATCGCCGGCGGCGCGCTGAAACCTGGCGACCGCCTGCCGCCACAACGCAGTTTCGCCTATGAGCGCAAGATCGCGGTGTCGACCGCGAGCCGGGTCTACACTGAGCTGTTGCGGCGCGGTCTCGTCGTCGGCGAAGTCGGCCGCGGCACCTTCATTTCCGGCGACGCGCGAGGCAGCATCGCGCCGTCGCCCGAGGCGCATGGCGCGCGCATCGACATGGAATTCAACTATCCGCTGCTGCCGCAACAGGCGGCGATGATCGCGAAAGGCCTGCAAGGGCTCGAGCGGCCGGATGCGCTCGAGGCCGCATTACGGCAACCGACCACGACGGGCACGCCAGCGGCGCGACAGGTTTCGGCAGCGTTCCTTGCCCGCAAGAACTGGTCTCCAAGCGCCGAGCAGATCGTCTTTACCGCCAACGGCAGGCAGTGCATCGCGGCTGCGCTCGCCGCGCTGGTGCCGCCGGGCGGGCGCTGCGGCGTCGAGGCGCTGACCTATCCCTTCATCAAGGGCATCGCGGCGCGGCTTGGCGTGACGCTGGTGCCGCTTGCGATGGATGAGCACGGCGTGCGGCCCGATGCGGTGCAGAAAGCGCACCGCGAGGCGCATCTTTCGTCGCTCTATCTGCAGCCGACCATTCAAAACCCGCTGGGCATCACGATGCCGGCCGCGCGGCGCACCGATCTGCTGCGCGTGGTCGAGAAGCTCGACCTCACCATCATCGAGGACACGGTCTACGGATTTCTCGACGATGAGCCGCCGCTCGCTGCGCTGTCTCCCGACCGCTGCATCGTGCTCGACAGCCTCTCGAAGAAAGTCGCACCCGGGCTTGCGCTCGGCTTCATCGTGTCTCCGCTACGGCTGCGCGAGATCATCATGGCATCCGTCCGCTCCGGCGGATGGACGGCGTCAGGCTATGCGTTTGCGGCCGGGCAGCGGCTGATGGGTGACGGCACCGTGTCCGAGCTCACGCGGCTGAAGCGGATCGACGCGGCGCGCCGCCAGCAGATGGCCGCAAAATTGCTCGCCGGGTTCGAAATCCAGGCCAATACCAAGGCCTATCATCTCTGGCTGACATTGCCGCCGCATTGGCGCTCGCAGACTTTCGTAGCCGCAGCCGCCCGTCGCGACATCGCGTTGACGCCGTCCACGACCTTCGCGGTCGCCCCGGGACATGCACCCAATGCGGTCCGCCTGGCGCTGGGCGCGCCGACGCTGGAGCAGCTCGAAACCGGACTCCGGGCGCTATCGGGCATCTTGATTGCGAAGGAAGAAGATTTTGACGCGACCGAGTGAAGCGAGCTACGGCAGCAATTTATCCGGCAGATGATCGAAGCTGTAGCTGCGCGGCCGGTTGCGCCCGACGAAGCCGCCGATCTGCCAGGCGAACAGGACGGCGAAGCCGATCAGAAACAACACGGCGACGAATTCGCCGGTGAACAACGCGCGCAGCAAAAGCCCGATCATCGCGACCGCCAGCACGGCCAACACCGCGAGCGCGGCCGCATAGGTCGCACGCCCGAGCCCGCCTGTCAGCACCGCCTTGCTGCCCGCCGTGTTCATCCGCCGGTGCAATTCCTCGATGAAGGCACGGTAGCCGTGGCCCTGCGGCGCCATCAGTGTTGCGGTCTGCCAGGTGGTCGAGAGGATGGCGAGACGTCCGCCATTGCCGTTCTCGATATCGGCGCGGAAACGGCGCGACTGCATCGACACCGGACGGTACGAGAGGCGGACCGCCGAGATATCGCGATAAGGCCAGACGCCGGAACGGCCGGCGATGCGCCACGACAATCCGGCATCGGTCAATTCGAATTGATGCGCCGATCCGATCAATGATGCCTTGTAGGCATAGCGCGTCGGCGTGTCCTCGCCTGGCTCGGCGCTATTGTTGGCTGATGATTTCGGCAAATTCCACAACCCGGAGCAATCGACTGACCGCGCCGCTTGCGCGGCGCGCCGGCTTCATCCTACAAGCAGACCATGGACGAGACGACCTCTTTTCCACGCCACCTGATTCTCGGCGGCGCCATGCTTTCCGGCGTGCTGCTGGCGCTCGCCGTGCACATGCTGGGCATGCGCTACGGCCTTGATCTTGGCGGGCTGTGGCGCTCCGACACGCACGAGACCATGCCGGCGGGCGCGGCGATCGCCTGGTGGCTGATCGCGACGGTGGCGTTCTGTGGCGGCTACTTCACCGCAAACCTGATGCACAGCGCCGTCGCCGGCGAGATCCCGCCGCGGATGCGGCAGTTCCTGATCGCCGTCGGCGTTCTCATTCTCGCCGGCGCCGGCCAGGTGGCGTCGGCACCGAGTTCGATCTCGACCATCTCGATCGTGGAGGCCGGCCTCGCCGCGCTATGCCTCGGCGGTGCGATGGCGTTTTGCGGCGCGCATTTTGCGCTGCGCAGGAGTTAAGCGCTCAGGCGCTGCGGCGACCTTTCCGCCAGGATTTTCATTACCTCGGCGACGGGACGCGGCGCGCTGAACAGATAGCCCTGCGCCTGCGTGCATCCCTCGCGACGCAGCAGTTCGAACTGCGCATCGGTCTCAACACCCTCCGCCGTGGTGACGATGCCGAGACTCTTGCCGAGCCCGGTCACGGCGCGGACGATCGCCATAGAATCTTCCCGCGTCGCGAGGTCGCTGACGAACGAGCGATCGATCTTGATCTTGTCAAACGGGAAGCTGCGAAGATAGCTCAGCGACGAATAGCCGGTGCCGAAATCGTCCAGCGAGATGCGGATGCCAAGCGCGCGCAGTTCGTGCAGCACCGCAAGCGTCGCCTCGCTGTTCTGCAGCAGCACCGTCTCCGTGATCTCGAGCTCGAGGCGATGCGCAGCAAGGCGGGTGTCCTCAAGCGCCGCCTTCACAGATGACACCAGGTTCGGGTTCTTGAACTGGATCGGCGACAGATTGACCGCGACCGCGACGTCCTGCGGCCAGGCAGCCGCATCCGCGCAGGCCTGGCGCAGCACGAATTCCCCGATCGGAACGATCAGTCCGGTTTCTTCCGCAAGCCCGATGAAATTGCCCGGCGGGATCACCCCGCGCAGCGAATGTTTCCAGCGCAGCAAGGCCTCGCAGGCGACGATCCGGTCGTGGGCGACGTCGCGGATCGGCTGATAGTGAACCTCGAATTCATCACGCTGCAGCGCCTTGCGCAGGTCGAGCTCGAGCATGCGCCGCGCTTGCGCGCGTGCATCCATCCCGGTCTCGAAGAAGCGATAGGTGGCGCGGCCGTCCGCTTTGGCACGGTAGAGCGCGAGATCGGCCTTCTTCAACAATTCGTCCGGATTCTTGCCGTCCTCGGGCGCCAGCGAGATGCCGATGCTGACGCCGATCACGAGCTGATGGCCGCCGATGTCGTAAGGAGCCGCGATTTTCTCGACGATGAGGCTCGCGAGCGCGGCCACCACTGATGGGTCGCAATCCCCGCAGAACTGCACGATCGCGAATTCGTCGCCGCCGAGCCTGGCCACGGTATCGTTCTCGGTGACGCATTCACCGAGCCGCTGCGCGACCGCCTTGAGCAGCGCGTCTCCGACGGGATGGCCGAGCGAATCGTTGATGATCTTGAAATGATCGAGATCGAGGCAGAGCACCGCGAGCTGGTCGCTGCGCCGGGCGAGCCGCAATCCCTTTTCGAGCTGTTCGCGGAACAGCGTCCGGTTGGGCAGATTGGTCAGCGCATCATGGCGCGCCATGTGCGAAATCCGCTCCTGCGCCTGCTGCCACTCGGTGATATCCTCAAAGGTCGCGACCCAGCCACCGCCTTTCATCGGCTGATCGACAACGCGGATCGAGCGGTCGCCCCTGGTCACCACCTTGGTCACGGTGTGGCCGGCGCTGGCTTCCGCCATCACATCGGCGACGAACTGATCGGGATCGCCGTCCCATTCGCCGTTCAGCTTCTGGTCCTGCAGGACGTCGCGCAGCAGGCGGCCCCGCAGCGGAATGCTGGACCGGCCCATCATCGCGCCGTAACGGTCGTTGGCCAGGAGGATGCGGCCATTCGCATCGAACATGCACAAGCCCTGCGACATGTTGCCGAGCGCGGTGTCGAGCAGAACCTTCTGCTGGCGCATTTCGCCCTTGGCACGACGGTCGAGCATGGCCGCAACCAGCGTGATCCCGAGAAACGCGAAGGTCACGATCGCCGTCAGGGAGGAAAGCGCGACCGGCGAAATCGACATCTGGTCAACGGCGACGCTGGGATCGGGAATGACGCTCATTGCGCCCATTCCAGTGAAGTGGAGCGAGACGACGGCCAGCGTCAGCAGTGCGGTCGCGCCGATGCCGTGGTTGCGATCATCGCTGCGCGTCGCAACCACGAGCGCCAGCGCCGCGAACAGGCTGCCGATCAGGACCGAACCGAGCACGATGCCGGGCGACCATTCGACGCGCGCCGGAAATGCAATGGCCATCATGCCGACGTAGTGCAGGGCGGCAATGCCAAGGCCAACGATCGCGCCGCCAGCTGCTGCCGTCGAGACGCGGTTGTTCAGCAATGCAATCGTCAAGCCTACCGTCGCGATCGACACCCCAAGGGCCAGTGACAGCAGGGTGAGCGGAATGTCGTATCCGACGCCCATGCCGGGCTGATAGGCCAGCATCGCAATGAAATGCGTCGCCCAGATCCCGCAGCCGCCGGCCACCGCATCCAGCCCGATCCAGACCACCCGCGGAAGCCCTTGCGACGCTCGGGCCCGGTGAAACAGGCTGATCGCGACCGCACCGGCGAGCCAGCAGGTCGTCAGGGCAAGGATGACGAACCGCCAATCGTGCTGCGTCGTCAGGCAAATCAGGACTTGGTACATTGCAGTTCCCCTATCCCGCCGTACCAGCCCTCCAGTTGGTGGATTTGGGGTAACCGCAGCGGAACTCGTTCCGCTGATGGTGAACGAAGTTTTGAGCCGGCGACAAAAATCGGCTCAATCCGCAACGGGCGCGCGTGATGATGCAGGTCACGTCGTCGCCCGGTCCCGCCACATGGCGCCGAGCATGATCGCGGCAGCGGCCGCAAGCAGCAGGCCAGCCGAGATCAGCAGCGAGGTGTGCAGGCCGGCGATGAACGCTGCGGACCGGCCGACCAGCGAGCCGAACAGCGCGACGCCGAGCACGCTGCCGGTCTGCCGGGTCGCATTGAGCACGCCGGCTGCAATTCCCGAGCGCGACTTCTCGACGCTGCCGAGCAGCGTCGACGTCAGCGGCGGGACCAAAAGACCAAGTCCGCTGCTCATCGCGATCAATTGCGCACAGATCGCCCAATAGGCAGTGTCAGGCCCCAAGCCGAGCAAGGCCAAACATCCCGCTGCCGACAGCAGTGCACCGCAGCCGATGGTCGCGGGCGCGCCGATGCGCTCGCTGATGCGCGGCGCGATCAGATTGACGGGCAGCACCGCGCCCATCATCGGCACGAAGGCCAGCCCGGTCTGAAATGCCGACAAGCCGTTGATCTCCTGGAAATACAGGCTCAGCACGAAGATCAGCCCGTAAAGGGCAACGTTGACGAGAAGACCGACGAACGACGTCGCCGCGAACATTCGCTGTCTGAAGAGCGACAGCGGCAGCATCGGTTGCGACGCATGGGCTTCGCGCCAGACGAACAGCGCGCTCAGCACCGCGGACGCAGCAAAGCCTGTGAGCACGAACGGATCTTGCCAGCCGCGGGCGCCGCCCTCGATGAGGGCGCCGGCGAGCGCGCCAAGCGCCGTGATCGCCGCGATTTGACCAGGCAAATCGATCTCGCGCGAAAGCGAGCGCGTGGTCTCATCGGCATAGCGGAAGGTCAGCCAGAGGCCGGCAAGGCCGATCGGCAGGTTGACCAGGAAGATCGCGCGCCAGCCGATGAGCGCAATCAGGGCGCCGCCAAGGAACGGCCCGGCCGTCAGCGCCACGCTGGCGCCGGCCGCCCAGATCGCGACGGCGCGGCCGCGCGCCCTCTCATCCGGATAGGCATGGTTGAGCAGCGCCAGCGAATTCGGCACCAGGATCGCGGCCGCCAGTCCTTGGATGCAACGCGCCGCGATCAGCACCGGTGCGTTCGGCGCCAGCGCACAGGCAAGCGACGCCGCGGTGAACAGCGCAAAGCCTGTCATGAAGACCCGTTTGGCGCCGATGCGATCGCCGAGCGCACCGGCGGTCAGGATGAAGGCAGCAAAGGCGATGGTGTAGGCGCTCACCACCCATTGCAGCTCGGACACGCCACCGCCAAGCGCACCGCCGATCGCATGCAGCGCGGTGTTGACGATGGTGACGTCGAGCTGCACCACCCCGTAGCCGAGGCTCATCGCGGCAAGCGTCAACGAGCCGGCGAGCTTCGAAGGCACGGGTTTTTCGGCCGGACGGGACGGCGCGTCCGCATATTGTCGGGTCTTGAGTGACAGGTCTTGCATGGATCACCTCAACGGAGAGCCAACACCAGACATATCCCGTCGTTTCGTGAATACATTTCGGTACCGATCGAAGGATGATCGCGGAGGGCAGCGACCGGTACAAAAAGCCGCACCGGAATTATCCAGGCGCGGCTTTTTGCCTCAATGTCCGAAATGCCTGGAGCATGATCCGGGCCATCCGAAACCGGATTTCGCCTGGCGAGCCAGACGTTAGCCCGAAAATCACACTCTGATGAGCTGCAGCCCAGTCAAACGTGGCCGGATCGTGATCTAGCTCGCCGCCCTGAGATTGACCTTGCCTTCGGCGATCGAGGTCAGCTTCTTGTCGGTGGTTTTTTCCTCATCCAGCGTCTTCTGCAGGATGGAAGCGCAGTCGTTGCGGCCGAGTTGCCGTGCCCAGGCGATCAGACTGCCGTAGCGGGCGATCTCATAATGCTCGGCGGCCTGTGCGGCGTTGATCAGCGCGGCGTCGAGCACGTTCTTGTCATCCACCTCGCCGGCCACGTCGTCGGCTTCCTCGATGATGCCGTCGATCGCCGGGCAATCGACCGCCTTCACTTGGGCGCCATGCATCTGGAATACCTGCTCCAGTCTCTGCACATGCGTTTTAGTTTCATCCAGGTGGGTCAGAAATCCCTGTTTGAGCTGCGGATCGGAGGCCTTTTTGGCCATCTTCGGCAGCGCTTTCACAAGTTGTTGCTCGGCGTAATAGATGTCCTGCAATTGGTGCACGAACAAGTCATTCATGCTCTTGATGTCTTTACTGAAGAGTCCCATTGCGCGTATCCCTTGGTTCTGGAACATGGCGCCCGCCCACCTTGTCGTCCCCGCAAAACGCCATGTTCTGGTTGCTGATACCTGCGCTAACAGGCTGGATGGACAGACGTTCCGGCGAAACGGCAAGAACCGGGGACGGAACAGCGGAACGCTACGACGAAATTGAACCGACAGGACCGCCGGCGGCGACTCACATTTTCCAATACCCAGACATATGTACTGCGTATGACAGAAATCACGAACGAAGCCGGACGCGTGGCTTGTCAAGGGCTGCACAAATCTACCGTTTTGCCTTATGGGTGCTGGGGCACGGTGCGTTTGACCGTCACCCGTTATCCCATGTGACCATGTAACGGGCCTTCTTTAGAATGCCGCTCCGCCGGGAGGACGAATGCATCGGCTGCTGACCGCGCTTGGGCGTGGCTTCAAGGAAAAGATCGGCTGGAAACGGCTGGGGATCGCCGCGAGCGTCATCATCATCGTCTTGGCGGTGACCCATCTGGTCCGGACGTTGAAGGGCGTCGACACCGCCCTGGTCCTGACGGCGTTGACCGAGATCGCCCCGCACCGCATTGCGCTTGCCGCGCTGTGCGTGGTCGGTGCCTTCTGCACGTTAACCTTTTACGACTTCTTCGCGCTGCGAACCATTGGCAAGACCCACATCCCCTACCGCATCGCGGCGCTGTCCAGCTTCACCAGCTACACTATTGGTCACAATATCGGCGCCACCGTCTTCACCGGCGGCGCGATCCGCTTTCGCATCTATTCGGACTACGGCCTGACCGCGATCGATGTCGCCAAGATCTGCTTCCTCTCCGGCCTGACCTTCTGGCTCGGCAATCTGTTCGTGCTCGGGATCGGCATGGTCTGGCACCCCGGAGCGGCGTCTTCGATGGACCTGTTGCCGGAAGCCATGAACCGGCTGATCGGAGTGGGCTGCCTCGCCGGCATCGGCGCCTATCTGGTCTGGCTCGTGACCGGCACCGGCCGCCGCGAGCTCGGCCAGAACGGCTGGAAGGTGGTATTACCGTCCGCGAAGCTGACGCTGGTGCAAATCCTGATCGGCGTCGTCGACCTCGGTTTCTGCGCGCTCGCGATGTATCTGTTGATGCCGACCGAGCCCTATATCGATTTCGTCTCGCTGGCCGTGGTGTTCATCCTGGCCACCCTGCTCGGCTTCGCGAGCCACGCGCCGGGATCGATCGGCGTGTTCGACGCCGCGATGCTGGTGGCGCTGCCGGACTTCTCCAAGGAGCAGTTGCTGGCCACGCTGGTCGTGTTCCGCATCCTGTACTTCCTGATCCCCTTCGGTATCTCGATCTCGATCATGGGGGTGCGCGAGCTGTGGCTTAACGTGGTGCAGCCGTGGCTCAGCCGGCGCAAGCTCAATGATCCGCCTTTCAGAGCGGAGACCGCCGAGGTTACCGTGCGGCAATCGGTCGAGAGCCGGCCACGGATCAAGCACCTGAAACGGTAACAGCGACGTTATCTGGAGCATGATCCGGAAAAGTGGGAACCGGTTTTCCCTCGCGACAAACGCGAAGCGTTTGCGCGGAGATCATGCTCAAACAAAGCGATGAGATCACAATCCGATCCCGTCCAATCGGATCATGATCTCGGCGCGTTATTCTTTCTGGCTAATTCGGCGCGGCTCTCTTATTTCTGCCCCACCGATGCCGTCAAACGCGCCATGGTCAAAATTCTGTTCCGTTCGATCGTTTCCGCCGCGCTGCTGGCGGTCGCGCTGCTGAGCCAATCGGCCGAAGCGCAGACCGCGGCCCAACAGCCGCTGCAGATCTCGTGGGAAGTCCGCAACCGCTTTCGCCTGTTCCGCGAGGAGCGCGACTTCCTGCTGCAGACCGAAGCCGGGGGCGGCCGCAGCGTGCTCGCCGCCGAGCAGGCGCTGGAATTGCAGAGCGACGGCCGCGGCTGGGCGCGCAACACCGTCAACCGGCTCTGCATCGACCTCGCCGGCCGCGTCAACGAGCCCTGCACCCGCGACAACGTCAAGGAAAGCTACCTGACGCCAACAGATCACCCGATCACGGTGCGATTGGTCGGGCCGATTCCGGTCGGCGCCACCTGCGCCTGGTCGTTCGACGATGGCGACGGGCCGCAGACCTCCGCCTTCGACTGCGCCGAACCGGTGAACCTGCGCGTCCGCTACGGCCGCACGACCATGGCGACCGTCGACGTCTCCGCGGGTTCGGATCCGGCCCAGCGCGTCTCCACCGAGATCGCCGTGCGCGATATCTTCATCGCAGGGCTCGGCGACAGCATCGCCTCCGGCGAGGGCAATCCGGACCGTCCGATTGCGCTGGCGGAAGAAGGCTTCTGCGTCCGCTCCTATCTCGGCACCGCGGGCGAGCAATATTACCGGCCGAGCCGCGCCGGCTACAAAGGCGGACGTGCCTGCGAAGCACCGGACTTCCTCTCGGTATGGCAGAAGCACAGCGCGCTGTGGTTGAACGCGGCCTGCCACCGCTCGCTCTACAGCTACCAGACCCGCACGGCGCTCGCGCTCGCGGTGAACTACCCGCACATCGCCGTGACCTACCTGCCGCTCGCCTGCACGGGAGCAACCATCAATGACGGGCTGTTCGGCTCACAGCAGGCCCGCGAGTGCCTGCCGAGCAAATCGGGCAACACCTGCTCGGGCACCGTCAACGGCCAGCTCGCCGAATTGCGCGATGCGCTCGCGGCAGCCAAGCGCCGCCAGCCGGATCGACAGCTCGACCTGCTCCTGCTCTCGATCGGTGCCAACGATATCTACTTCTCCGGCCTCGTCGCCAATGTGATCGTCGATGCCGGGAGAGAGCGCGCGCTGTTCCGGCGCGGTGGCGTCATGGCGTCTGTCGACGATTCCCGCGATGCCCTGCGACGCACATTGCCGCAATCCTTTGCCAAGCTGCGCGAGGCGCTAAGGCCGCTCGTCGGCGGCGATCTTTCGCGCGTGATCTATACGGCCTATGCCAATCCGGGGCTGTCGGAGGGCGGTGTCCCCTGCCCCGGCGGCCGCGCCGGCTTCGACATCCATCCCTCCTTCAATGCCGCGCCGCAGCGGCTTGGTCCGGTGGTCGGCTACGTGCAGGACGAATTCCTTCCGGCCTTGAAGGCGCTGGCGCTGTGCCAGTCTGGCGTCCTCTGTCGTAATCCGCGTGCCGACCGCATGACCTTCGTCGACGCCCATCAGGACGCGTTCGCGATGCATGGCTTCTGCGCGCGCGGCGCCACCGATCCGGAGTTCGACCGGCAATGCTTTGCGGCCAATGGCGAGAGCTTCAATCCTGACATCGTCACCGCCGCCAGCCAGCCGATGCTCTGCGGCCGCAGCGCCTCGGAATATCGCGCCTACCTGCCGCGCGCCCGCTGGATCCGCGACGCCAATGACAGCTACTTCACCGCGATGACCTATCCGCAGGCGCTGCCATCCTCGATGCAGCCTTCGGACATCCATGATGCGACCTGGGGCCTGCTGTCGGCCGTCTACGGCGGCGCGGTGCATCCGACCGCCGAAGGCCACGCCGCGATGGCGGACGCCGCCCTCCCCGCGGCGGCCGGAGTGCTGCGACTCGACGTCGGCGTGGGCGAGGTGATCTCCGAACCGGTGCAGCCGATCGGCAGCCGCTAAAGCGCTTTCGAGCGAGGTGGGAATGTCGGCTCTAATTCAATCAGAACCGAAGCTTTAGCGCGAAGGCGTGCCGGCTGGACCGACGTTCTTCTTCGTGGTGGCCGGCACCGGAGGCTTCATCGCGGCCGCCTGTGCCGGCAGATATTTCGCGACGATGGCGGGATCAAGTTGCGCGATCGCCGTATCTGGCAGGCGGTACCAAGTCTCGTCCTTGCCGAACAGCGAGATGCCGATGTAGCCGCGCATCGTCAATTCCTTGCCGTCGGGACTGACGCTCATCTTGGCCTTGTAGATACTGCCGTCGCGCGGATCGAGCACGTTGCCTTCCTCGTACTTCAATCCGTTGCGCTTCATGTTGCGGATGAAGGGAATGCCAAGAAGTGGCGCGTTCTTGCGGTCGTCGGTGCATTTCGTGCAGGCCTCGGTGACGGGCTCGCCGGGCCTCGGGAATGTCTTCGCCATGATGCCTTCGAAGACGCCGTTATGGTCGACGAACAGCACCCAGATCACGGGCCTGCCGTCCTCGACCTTCTGCCACAGCCCCGCCGCCGACGGCTGCTGCGCCTGCGCCGGCAGGGCGGCCGCCAGGAGCGCCATGATAACAGGCACTAGCAGCCGAAATCGAAATCGCCAATTTCGCATTGTCGTCACCCGACTAATTCAACGAACGAATGAGCGAAGACTACGGCCATTTCGCGGAAGGTTCCAGTGGCAGGGCAGAACGATGCAAATGTCCGCAGCGGCCGCTCCGCGGCCTGACCGACGATATTTTGACTGAAATCGACCAAACATATGTTGATTGGAATCAACCGACGCCGAGTTTCTTCTGCAGGCTCGATGACGACGTCGTGTATTGGAACACGAGCCGCTTGTCCGGATAGACATAGCGGTGGGCCTTCTGCGCCATCAGCGCGCCCTCGTGGAAGCCGGACAGGATCAGCTTCAGCTTGCCGGGATAGGTGTTGATATCCCCGATCGCGAAAATGCCTGATACGTTGGTCTCGAAGGCGGCGGTGTCGACCGGCACCAGACTGTTCTCCAGCGCCACGCCCCAGTTCGCGACCGGACCGAGCTTCATCGTGAGCCCGAAGAACGGCAGCATGGTATCGCACTCGACCCTCGTGACGGCGTTGTCGTTGCCCTTCACCGTCGCCGCCGCAAGCCTGCCCGCCTCGCCTTCGAGGCCGGTGACCTGGCCGAGCTTCAGGTCCATCTTGCCGTCGGCAACGAGCGCACGCATCTGCTCGACGCTGTGGGGCGCAGCGCGGAACTCGTCGCGTCGATGCAATAGCGTGATGCGCTTGGCGATTGGGTGCAGGTTGAGGGTCCAGTCGAGCGCGGAATCGCCGCCACCGACAATCAGGATGTTCCGGTCGCGGAACTGCTCCATTTTCCGCACTGCGTAGAACACCGAGCTGCCTTCATAGGCTTCGATGCCCGGCACCGGCGGCCGCTTCGGCTGGAACGATCCGCCGCCCGCGGCGATCACCACCACCTTGCATTCGAACACCTTGCCCGCGTCGGTCTTCACGCGGAAGGCGGGATCGCCGACCTTCTCGATCGTCTCAACCATCTCGTTCAGATGGAAGGTCGGGTGGAACGGCTTGATCTGCTCCAACAGCGACTCCGTCAGCCCCTGGCCGGTGACGAGCGGGATGCCGGGAATGTCGTAGATCGGCTTCTCCGGATAGAGCTCGGCGCACTGGCCGCCGATCTTGTCGAGGATGTCGACCACATGGGTCTTCATGTCGAGGAGGCCCAGTTCGAACACGGCAAACAGTCCACAGGGACCTGCGCCGATAATCAACACGTCGGTTTTGATCGCTTCGCTCATATCCGCTTCTTTGTCAGTTGAGTACGAAATGGGAAGGCTGCCGACCGAGGCAAGACGACCTGATCGGGAACGGCCTGATCGGGAACGCCATAATAGGGGCGACAAGCGCCGCGGCAACCCCTTGCCGCAACTCGACAACTAGGCTGTAACGTGGCCAACGACCTGGAGATTGTGCAAGTGAATGCCCCGATCCGTTCCGACGCCACGCCGCGCCTGGAAGACTATCCCTATCGGCTGTCAGACAATGTGCGCTTTGCCGACCTCGATCCCAATGGGCACGTCAACAATGCGGTCTATGCGAGCTATTTCGAGACCGGCCGCGTCACGCTGATGAAGGATCCCAGCAAGGGATTGGTGCCGGATGGGCTCGCCTGGATCATGGTGCGCCTCGACACCCATTTCCGCGCTGAGCTGCATTGGCCCGGCACGATCGAACTCGGGCTCGGCGTCGTGAAGTTCGGACGAACCTCGGTGACGTTCGATCAGGTGGTGTTTTCGCAAGGTCGATGCGTGGCCTCCGCGCAGGCGGTGACGGTGCTGATCGACGAAACCACGCGCAAGCCGGTCCCCCTGACGGATGAAGTGAAGGCTAACCTAAAGCCCTGGATCCGCCGCGGCCTTGATCTGTATCAACGGGATTAAGCCTGCCGTTCCGGCGTCGTCACCACGAGCCCGTCAAGGTCGTCGGTGACCTTGATCTGGCAGGACAGACGCGAATTCGGCCGCACGTCGAAACCGAAATCCAGCATGTCCTCTTCCATCGGCGTGGGCGCGCCGACCTTCTCGCGCCAGGCTTCGTCGACATAGACATGGCAGGTCGCACAAGCGCAGGCGCCGCCGCATTCCGCCTCGATGCCCGGAACGCCGTTGCGGATAGCGCCTTCCATCACGGTCGCGCCGTTCTCCACCTCGATGGTGCGTCTTTCCCCGGAATGGTCGACATAAGTTATCTTGGCCATGATCGCTCGTGCTACCGGAATACGGATCTGGATGAGGTCCCCGGCAGTCCCTATAACGGGTCGATCCGGGGAGCGCCAGCGGCCGGGTGCCCTCACGCAAAACCTTTTGACGCGAATTTGTCGCCGGTCAATTCGGGCTTGAAGGGTCGCCGAGGATGGCCTCGATCGCGTTCCGCGCCCGCGCGACCGCGTCAGTGAGCACCGCCAGCGGCTCCGCGGGTTCGATGCCACTCGTCAGGACATGTTCCAGCCCGGCGGCGGCATCCGCGACAGCGAAAGCGCCGATCGCGCGTGCCGATCCCTTCAACTTGTGCGCCAGTTCGCGCGCATCCTGCGGAAGGGTGGCCAGGGCTGCGATCAGCTTGGCCGACTGCGCCACGAACAGCGAAAGCACCTCGCGCTCGAGAGCGGCGTCGCCGAGCGACATGCGCGCAAGATGTGCAAGATCGATCGGGCCGTCCCCGGGGGAGAGCGGCGGCGAAGCTATCCATTGGGTCCGTTCGAGGTGACGCGGCATGGGCCTGATCCTGAGGACCGGCCACCACCTCCTTTTCGGTAGGGCCGTTTGGGCGTCACCCAATCACGGAAATAGTTAACGGATCGTTGGCCAAATTTGCCTCAACTTTGCCCTTTTTCAGACAAAGTAGGACCTCAATGGGCGTCAGCTCGCAGGATTTATGTGGAAGCATAAGGCCTTATGGCACAAACCTGTTAACGATGATTAAGAATGTCTTAATCGCGGCCATTTCATTCGCATCGCTCAACCAATAGGATGTTTCCGGATGTAGCGGACAAGCGGCCGACGGGCGTGCTTGCGTACCGCTTTACGGGGACGGGACGGCTCGAGCTTGCGGGGGACAATGTTCGCAAGATCGCCGACGCGTATTAGTTGAGAGGGCTCAGACTTAACATGGCGAACAATCCCAAGAAGGTGAAAGATCCCACCGAAGTCGCACTGTCTGCCATTCAGGAAGCCCTGAACATCGGTGAGAACAGTGCCGAGCCCAACCGCGATGTGATCAGTACCGGTAGCGGCGAAGCCGCGCCGCCCGCGATCCCTGCTGCGACCACGCCCTTCCCCGAAACCCCGTTCGAGACGCGTCCAATCGAAACACGTCCCGGCAACGAGCGATCGGTGTTCGAGCCGATCGAGGAGCAGCGCGGCCCCCGGCGCGCCGCCAATGACGATCGCGAGGCGATCGGACAGCTCCTGCAGGCGCTGCAGAAGGGCAGCCCTGCCCGCAACGTCTACACCTTTGCGTCGATCTTCACCGGCGTCTGGCTGGTCGGCTGCGGCCTGCTCACGGTGAGCTTCCTGTCCTCGCTGCAGGCCGCGATCGGCCAGAGCGGCGGCGTCCTGGTGCTGGCAGGCCTCGCCTGCCTGTTCCTCGCGCCCGTGCTGCTATTCTACTTCCTCGCGAGTCTTGCCTGGCGCGGGCAGGAGATGCGGATGATCGCGCAATCGATGGCGCAGGTCGCGATCCGCTTCTCGGAGCCCGAAGGGGCGGCGAGCGATTCCATGGTCACGGTCGGACAGGCGATCCGCCGCGAGGTCGCGGCGATGGGTGACGGCATCGAGCGCGCGATCGCGCGCGCCGGCGAGCTCGAGACGCTGGTCGCCAATGAGGTCGCGGCGCTGGAGCGCGCCTATTCCGACAACGAGGTGCGCATCCGCGCGCTGTTGCAGGACATCGCCCACCAGCGCGACAATCTGGTCGGACAGGCCGAGCAGGTGCGCAGCGCCATTTCCGGCGTGCAGATCGACCTGCGCCACGACATCGCGCTGATCTCGGATGCGATCGCCTCGCGCGTCGACGAAGTCGCAAAGAGCATCACCGGCGCTCTGGAAGAGCGCGGCCAGCACATCACCCAGGCGTTGAGCCACGCCGGCGACAACATGATCCTCGCGCTCGGCGAGCGCGGCGGCGACCTGCTCGACCGGCTCGAGGAAGCCAGCTCTGAGACCACGCGCGCGGTGCTCGATGCCTCCGAGCGGCTGACGAGCAGCCTCAACTTCAAGACCGGCCACGTCCACGACGAATTCGTCGACCTCGCCGACCGCGTCCATGAGATGCTGAACGAGCGCATCGACCGCATCACCGGCGAATTTGAGCAGCGCGCCGTGAGCGTTGTCGAGGGCATCTCCGAGCGCACCGAACTGGCGCACGATTCCCTGAAGAATTCCTCCGACTCGCTCCTGCTCGAGCTCGAGCTGCGCAGTGGAGACCTCGTCACCAAGATCGACGAGGCCGGCAATCGGCTGGCCAGCCACATCATCAGCTCCGGCGACAAGGCGAGCGAAGTGCTCGACGTCACCGTCAATTCGCTGGTTGCCAGGGTGGTGAGCCAGACCGAGACCGCACACGACTCGCTCTCGCTGCAGATGAGCGCCTTCGACGAACTGGTGAAAAACCAGGGCTCGGAACTGGCGGAGAAGTTCGCCCGCGACTCCGGCACGCTCGGCGCGCTGATCACCCGCCACATCGCGGAATTCGACCGCACCGTGAAGACGTTCGGCGGCGAGATCGTCGAGCGCATGGGCCAGCGCACCGAGGACATCGCCAACACCCTGAAAACCTATGTCGACAATTTCGACACCCGCCTCACCTCCAACAGCGGCGAGATCACGGCGACCCTCGACCAGCGCCTCCTGCAGTTCGAGACCACGCTCGGCGACCGTGTCAGCAGCCTCGACTCGTCGCTCGACAGCAAGCTCGCCATGTTCGACAGCGCGCTGAGCGGCCGCGTCAACACGCTCGACAGCTCGCTGGAGAACCGGCTCGGCACGCTCAACGCCTCGCTCGAGACCCGGCTTGGCTTCCTCGACAATTCGCTCGAAGGCCGCCTCAAATGGCTCGACGAGTCGATCGAGGGCCGCTTGAAGTCGCTGGAACAGACTTTCGACACTCGCACCAGCTCGGTCACGCAGACGATCGATGGCCGGCTCGGCATGCTCTCGACCTCGCTCACCGAAGGTGCGGCGCAGGCGATCCAGTCGATCGACTCCCGCCTCGGCCTGCTCACCTCCTCGCTCACCGACGGCGCCGCGCAGGCGATCGAGGCGCTCGATCGCCGCATCGCCAGCGTCACCGAAACCGTGGACGGCCGCAGCGCGCATCTGACCGACACCATCTCGGCCCGGTTCCTGGAAATCCACCAGGGCATCGAGACCCGCGTTGGCGCCATCGCCGGCGACATCGACGCCCGCGTGGCGCAGTTCGAGGACCTCCTGGGCTCGCGCGTCGAGGCGGTCGCGGGCCGCATCGAAAGCAGCGGACGCCAGGCCAGCGACGAGCTGATGGCGCGCGCTGAACTGCTCTCCTCCGGCATCAAGTCGCATGTCGAGGACGCCGAGCGCTCGCTCACCAATTTGGTGGTCAACACCAGCGAGACCATCCAGACCGGCGCGCGCACCGCGCAGCAGTCGCTGCTGACGGTCTCCTCCGACGTCGGCGCCCAGCTCAAGCTCACCGCCGGCGAAGTGGAGGCTGCGCTGACCGCGGTCGGCTCCGGTGCCGCAAGCTCGATCCTGTCCAGCGCCCGCGATGCCCAGGCCTCGCTGATGGCAGCCACCGGCGAGGTCGCCTCCCAGGTCAAGGCGCTCTCGACCGATGTCGAGCGCACCCTGCAGACCGTCGGCAGCGCGACCGCCGCCTCGATCCTGTCGGGAGCACGCGAGGCACAGACCGCGCTGGTCAGCGCCTCCACCGACGCGGCAAGCCAGGTCAAGTTGCTGGCCGTCGACGTCGAGCGCTCGCTGACGCTCGCCGGCACCGCCACAGCCGAAGCCGTCACGGCCGGTGCGCGCGAAGCACAGAACACGCTGATCGCGGCATCGACCGACATCACGAACCAGATCAAGTCGCTGGCGGGCGATGTCGAACGCTCGCTCACGCTTGCGGGTAGCTCGACGGCGGAAGCAGTCGTTGCCAGCGCACGCGAGGCCCAGAGCGCGCTGACAACAGCCTCGACCGACATCACCAGCCAGGTGAAGGCACTCTCGGTCGATGTGGAGCGCTCGCTGTCTGCCGCCGGCACATCGACGGCCGAGACAGTCCTGAGCAGCGCCCGCGAGGCGCAGAACAGGCTCACGTCGGCCTCGACCGAGGCGGCAAACCTGGTACGAACGCTAACCGCCGACGTGCAGAGCTCGCTGGTCGCGGCCTCAACCGACGCTGCAAACGCGGTCACGACGCTGACTGCCGACATGCAGCGCTCGCTATCCATGGCCGGCACGGCGACCGCGGAGTCGATCACCTCAGGCGCACGCGAGGCGCAGAACACGCTGGTTTCCGCGTCAACCGAAGCCGCGAACACTGTCAAGGCGCTGGTCGCTGACGTGCAGCGCTCGCTGTCCATGGCCGGCGCTGCTACCGCGGAGTCAGTCACCTCAGGCGCACGCGAGGCCCAGAACACGCTGGTTGCCGCATCAACCGAAGCTGCAAACAGCGTCACGACGCTGGTCGCAGACATGCAGCGCTCGCTGTCGATGGCTGGCGCGGCCACCGCGGAGTCGATCACTTCGGCTGCCCGCGACGTTCAGACCACGCTGGTCACCGGATCGTCGGAGGCAGCCAACCACGTCAAGTCGCTGGCGATCGATATCGAACGGACGCTGACCGCAGTCGGCGCCGACACTGCCGCGGCCATCCTGAGCAGCGCACGCGAGGCGCAGACCTCGTTCGTGTCGACCTCGGCCGACGCGGCTGGTCAGATCCAGGCCATCTCGGTCCAGATCGAGCGCTCGCTCGCTGCCGTCACGGCGAACACCACCGAGACGATTCAGACCTCGGCGCAGAACGCGCACAGTTCGCTGGTCGCCGCCGCCAACGAGGTCTCCTCGAAGGTCAAGACGACGTCCGCCGACATCGAGCGTTCGGTGCTCGCCGCCTCCAGCCAGTTCGGCTCGACCATGACCGGCAAGACCGACGAGATCGTCACCTATGTGCAGCAGCAGGCCGAGCGGCTGGCGCAGATGGTCGACACCAGGCGCGGCACGCTGGTGGAAGCGCTCACCAACAAGAGCGCGCAGCTCGCCACCGATATCGACCGCGCCACCGCGGACGCGCTGAAGTCGATCGAAATGCGCGGCCACACCTTCGCGCAGACGATGTCGAGCCACGGCGCCGAAGTCGCGCGCAACATCACCTCTGCCGGCGATCTTGCGACCGGCGCGGTGGCAAAGTCGCTGAAGGACCTCGAGCACTCCTCGCGCGCGGCGATCGACCAGTCGCGCCAGGTCTCGATTGCCGCCGTCACCGAGATGCAGGAGACCAGCAAGATCCTGCGCACGGATACAGTGGCGCTGTTCGAGCGGCTGCGCGAGGGCAACATCCTCTTGCAGGAGGTGCTCACCGGCGCCCACGACAACCTCAACTCGCTCGAGCGCGCGCTCGTGACCCGCGTCGCCGACTTCGTCTCGGCGATGAACGACGTCACCTCGCGCAACGGCATTGCGACCCAGACGCTGGAAGACCAGCTCACCGTGTTCAACAGCAAGACCCAGAAGGCGCTGGAGGACCTCGGCGAACTGTCGACCCAGTTCGACACCCACGGCCGCGCGTTGGTCGAAGCCGCCGCATTGGTGGAGCAGAGCAACCGCAACACCACGGGCTCGATCGCCGAACGCAAGGCGACGCTGGAATCGCTGGTCACCACCATCGACCTGCGCACCACTGATCTCGACCAGCGGCTGTCGCGCTTCACCGGCCTGCTCGATGAATCGCTCGCCGCGGCCGAGGAGCGCGCCCGCGACATCGCCCGCGTGGTGGCGGAGACCGCCGGCGCCGGCTCTGCGGCGATCAGCCGCCAGTTCGAGGCCGTGCGCGCCGCGGCCGAGAACGAGCGGCAACAGACGCTCGACGCCATGAACGACCTGTACCAGCAGAGCACCCAGGAAACGGATGCGATGTTCAAGGAATCGACGGAAAAGTTCTCCGCGATGGTGCAGTCGATGAAGCAGATGGCGGCCGAGATGCACAACGAGCTCGAAGCTACCCGCACCGAGCTGCGCCGCGGCGTGCTCGAGATGCCGCAGGAGGCCGCGGAGAACACTGCGCAGATGCGCAAGGTGATCGTCGACCAGATCGAGGCGCTGGCCGAGCTCAACCGCATCGTGGCCCAGCACGGCCGCGGGCTCGACGTCGCGACCAATAGCCGGGTCAGCGTGCAGCGCCAGGACGAGACCGTGGTGGTCGCTGCCGCCGGCGGTCGCACAAGCGATGTCCGCATGCGCGGCGACTATGGCAGCGCATCGACCCTGCCGCCGCCGGACCTCGGCGTGCCGGCGCCGGCCTCGCGCCGCGCCGAAGCGCCGCCGGTCAGCCCGGCGACCCCGGACAACGGCCGGGACGGCTGGCTGTCGGACCTGCTCAACCGCAGCGATACCCCTGCCCCCGCGCCCCGCGAAGCGCCGCGTCCCCGTCCGCAGGCTGCCGCCGCCAATCCGCTGGAATCGCTGTCGCTCGACATCGGCCGGCTGATGGACCGCAACCTTGCGGCTGAGATGTGGGATCGCTACCAGCGCGGCGAGAACAAGGCGTTCAGCAAGCGGCTCTACACGCCGGCCGGCCAGAAGGCTTTCGACGAGGTCGCCCGCAAGTACCGCTCCGACCGCGGCTTCAAGCAGACGGTCGACCGCTACATCGCAGAGTTCGAGCGGCTGCTCGACGAAGTCGCCCGCGACGACCGCGGCCCGCAGTCGCTGCGCAACCACCTGACCTCGGAGACGGGGCTGGTGTACACGCTGCTCGCACACGCAGCGGGGCGGCTGGGATGAGACGCGAATAGCGAGTGGCGAATAGCGAATAGAGAAATGGAGGCCGAAGGGCCTCCGTTTTGCTTTTCGTCATTGCGAGGAGCGAAAGCGACGAAGCAATCCATTCTCACCCGTTATGCGGTGCCAATGGATTGCTTCGCTTCGCTCGCAATGACGGCGGAGAACAAATCTCTCACCGTTATGCCCCGCGAAGGCGGGGCATCCAGTAGTCGCTACGGCCTGAGATGAGCCCGTGACGCTGCCGCATACCGGATCGTCCGCCTTCGCGGACGATGACGCTGGAGAGGGAACGAATCGCCCGCTACTGTCGCCTGCGTACCGGCCCTACGGACCTCGGCGGAGGCGGCGGTTCGGATGCGTTGCTGTTGCTGCTACTGCTGCTGCTGCTGGCGCCGAACAACAGGCGCGTCGGGTTGCGGTCGAGGTTGTTCACGGCGCGGCTGATATCGCCGAGCGTCCTGCGGCCGTCGGCCATCAGTGCGCCCGAGCGCTTGTCGAAATCTTCGGCGAGCTCGCGGATCGATTTCACCATCGCGGCCAGTTCGCCACCGCGATCGCCGCCGGCGATGCTGTTGAGGCCGAGCATGAGGTTGTCGGCCTTGCCCATCACGCCGTCGACCCTCAGCATCACATTGTCGATCTTCTCGGAATTGCGCGCGAGCGCCGCGGTGAAGGTCTCGAGATTGCGCAGCGAGTTCTTCACCGATTCTTGATTGTCCGCGACGATGCGGTTGACGTTCTGAAGCGTCGCGCGGATCGCTTCGGTGACATCCTGCAGGGCCCTGGGATCGGCGGTCAGCACGGGGATACCGTCCTCGTCGAGCGGCACCGGAGGCGCCGTCTCCTCGCCGCCCTTCAGCGAGATCGCGGCAACGCCTGTCAATCCCTGGAATTCGAGGCCGACCAGGGTGTCCTTGCGGATCGGCGCGTTGTTCTCGACCATCGCGAATGCAACTACGCGACGCGGATTGTCGAGCTTCACCGAAATGACTTCCCCTATCCTGATACCATTAAAATTGACATTACCACCGTTCCGCAGACCCGAGGCCGGACCTTCGAAGATCACCCGCAAAGGGCTGCGCTGCTTGGTGGTATGCAGGCTCTGGAACCAGAGCACGAAGCCGAACGCAGCCGCAATCACCGCCAGCGTGAAGGCGCCGATCAGGACATAGTTCGCCCGGGTTTCCATCGATTGCTCCAGCTACTCGTCCAAGCTCGGGGTCCGCCGCGGCGGAACCGTCACTGATCCTTCTCTCTCGCGCATGATCTTGTCCGAAAACCGGTTTCCACCTGTCGGGATCACGCGCTAGCCGATGACGGCGCGGGCGCGTTTGCCATGGAAGTATTGCCGCAGCCATGGATGCTGCGAGGCCTGCATGTCGGCGATCGATCCTGCGGCAATGATCTTACCGTTCCCTAAAACGGCGATGCGGTCGCACGCGGTATATAGGCTGTCGAGGTCGTGGGTTACCATGAAAACGGTCAGCCCCAAAGTGCGCTGCAGGGTGCGCACCAGCTCGTCGAACTCGCCGGCGCCGATCGGGTCCAGGCCGGAGGTCGGCTCATCCAGGAACACGAGCTCGGGATCGAGCGCGAGCGCACGCGCCAGCGCCACGCGCTTGATCATGCCGCCGGAGAGCTCGGAAGGATAGCGGTCGGCGACCTCGGGCTTCAGCCCGACCATCACGAGCTTCGCCACCATGATCTCGTCCAAGAGCCGCTGTGAGACCCTCAGATATTCGCGCACCGGAAACTGGATGTTCTGCCGCACGGTGAGCGAGGAGAACAGCGCGCCCTGCTGGAACAGGACGCCCCAGCGCCGTTCGACCCGGCGCCGTTCGCTGGAGCTGGCGGCATCGAGGTCGATGCCGAACACCTCGATGCGTCCCGACACCTTCGGCACCAGCCCGATGATGGTGCGCGTCAGCACCGACTTGCCGGCGCCGGAGGGGCCGACAAAGCCCAGGATCTCGCCGCGTTTCACATCGAGATCGAGACTGTCGAGCACGCGAGTCCTGCCGAACTGCACCGTGATGTCGCGAACGCGGATGATGGCGTCGGAAATGGGCTGTACCAGCATGGTCACATCCCGATCGACGCGAAGAAGATCGCGAACACGCCGTCCATCACGATGACGAAGAAGATGCCCTTCACCACCGATGACGTCGTGTGCTGGCCGAGCGATTCCGCGCTGCCCTGCACCGCCAGCCCCTCGACACAGGCGACGATGCCGATCACCGCCGCCATCACCGGCGCCTTGACCATGCCGACGATGAAATGATTGATCGAGATGGCATCGCGCAGCCGCAGCAGGAACGCTTCCGGATCGACGCCGCCATAGAGCCAGGCGACGAGGCCGCCGCCATAGAGCGCGGCCATCGCGCCGAGAAAGGCGAGGATCGGCAGCGCCAGCACCAGCGCCAGCATGCGGGGCAGGACCAGCACCTCGATCGGATCGAACCCCATGGTACGCAGCGCGTCGATTTCCTCGCGCATCTTCATCGAGCCGAGCTCGGCGGTGTAGGCACTGCCCGAGCGTCCGGCGACCATGATGGCAACGAGCAACACGCCGATCTCGCGCAGCACCAGCACGCCGAGCATGTCGACCACGAAGATGTCGGCGCCGAACCTGCGGAAATGAAAGATGCCTTGCTGCGCGATGATGCAGCCGATCAGGAAGGTGATCAGCACCACGATCGGCACCGCGCGCCAGCACACCTGCTCCAGATGGTGGATGGTCGAGGTCAGACGGAACGAGCGCGGGCGGATCAAGACATGCCCGCTCGCGACGAGTACGGCACCGAGCATGTCGATCAATCCGATGATCGTGCCGCCGATGCCGACCACCACCCGGCCGATCTGGTCCAGCATGGCCGTAATCGAGACCGGGCCGGTCTCGGCCTCCGGCGTTTCCTTCACCCGCCTGACTTCGTCGACCAAGCTCGAGTAGTTTTCCGAGAGCCCGGCGATGGTCGCCTCGCCGCCACCGTGGCTCAGGCTGCGCCTGAGCCGCTCGATCAACCAGGCGCCGAAGGTGTCGAGCTTGGAGACCTGGGAGACGTCGATGAAGATATCGGGACGGGTGCCCCGGAGCTTTTCCGCGTCGGCCACCATCCGCTCCAGCACGGGCGCAAAACGGGCCGTCCAGGGCCCCGCGGCGCACAGGGCAAGGCCGCCGCCCTGTGTTATCCGTTCCAGTGTCGGGTCGCCGTTCAAAATGCCCACCCCAGGCTGGTTGTCTCGTTCGAAAGATAGGAATTCGAACGCCGCATTGCCTTGTAGAATCTGGCGCTAACCAGCCATAGTTGGCAGCGCCCCGCAAGCGCACGGTTCAGAAATTGCGAGATTTTGAAATGACTTCCAGCCGATCCGCGCGCCTAACGCAAGAGCTTGCCGCCTTTATCGAACGCTGGCCGATCGCGGGCGCCTTCACCATCAGCCGGGGCGCCAAGACCGAGGCCGTTACCGTCGTGGCCGAGGTCAGCCTGGACGGGTTGACCGGGCGCGGCGAATGCGTGCCCTACCCGCGCTATGGCGAGACGCCGGAGGCGGCGCTTGCGGCGATCCAGGCGATGCAGGGGTCCCTTGCGGCCGGCATGGACCGGAAGGCCCTGCAGGCGCAAATGCCGCCGGGCGCGGCCCGGAACGCGCTGGATTGCGCCCTGTGGGACCTCGAGGCCAAGCGCAGCGGCAATCGGATATGGAACCTGCTCGGGCGCGGAACGCCGGTCCCCTGCACCACGGCCTACACGATCTCGCTGGGAACGCCGGAGGCGATGGCGGAAGCGACCGCCAGGGCCGCGCACCGGCCGCTGCTCAAGATCAAGCTCGGCGGCGACGGCGATGGAGAGCGCATCAAGGCGGTACGCAGGGCGGCGCCGAAGGCCGAACTGATCGTCGACGCCAATGAGGCCTGGACGGCGGACAACCTCGCCGACAACCTCGCCGCCTGCGCGGATGCCGGCGTCACGCTGGTGGAGCAGCCGCTGCCGGCCGGCAACGATGCGGCGCTGACTGAGATCAAGCGGCCACTTGCCGTCTGCGCCGACGAAAGCGTGCATGCGCGCGCCTCGCTGGAGGGGCTCCGCGACCGCTACGACGCAGTCAACATCAAGCTCGACAAGACCGGCGGCTTGACCGAGGCGTTGGCGATGGCGGATGCCGCCCAGGCGCTCGGCTTCGACATCATGGTCGGCTGCATGGTCGCGACCTCGCTCGCCATGGCACCCGCGATGCTGCTCACCCCGCAGGCGCGCTTCGTCGATCTCGATGGCCCGCTGCTGCTCGCGCACGACCGCGACCACGGGCTGCGTTACGACGGCAGCCTCGTCTATCCGCCGGAGGCCGCGCTCTGGGGATGATGGAGTCCCCTTCTTGACGCGTTTTCTTAACGCGAACCGGTACCCACTTCGCTTGAAAACGCTATCCGGTTGCGCCCCAGCCACATCACGAGCGCACCTGACGCCGCCATCGCGGCCATCAGGTAATAGACGCCCTGGCCGTAGCGGGCATAGACGACGCCGCACAGGATCGCGGTGCTGCTCGAGACGATGCCGCTGCAGGCGGCAAGATAGCCCTGCCCGCGCGCCATGATGTGTCCGGGCACCTGGTGCACCAAAAGCCCCATGATGCCGGCCTGCGTCAGGCCGAAGGTCAGCCCATGCGTGAGCTGCACGACGGCCAGGACCGGAAGCGGCGGGTCCTGCGCGGTGATCACCCAGCGCGCAACCCCGGCCAGTGCGCCGATCACGACCAGCATCGCCGGGGGCAGCGTGAGGCGCGGCGATACCGCAAACAGCACGATCTCCGCGAGCACGCCGAGCGACCACAGCGCTGCGATGGTGAGCCCGCCCAGGCCGGCCTGCTTCCAGACGATGGAGGCAAAGATGTAATAGGCGACATGGCTGCCCTGGATCAGCGCAGAAGCCGCGATGATCGCGAGGAAGCCGCGATCGCGGAGCAGCGCGACGCCGCCGCGCTGTGCGGTCTCGGCCGTCTTTGCGACCTCGAGCGGCCGCAGGCCCAGGCTGGTGAGCGCACTGACCCCCGCTACGGCAGCAATGATCCAGATCAGGTGCTCCGCCGCGACTTCATCGACCAGCAGCCCGCACAAGAGCGCGCCGACCACGAAGGCCGCCGAACCCCACAGCCGCAGCGGACCATAGTTCAGTCTGTAATGCGTCACGCCGCGGAGCGCATAGGCATCCGTGAGCGGCCCCGTCGGCGTCCAAAGGCAGCAGGTGACGACGAAGACCAGGAATACCGGCAGTGCCTGGCGCTGGGTGCCGATGAGGGCAAATCCGAACGCGGTCGCGGCCGCCGTGATCATGATGGCGCCGCGCAGCATCCGCCGCCGCTCGGCAAGGGACGTGATCAGCGGCAGCACGGTGAAGCGGGTCACCGCGGGCACCGCCGTGATGATGCCGATCCAGGACGCCTCGATCCCCACCGCCTTCAGCCAGAGCGGGAAGAACGGCAGATAGGTGCCGAGCATCCCGAACATGGTGCCGTAAAAGGCTCCGAGGCGAGCCGCGAATCGCTTAGCATCCACTTGCGGCGCTGCAGGAATTTGTGATTCGGAAGCCATCAATCCAATTGCGATTCGCCTGATATCGTGGTGTTCGTTATCGCAGCGCGCCGCAATTTGCGCGACGAGATTTGCATGGCCAACGAAGCATTCGCCCTTTCGCCGATCACAGCCCGCCCGGTGCAGCCGGGCGAGGACGATTACCACGCGATCAGCGAAGCCTTCATGGAGACTTCGCGCGGCCGCTGGTTCCTCTCCGAATACGCCAAGCGCAACCGCAACGCCGATACCCGCCTGGTGCTGGATGCGGTGGCCCGGCTCGAGGAAAGCCTTGCCGCGCAGAAGCAGGCGGTCGAACCCGATCCGGGGCCGGCGGTCGCCGAGGCCATCGCCGCGATCCGCGACGCGGTGGAGGCCGCGCAGGCATCTGCGGCCGAAGCGCTCGACAGCCTGGCGCTGGAGCAGAAGCTTGCCCCGGTGCGCAAGGGCGCGCGGGTAATCCGCGAGATCGCGTGGCGGCTGCGCGAGATCGGCAATGACGGACGCATCTGCGACCTCATCGATTCCCAGGTCGTCGCGATCGAGAACGGCGCCGCGCAGATTTCATCCGACGACGCGAAGGCCGCGCTGGATGCCGCCTTCGCACCGATCGTGCAACGCCTCGCCCAGTTCTCCGAGGTCGATGAGACGCCCGCGCCGAGCGCCGAAGCGCCGATGGCTCCGTCACCCGCACCTGCACCGGAGAGCCACGCGGAGCCGCGCGCCCTTCACACGGTGGAGGTCGAGCACACGACAGAAGTCGAAGCCCCACCGGAGGCGCCGGCCGCCGTGGAGACCGTCGCCGCACCTCCCGAGCCGGAAGCTGCGGAAGAGACCATCACCGTTGCGGACGCGGAAGCCGCGCTCGCTGTCGCCGAAGCGGCGCTGGCGGAGGCTGAAGCGATCGAGCTTGCTCGCGCCACCGAGGAAGCTGCTGCCGACGCTCATGACGAGGCCGTGCTCGACATGATCGCGATGGAGATGGGCGCGCCCGACCCGTTCGACGTTGAGGACGCCACGGCGACGATCGCCGAAGAACCACCTGTTGAACTGGAAGCACCGCCCGCGCCGGAAATCGTGCCGCAGGCGCCTGAGCTTGCCGTCGCGCTGCCGGAACCACAGTTCGAGCTTCCACCGCAGCCCACCTTCGTCGCGCCGCCCGAGCCTCCGGTCGAAATCTCGCTCGGCTCCACCATCATTGCCAACGGCATCGTGAAGAAGCCGAGCACTGCCGCCAACGATCCGCTCGCGCCGATCCGCCGCATGAGCCAGGCCGAGAAGATCGCGTTCTTCTCGTAGGCGCGAATGCCGCTGCTGTGTGAGGAGACTCGCGCAGTGGCCGATGTCTCGTTGCAAGACCTGTGATAAAGTATGCAGCACGGACACGCGCTGCTAGCGTCCGCGAAGTCCATCCCGGCGACAACTGCAAGCGACGGACTCATGTCATGAGGCAGTCGACATCGGCGGACGAACGTTCGAGCATTCAGCGCCGCGTGCTGCTTGATCCGCGCGACGGCGACGTCGAGGACGATGCCGCCAGCCCCGGTCAGCGTTCGCTGCTTGCTATTGCCGGCAGCCTGCTTGTCGAGATCAGCCTGCCGAAGCTCTTGTTCGCGTGGACCGCGTTGCTCCTGCTGCCGGCCGTGCTGCTCGGCCTCGCGCCGCTCTTGGCCTCCGCCTGGCTTTCGATCTTGTCGGAAAAAATCCTGGTCCTGACGGAAATCGGCGCGGCGTTGATGCTGATCGCGATCGTCGCGCTCGGCTGGTTCGCCTGGCGGCCGCTGCTGCGGATCGTCGAGACCAGTTTCTGGTCGCTCAACGCGCTCGCGGTGCAGCCAAGCTACGCGTTCTGCCGTGAGGCACTGCGCCACCTGACGGAACGGATCTGGCAAAACAGCCTGACTCCAAATTTGCGCATGCGAGTGCGACGCGCGTGTTCGCGCGGTGCCGGCATCCTGCTCAGCGCAGGCGCGGCATTGATCGCAATCCTGGTTTGGCCGACCTCGCAATGGACCGCCGGCCTGATCGATCTCGCCATAGGTCATCATCTCGTGGTGACGACGCTGGCCAACGCCGTTGTGCTCGTGTCCTGCTATCTCGCCGCGGCGTCATTGGCCTGGGGTTTTGCCGATGCCAGCATGGATCAGCCGGCCGATCTTGCCGCGTTCGATATCCCTGGATCCGATGCGCGCATCTGGCGCGTTGCGCACCTGTCCGATGTCCACGTCGTCGGCGAGCGATATGGCTTTCGCATCGAATGCGGGCGCGCCGGGCCGCGCGGCAATGAACGCTTTGCCGCCGCGCTTGCTCGTCTCGCCGCCATTCATGCCGCCGATCCGCTCGATCACGTGCTGATCAGTGGCGATATGACGGATGCGGGGCGCGCCAGCGAATGGGCCGAGTTCTTTGAGGCATTGTCAGAGCACCCTGATCTTGCCGCGCGGACGCTTCTGCTGCCGGGCAATCATGACGTGAACATCGTCGATCGCGCCAATCCGGCCCGGCTCGACTTGCCGTTCAGCCCCGGCAAGCGGCTGCGGCAAATGCGAACCCTGTCGGCGATATCGGCCATTCAGGGCAATCGGGTGCGCCTCGTCGACAACTCAGGCAAAGTCGCGGCCACGCTGGACGAACTCCTCACGCCGCATCGCGAAGAGATTGTTGCGTTCGCCGAGCGCGGCGGCGTGCGTCGGGGCGCCGAGCTTCGCCGGCTATTCGAGGACCAATTCCCGATGATCCTGCCGCCCGACCAACCGGAAGGCCTCGGAATAGCCATCCTCGACTCCAATGCCGAAACCCACTTCTCCTTCACCAACGCGCTCGGGCTGGTCTCGCTCGAACAGGTGCAGCGGCTGGAGGCCGCCATGAACTATTTTCCGAAAGCACGGTGGATCGTGGCGCTACACCATCACCTCACGGAATATCCCATGCCGACGACGAAGTTCTCCGAGCGCATTGGAACGGCATTAATCAATGGGAGCTGGTTCGTCCGTAGACTGCAAGCCTTTGCCGACCGCGTCGTGGTGATGCACGGTCACCGCCACATCGACTGGATCGGTGCATGCGGCGCATTGAAGATTATCTCCGCGCCCTCGCCGGTGATGAACGCTGCCAATGATGCGCCAAGCTATTTCTACATCCACCACCTGATGAGCGGCCTCGATGGAACGCTTTGCCTCGCCGAGCCGGAGAAGGTGGAGATTGCGGGAAACTAGCTAGCAGCACCCCTACGCTGGTCGCGCTCGGGCTTTACATTTATGTCACTTAGTGACGTCATTTACGTCACTAAGTGACATGAGGTTACTCCGTGGGTTCGATACAAGACGATGCGCGTCTGGCGGTCTCGCGCCAGGCAGCCAGACTTTTTCTGGAACGTGGGGTCAGCGGCACCAGCGGAGACGATATCGCCGAGGCTTCCGGCCTCTCCAAGCGAACGGTATGGCGGTACTTCCGCACCAAGGAGAGCTGCGTCGAGCCGCTCTTTGCCCAATCATGGAACCGGTTCGCCCTGCAACTGCAACGTTGGCCGCGCAACGTGTCGCTTGAAGCGCATCTCGCGGAGTGTTTCGACCTGGAGAAGCAGTCGGCAGAAGAGATCGCCGACGGGATCCTGATCGTCAGGCTGATAGCCGCCTTTCCCGATGAGCCTGACCTTCGCTCAACCTGGCTCCTGTCCTACCACGATGGCGAAGAGCAGATGATGGCGGTCATCGCGGATCGGCTGGATCGCTTGCGCAATGATTTCGACGTCCGTCTGTGCGCCGCTGCCGTGATGTGTGCGATACGCACGATCGATGAGACGATCAGTCTGGCTGCGGTGCGCTACGGCCAGACCTTCACCACCGCAGATGTGGTTGCGCGGATGTCGCGCGCCATCCGGGCGGTCAGCAACCTGCCCTTCTGTGATCCTGTCGTGCCGAAACCTTTCGGCGACGACCTTCCCGCCGTCGACGACCGGCAACCTTCATGACCGAAGCCTAGGCGGCGACGTTTCGTGCCGCACTGCTCCCTCGCTTCTTCTGCCCCGGCCATTCCCGCCCTAGCCCAACCCGTTTTGGAGAGACTCATGCCCGACATCGCTTATCCAGAGACCGCACGCGGTGATCTGGTGGAGGAGCATTTCGGCGAGCGGATCGCCGATCCCTATCGCTGGCTGGAAGGCGATGCGCGCAGCGACCGAAAGGTTGCAGCCTGGGTCGAGGCGCAAAACGCGGTAACGCAAAAGTATCTCAGCACCCTGCCTGGCCGCGACGTGTTCAGGCAGCGGATGACTGAATTGCTGGACTACGAGCGGTTCACAGTCCCGCTGAAGCGCGGCGAGCGCTACTTCTTCACCCGCAATGACGGCGTTGCCAATCAGGCTTCGCTCTATGTGGGCGACGCGGCGGCGGGCGCAGACCGCCTGCTGATCGATCCCAATGCCTGGTCGGAGGACAACGCTGATGCGTTGGCCGAATGGGCGCCGTCCGACGACGGCCGCTTCCTGGCCTTCGGCGTGCAGACCGGCGGCACGGACTGGCGCACCATCAAAGTGCTCAACGTCGATACTGGCCAGCAGTTGGACGACGCCGTCGAATGGGCGCGGTTCACCCGGCTGGCCTGGGTGCCCGATGGCTCCGGCTTCTTCTATTCGCGCTATCCTGAGCCTGAAGCCGGCACGGCCGCGAGCGCTGGCGTCGCCAACCACGCCGTCTATTTCCACAGACTGGGCACACCGCAGGCCGAAGACCGTCTCATCTATTCCACCCCGCATCGTCCGGGGTTGCTGCACGTGGCCGATCGCGCCGTGGATGGCCGCTACCTCCACATCTCCTCGACCCCTGGGTCGAACGAGAGCGCCCTCACCGTTGTCGACCTGAGCGCTACGGACTGGACGCCACGCACTATCGTCCCAAGCATGGATGCCGAGTGGATGGTCCTCGGCAACGATGGCGCCAAGTTGATCCTGATCACCACCGACGGCGCCGAACGCCGCCGCGTGGTGTCGCTCGACCTCGCCGCGCCCGAGCCGCAGCCGGTCGAGATCGTGCCCGAAGCCGAGGGCAGCGCGGTGCTCAACGACGCCGCCCTGCTTGGCGGCAAGCTGTTGATCGGCTACCTCGTCGATGCCAAGACCGAGATCCGTCGCTTCGACATGGACGGCGCGCCCGATGGCGCGGTGGCGCTGCCCAGCATCGGCACGGCAGGCGGCTTGACCGGCAATCCGGCCGAAGACGAGGCGTTCTTCGTCTTCACCAGCTATAACGTGCCCACCACCATCTATCGTTACGACGTGGCCGCCAACACCATCACGCCGTGGGCCGAGCCCGAGGTGGCGATCGACCTGAGCAGGATCGTGGTGGAGCAGCGCTTCTGTCGCTCCAAGGACGGCACATGGGTGCCGTTGTTCCTGATCCATCGCAAGGACGTGTCCGGGGCCGCGCCGACCCTGCTCTACGGCTATGGCGGGTTCGGCATCAGCCAGGTTCCGATCTATAACTCCCTGCAACTCGCCTGGGTCGAACAAGGCGGCGTGCTGGCAGTTGCCAACATCCGCGGCGGCGGTGAGTACGGCAGGGCCTGGCACCGCGCGGGCCAACTTGAAAACAGGCAGAACGTGTTCGACGATTTCATTGCCGCCGGCGAATTCCTGAAGGATGAAGGCATCACCGCGCCGGACGGCCTCGCGATCCAGGGCGAGTCGGGAGGCGGCCTGTTGGTCGGCGCCGTGACCAACCAGCGACCTGACCTCTTCGACGTGGCGCTGCCGGGCGTCGGCGTGATGGACATGCTGCGTTACGACAAGTTCACCGCCGGTACGTTTTGGATGGGCGAGTTTGGCAGCCCGGCCGAAGAGCGGCACTTCCGCAACCTCATGACCTACTCGCCCTACCACACCATCAGGGCCGGCGCCGACTATCCGGCGATCCTCGCCACGACCGCCGACGCCGATGACCGCGTCGTTCCCGCGCACACTTTCAAATATGTCGCGGCGTTGCAGGCGGCGGACCTTGGTCCGAGGCCGCATCTGGTGCGCATCGAAACCCGCGCCGGGCACGGCGCCGGCATGCCGCTGGACAAGATCATCGCCCTGCACGCCGACATGTGGACCTTCGCTGCCCATTGGACGGGTCTGCAAGTAGGTGCCTAGGCCCGCTTCGCATCCGCCGGTCCTCCGAGCAGATCGGCGAGCCAGCACGTCGACGGGTGCTCGGCAGAGAAGGTGAGAAGCGCAAGCGTGATTGGCACACCGATGAAGGTGCCGAACAGGCCCCACAGGAAGGTCCACAAGAAGATCGCAAACAGCACGATGAACGGCGATATCGATAGCGTGTTGCCGGCGACGCGTGGCTCGACATAGCTGCCGACCACGAACTGGATGATGTTGAGGCAGGCAAAGACACCGAACACCGCCGGCCAGCTCTCGAATTGCGTCATGGCAAGCAGCGTCGGAAACAGCGTGGCGATGAACGGCCCGATGAACGGGATGTAGTTCAGCACGAAGGCGATCACGCCCCATTCGAACGCGAATGGCAATCCGGTAACGCCGGCGAAAAGGCCGACCAGAAGGCCGGTGACTGCGCTCATCTGCGTGCGCACCAGCAGATATTTCCGAAATTTGGCCGCGGTCGCCGCGCTGCCATTGAGCAACACGCGCGCCGCCGTGGCGTTCTCCAATCTGTCTATCCTTCGCCTGGCATCCTCGACCTCGAGCAGCCCCAGCACGACATAGACCAGCGCGATCAGCCAGAAGCTCAGCGTGGTGTTGAGGCGGCCGGTGACGTATTGCGTGGCGCGCAGCAGCCAGCCGACATTGAAGTGCTCGGCCCAGAGGCTGGCAACCTCGATGCCATGGCCATCGAGCCATATCACGGCCCGTTCATAGAACGTCTGATACCGCCCAGCATCGGCGACGAGGAAATGGCCGACGCGGCCAAAGCCCCACGCTGCCAGCGAAGCGAAGGCAAGGCAGATCGCCACCGTGACCAGCATGGTGATCGCGAGCGCTGCGAGCTTCGGCATCCATGACTGCAGCCATTTCTGCGCCGGCCAGACGATCGCGATGATGAACAGCGCCGCAGCGAGCGGCGCCAGCACACTCCTCGCCTGAGATGCGGCCGCGCCGACGAGCACTACCGCGATGACGACGGTTGCAACCCTTTGCCCGGAGCCGTCCCCCATCCTGGATTCCTCCGACCTTGCGCCGAACAAAGATTGTCAGGTGCTGCAATCCGCCGCAAGGGCAGTCAGCCAATCGATGGGGCGGGGCCAGGGATTTGGACGCCGTTGATGCGCTGATTGCGCAAGCGCCAAAACGATGTTCTGCGTCGTAGCCCGGGCGGGCTACAGAATCTCGGCGTTGTTCAGGCCACCAGCTTGGCGAACAGGTCGGCGTCGACATTGCCGCCGGAGAGAACGATGACGACGTTCTTGTCCTTGGCGTCGATGCGGCCGGCGAGCAAGGCGGCAAGGCCGACGGCGCCGCCGGGTTCGACCACCAGCTTCAATTCGCGATAGGCGAACGCGACCGCAGCGGCGACTTCCTCATCCGAAGCCGACACGCCGCCCGCCAGCAGCTTGCTGTTGATCGCAAACGTCAGTTCGCCCGGCATCGCCGCCATCAACGCGTCGCAGATGGTGCGGGCGGCGGCTGGATGCGGCTCGCGATGTCCTACCTGCAGCGACAGCGCGTGGTCGTCATAGCCCTTCGGCTCGGCGACGATCACCTGGGCTTGCGGGAATTTGGCCTTCACGGCGGTCGCGACGCCCGCGATCAGCCCGCCGCCGGACGCCGGTGCCACCACGATGTCAGGCGTAAGCCCAAGCGTGGCCATGTCCTCGGCGATTTCGCGGCCCGCGGTGCCCTGCCCTGCGATCACGAAGGGATCGTCATAGGGACGCACCAAAGTCGCGCCGCACTTCTCTGCGATGCCATTGGCGATCGCCTCGCGGTCCTCACGGTCGCGGTCATAGAGCACGACCTCGGCGCCATAGGACTTGGTGCGCTCGCGCTTGGTGATGGGCGAGTCCGCCGGCATCACGATGGTCGCCTGCATGCTGAGGATCTTCGCCGCTGCGGCCACACCTTGAGCGTGGTTACCGGAGGAGAATGCGACGACCCCGCCACCACGCTGGGCCTGCGGGATCGACGACAGTTTGTTGAAGGCGCCGCGGAACTTGAACGAGCCTGTCCGCTGCAGCATTTCCGGCTTCAGGAACACCGTGGTCCCGGCGCGCTCGTTGAGGACGGGAAAGGACAGCAGCGGCGTGCGCACCGCGAACGGCGCGACCACCTTTGCGGCGGCTTCGATATCAGCCGCGCCGATGGGTTGATTCGCAATGATTTCGGTCATACCCGATTTGTAACGCGGTCGCGGACAAGCCGGCAAGACGCTTCTGTGTGATCCCCGGCCGTAGCCCGGGTGGAGCGGAACGCGTAACCCGGGACCGCTGGTCAAGACAGATACAGAAATCCCGGGTTGCGCTGCGCTTCACCCGGGCTACGGTGTCAGGCTAGGCCGCGAAATGCGGGTCCTCAGCCACGAATTCCGCCGGTTCGTTCTCAGGCTCGGGCTCGACCGGCCGGAGATTGAGGGCGTGGTCGATAAAAACGCGCGCCGAGGCTTGCCAGGTGTGGCGCGCAGCAAAGTCGACACAGGTTTGCGCGGGGATGCTGAGCGCCTCCAGGCAGGCCTCGCGGAGGTCTTCTTTCAGCACGCCGACCGGCGCAGTGCCGATCACGTCACGCGGACCGACCACCGGGAAAGCGGCGACCGGCAGGCCGCTCGCAAGCGCCTCCAGCAGCACCAAACCGAAGGTGTCGGTCCTGCTCGGGAACACGAACACATCGGCAGCGGCATAAATGCGCGCCAATTCCTCGCCGTGCCGTGCGCCCAGGAACACGGCGTCGCGGTATTTCCGCTCCAGTGCCGGCCGCGCCGGCCCGTCGCCGACAACAACCTTGGTGCCCGGCAGATCGAGATCGAGGAAGGCTTCCAGGTTCTTCTCGACCGCCACCCGGCCGACGCTCAGGAAAACCGGTGCCGGAAGACAGAGGTCGACATGGCGCGGATGGAACAGCTCGGTATCGACGCCGCGCGACCACAGCACCACGTTGCGAAAGCCGCGCGAGCGCAGTTCGGCGGCGAGCGCCGGAGTTGCCGCCATCACCGCCTGGCTCGGCCGATGGAACCAGCGCAACAGCCGCCAGACCCAGTTTTCCGGGATTGGCGAGCGCGCCGAGACATAGTCGGGAAAGCGGGTGTGAAAGCTCGTGGTGAACGGCAGACCGCGCTTGCGGCAGTAGCGGCGCACCAACAGGCCGATCGGACCTTCGGTGGCGATGTGGATGCTGTCGGGCTTGTCCTGCTCGATCAGCGCGGCAATCGCAGCCGGGTGCGGCAAGGCCAGCCGGAGGTCGCGATAGCTCGGCATCGCGAAGGTGCGGAACGATTGCGGTGTGAGAAATGCGATCTCAACGCCGAGGCCCTTTGCCGCCTCGGCCATCATGGTCAGCGTCCGAACCACCCCGTTGACCTGGGGATGCCATGCGTCGGTCGCGACCAGGATTTTTGTCATGCAGCGCGCGCCGTGACCCGCGGCACTGGGGCGATGCGCCGGACCGGGTCCGTCCAGGTGATGATCTCGAAGCGGCCATCCTCGTGCTCGGCTAGCGCCGTGCAGCTCTCGACCCAGTCGCCGCAATTCATGTAGCGGATGCCGTGCTCGTCGCGGATCGTTGCATAATGGATGTGGCCGCAGATCACGCCGTCGCAGCCGTGGCGACGTGCTTCGCTCGCAAGCGTGGTTTCGAACGCGCCGATGTAATTGACTGCCTTCTTGACCTTCAGCTTCGCCCATTGCGACAGCGACCAGTAGGGCACGCCGAACATGCGGCGGAAGAAGTTGACGAAGCGATTCATCTGGATCGCGAAGTCGTACGCCTTGTCGCCGAGATGGGCGAGCCAGCGCGCATTCTGCACCACGAGGTCGAAGATATCGCCGTGGATCACGAGGTAGCGCTTGCCGTCGACGCCGGTGTGGATGGTGTTCTCCATCACGTCGATGCCGCCGAAATGCGTGCCGTAGTACTTGCGCAGGAACTCGTCGTGATTGCCGGGGATATAGATGACCTTGGCGCCCTTGCGTGCCTTGCGCAGCATCTTCTGCACGAAATCGTTGTGGGTCTGGGGCCAGTGCCAGCTCGACTTCAGCGCCCAACCGTCAACGATGTCGCCAACCAGGTAGATCGTGTCGGCATCGTGAGAGCGCAGGAAATCCAGCAATCGGTCGGCTTGCGACCCGCGGGCTCCGAGATGGACATCGGAGATAAACAACGTGCGAAAGCGCCGCTCGGGGCTCTCTTCACTGAAAGAGTCGCTTCCCATACCTGTGCACCTAACAAATCCCTGTGACAGGGCGATGACGATTCGTCGCAGCCAACAGTCCCACCAGAATCAGCTACGCGCCCCTTTGAAATGCGGATAACAGCGCCATGCGACAATCTGGCGACACCAGAGGCCGTAGATATGCGGGACAGGGTTGAGGCAGCTCGGTCGTCTAATAAAATCTGTGAAAATGATGCACCGGCCCGTGGCCGTGGCCGACGGTGAAACGGTCGGCGGCTTCGATGGCGGCGCTGATCCAGCGCTTGGCATTGCGCACGGCTGACGTCACGTCTTCGCCCTTGGCAAGCTCGGCTGCGATCGCAGACGACAAAGAGCAGCCGGTGCCATGGGTGTTTGCGGTGCCGATGCGCGGCGCCGCGAGCACGAGCGCGCTGTCTACATCGACGAGATAGTCGATGCTCTCGCTGCCCTGCCCGTGCCCGCCCTTAATCAGGACCGCCTGACAGCCGAGGGCAAGCAGCCGCCTGCCCTGGCTCTCGATGGCGGCCTCATCCGAGGCCATCGGTTCGTCGAGCAGTGCTGCGGCCTCCGGCAGGTTCGGGGTGATCAACGACGCAAGCGGGATCAATCTCGTGCGCAGCGCATCGACCGCCTCCGCGGCAAGCAGGCGATCGCCCGAGGTTGCAACCATCACCGGATCGAACACAACATGCTTCGGCGACCAGCGCTCGAGCCCGGCCGCGATCGCATCGATGATCGAAAGCTCCGCCACCATGCCGATCTTGACCGCGCCGACCGCAAGATCGGAGAACACCGCATCGATCTGCGCCGTCACGAACTCGGCCGGCACCTGATGGATGCCGCGCACGCCCATCGTATTCTGCGCGGTGAGCGCGGTGATGACGGATGCGCCGTAGACACCGAGCGCGGCAAAGGTCTTCAAATCCGCCTGGACGCCGGCGCCGCCAGAGGAATCCGAACCGGCAATGGTGAGTGCGATCGGCGTCGTCATCGGAAAGCTGCCGCGCAGTGGGATAGGCATAATACCATGGTCCCTCCTAGCGCGGCGAACCAACGCCGGCAAGCTGGCTTGCCATTGCACGGCGAATTTGGCTCTATGGACCGGCTACCTGCCCCGGAGATAACAGCGATGGTTCCCTTCTTCATTCAGATCAAGTGCAAGCTCGGCCAGTCCTATGCCGTCGCCAATGCGCTGGCGGAGGCCGAGATCGCCTCCGAGATCTACTCCACCGCGGGCGATTACGATCTCCTGGTGAAGTTCTACGTCGACAAGGACACCGACATCGGCCATTTCGTCAACGAGAAGGTCCAGGTCATCCCGGGTATCCAGGACACCCACACCATCATCACCTTCAAGGCGTTCGGGACCACCTAGACTAGGTCGTGTGGACAGTTACCTTATCCAGAGCAGAGTAGCGGCAATGGTGACAACGGCGAAGTAGTTTCGCGCGGT
>NZ_JCAMOR010000052.1:0-53645 GCF_059512385.1 Bradyrhizobium sp. Crot121 | reverse complement strand
ACCGCCCGCCCTCCAAGCAAGCCGCGCGCAGCGCGCCACCCATAGCGCCGTAGCAAGCGCGGCTTGCTTGGAGGGCAAACCGCGGCCCGTTACCCCATCTACAATTCGTCGGCCTTTTCCTATTCGCCCGCCGATAAATCATCGCTTGTAACGAGGTGATGGCGCGGCGCGCCGCAATCCAATAGATTGCATGAGAATAGGGCAGGAGGGAGCGGCATGTTTGCGCTGAAGCGGGTGTCATTGTGCCGAACCATGACGCCGCTTGCCGTGATGCTCGCCTGCTTGCTCGCGCCGTTGCCGGCCGCGGCGTTCGGGCCGCCACCGAATGCGCCGCTGTCGATGGAAAAGCTCTCGCGTCTCGATGACTTCCTCACCGAGCAAAGCGCGACCGGAAAGATTCCCGGCGCGGCGCTGCTGATCCAGCGGCATGGCAAGCCGATCTATTTCAAATGCTTCGGCAAGCGCGACGTCGAAGCGAACATCGATATGACTGCGGATACGATCTTTCCACTGCATTCGGTGACGAAGACGGTCACCAGCGTGGCGGCGATGATCCTGATCGACCGCGGCAAGATCGCGCTCGACGATCCCGTCAGCAAATACATCCCTTCCTTTGCCAACATGAAGGTCGGCGTCGAGCGCAAGGACGAGTCGGGTCGCCCGGTGCTCGATCTGGTGCCGCTGATCCGTCCGGTCACGATCGAGGATCTGTTGCTGCACACGTCGGGCATCACCTACGGCTTCTATGGCGCGGGGCTGGTGAAGGCGGCCTATGACGGCATCTATCTCGGCGACTTCGACAATGCCGAATTCGCGGAGCGGATCGCGAAGCTGCCGCTTGCCGAGCAGCCGCGCACATTATGGGACTACGGCCATTCGATCGATGTGCTCGGCCGCGTCATCGAGGTCGCATCGGGACAATCGCTCTATGAGTTCGAGAAGACGGCGCTGTTCGAGCCGCTCGGCATGACCACGACCAAATATTTCCTGACCGACCCGGCGGAGCGCGCCCGCTATGCGCGGCGGCTGCGCAGTGACGAGCGCATCGAGCGCAATCCGCTCGACGTCACGCGCTGGGAGTCCGGTGGCGGCGGCCTGGTATCGACGGTCGCCGACATGGCGCGTTACGGCGAGATGCTGCTCAATGGCGGCACGCTGGATGGCAAGACCATTCTCGGCCCGAAAACCTTCAAGGCGATGATGACTGACCATATCGGGCCGGGATCGGGCGTCGCCCGCAACTATTTCTACTATCCGGGCGACGGCTTCGGCTTCGGCTACGGGTTCGGGATCCGCACCGATGCCGGCAATGCCGTGCCGCCTCCGCCGGGCTCGCCCGGCGAGATCAAGTGGGACGGCGCTTCGGGGGCGTATATCGTCGTTGACCCGGCCCAGGACATGTTCTTCGTGCTGCTCTTGAACGCGCCCTCCGGGCGATGGCACGTCGAGGTCAACGTCAAGAAGATCGTTTACGATGCGTTCGAAAAGTGATCGAACAGAAGCCTGATCCGAAACGGCCCCCGATGCTGCGCAAGACCGACGGAACCGATCAAGGCGCAATCGCGACGACCCGCATCGTTGCGCTCGACCGCGCGCGCACCTTCATCATCCTATTGGTGCTGGTCCATCATTCGGTGGTGAACTACACTCATTTCGGCAGCGGCGACAAAGCGCGCTGGCTCGGCTTCGACCTTGTCGTGTTGTTCAACGACAGCTTCTTCATGGCCTGCATGTTCATGATCTCGGGCCTGTTCGTGCACGACAGCCTGACGCGCCGGGGAGGGGCGAATTTCATTGCCAGCCGCGCCTGGCGGCTCGGCATTCCCTATCTGGTGTCGATCTTCGTGCTGATGCCGGTGGCCTACTATCCGACCTTCCTGCGCTATCATCTGCCTGGCACGACCGATTTCAACTTCTTCCATTTCTGGTGGCACACGCTCACCATCGGGCCATGGCCGTCGGGACCGGCCTGGTTCCTGTGGGTGCTGCTCGCGCTCAATATTCTGACCGTCATCGTGTGGTCGGTCGGGCCGCGGCTGCTCAAGGGCTTGGGCCAGGTGATCTTCTTGACGCGCAACCGGCCGATGACGGCGTTCGCGGCATTCCTGGTGGTCTCGCTTGTTTCCTACGTGCCGATGCGCCTCATCTTTGGTGATGCGAGTTGGCTCGAGCCGGGCGGTTATCCGCTGCCGATCCAGACCAGCCGCATCTTGCTTTATGCCGCCTATTTCTTCACCGGCGTCGGCATCGGCGTGGTCAGCCTGCGCACGGGCATTTTCGCGGAGAACGGCGAAGTGGCAAATCGCTGGTTGCTGTGGCTTGGCTACGCGCTCGCGTTCTACGGCGCGATCCTGTTCCTGGTCTACGCTCACCACAACTGGATCGATTTCAACAATCCGCCGACGTGGTGGGAAGTGGCTTACGCGTTTGCCTTCGCGCTGTTCAGCGCGGCGATGGCGTTCGCGCTGCCGGCAACCTTCCTGCGTTTCGCGAGGGCCAAACTGCCCCTGTTAGATGCCATGCAGCCTTCGGCCTATGGCATCTATCTCCTGCACTACATCTTCATCATCTACCTGCAGTACCTGGTCTACGACCGTGCCTGGCCAGCCGGCCTGAAGGCAGCCATCGTGTTCGCCGGCACACTTGCGGCGAGCTGGGCGCTAACAGTGGCGCTGCGCAGGATTCCGCTCGTTGCGCGGGTGATCTAGTCTCGTAGCGTAGCCTGGGTGGAGCGGAACGCGGAACCCGGGACACCTGCACCAGCGTTTACGAGTTTCCCCGGGTTACGCCGACGCTCCATCCGGGCTACGAGGCCGTTTTCTACGAGGTTGTTTTCCCAAGCCCTGAGATGAAGCCCACTCGCGCAACGCAGCAATGCCGAAATGTGCTTGGTTCAGCAACGATCCACTGATTAGAGCGTTTCCAGTCACGAGCCGGTGCGAGATCGCCGGCGAGCCTGGAGATAGAGTCCCGCGATGTGGATCTTGTTGCTACTGCCGTTCGTCGGCCTGTTGTGGGTGCCATTTTATAATTTCCTGGAACCGTCGCTGTTCGGCTTCCCCTTCTTCTATTGGTATCAACTCGCCTGGGTGCCGATCACTTCATTCTTGATCTGGCTGGTCTATCGCAGCCGCAAGCCTGACGAAGCCTGAAGGAAGGTGCACGTCATGGCTGATCAGATCGAATGGATTCCGCTTTCCGTCTTTGTTTTCTTCTTTGCGCTCGTCACCGTCATGGGCTTCATGGCGGCGCGCTGGAAATCCGGCGCCGTCAGCGAGCATCTCGATGAATGGGGCCTGGGTGGCCGCCAATTTGGCACCTGGGTCACCTGGTTCCTCGTCGGCGGCGACTTCTACACCGCCTACACCATCATCGCCGTGCCCGCGCTGGTCTATGCGGTCGGCGCTTACGGCTTCTTCGCGCTGCCTTACACCATCATCGTCTATCCCTTCGTGTTCGCGGTGATGCCTCTACTCTGGAAAGTGGCGCATTCGAAAGGCTACGTCACCGCTGCTGACGTCGTGCACGGCACCCATGACTTGCGGGCGCTCGAATTCGTGGTCGCGCTCACCGGCATCGTCGCGACGATGCCCTATATCGCGCTGCAATTGATCGGCATGGGCGTCGTGATCAAGGCGATGGGGCTGAGCGGCGAACTGCCGCTCGTCGCGGCCTTCGTCATCCTTGCGCTCTATACCTATAGTTCCGGCCTGCGCGCGCCGGCGCTGATCGCCTTCGTCAAGGACATCATGATCTATATCGTTGTGCTGGTGGCGGTCGTGGTGGTGCCGGCGAAGCTCGGCGGTTATGGCGCAGTGTTCGCCGCCGCGAACGATGCCTTCATGGCGAAGGGCGGCGACACCGGCCTGATCCTGAAACCGTCGCAGATGCTGGCCTATGCGACGCTCGCGCTCGGCTCGGCGCTTGCGGCCTTCATGTATCCGCACACGCTGACCGGCGTCTTTGCTTCCAAATCTGCCGACACGATCCGCAAGAATGCGATCCTGCTGCCGGCCTATACGCTGCTGCTCGGCTTGATCGCGCTGCTCGGCTACATGGCCCATGCCGCGCACATTCAGGTGTCCTCGCCGAACGACGTCGTGCCGATGCTGTTCAAGGCGCTGTTTCCATCCTGGTTTGCGGGCTTCGCCTTCTCGGCGATCGCGATCGGCGCGCTGGTGCCGGCGGCGGTGATGAGCATCGGCGCCGCCAACCTGTTCACGCGCAATATCTGGAAGTCCTACGTCAATCCAGATATCACCCATGCCGGCGAAGCGTCGGTGGCGAAGATCGCTTCGCTGGTGGTGAAGGTCGGCGCATTGGCCTTCATCCTGTTCCTGCCGACGCAATATGCGCTCGACCTGCAACTGCTCGGCGGCCTCTGGATCATGCAGATCCTGCCGGCGCTGGTGTTCAGCCTGTTTACGCGCTGGTTCCGTGCCGAGGGGTTGCTGCTCGGCTGGGCGGCCGGCATCGGCTGGGGATCATGGACGGCGTGGAGCAATGGGCTGAAGCCGCTGGCGACGATCAATTTTGGCGGCGACAGCTACACCTTCTATGTCGGGCTCGGCGCGCTGATCCTCAACATCGCCGTTGCGGCGATCGCCACCGTGATCGTGAGCTGGCTGTCACGGGCGGCTCAACGCGGCGCCCCGGCGCGATCCTGACGCAGCTTCGTTCGGCGCAGCTTGTGCGAGCTGCGCCGACAGGCCCGCGACCTCCGCCTTCACTTTGGCGATCGCCGCGTCCTTCACCGGGCCGTAGCCGCGGATGTCCATCGGCGCTCGGGCAATCGCGAGGATGTCGGGCATGCGCCGGGCATCGATCCGGCCGAGCAGGGCATCGATCTGTTCCTCATACCAGGCGATAAGGTCGCGCTCAGCGCGGCGCTCGGCGGTGTAGCCGAAGACGTCGAACGGTGTGCCCCGCAGCCTCTTCAGGCACGCAAGAATCTTCAGCGGCGTCCCGATCCATGGGCCGAAGCTGCGTTTGCGCGGCCGACCGCGCGCGTCCTCCTTCGCCGGCAGGAACGGCGGCGCCAGATGATATCTCACCGAGAAATCGCCTTCGAACTGCTGGCGCAGCTCGTCGAGGAAGCCGGTCTCCATGTGAAGCCGCGCCACCTCATATTCGTCCTTGTACGCCATCAGCTTGAACAGAGCGCGCGCGACCGCGTCCGTCAGCGCCTCGGTTCCGAGCGAAGCCTCGGCATCCTGCACCCGCTTCACCGTTTTCCGATAGCGCGCAGCATAGGCTACGTCCTGGTAGGCCGTCAGAAAATCGGCGCGGCGCGCGATCACCTGATCGAGCGTTTCCGCTTCGATCGTTCTCGCGCTATCCGCGTCGGGCAGAAAGTCCGGATCGACGCTGGCGATGCGTCCCAAGGCAAAGGCCTGCTTGTTGCGCTCGATGGCGACGCCGTTGAGCTCGATCGCACGGAGCAGCGCGTTCAGCGAGACCGGGACGAGGCCCTGCTGCCAGGCGAAGCCAAGCATGATGATGTTGGCATAGACGGTGTCGCCGAGCAGCCGCTCGGCCAGCGCATTCGCGTCGATCGTGCTGAGATGACCGCTGCCGATCACGTTCTCGATGGCGCGCAGGCGGGTTGATGCGGCAAGGTCCGCATCTCGGAAGCGCACGACGTCGCCGGTCGGCATCTCCGCACCGTTGAGCGCGGCGCGCATGCCCTTCCGATAGGTGCCCGATGCCTTGGCGGAGGAGCTGACGACGACATCGCAGCCGATCAGCGCGTCGGCCGCGCCCTGGTCGATGCGGACCTGGTGCAGTTCGTCCGGCTGAGCGGCGATACGGATATAGCTCAAAACCGGGCCGAACTTTTGCGCAAAGCCGGTGAAATCGAGCACCGAGACGCCGCGGCGCTCGAGATGCGCGGCCATGCTGATCAGCGCGCCGACCGTGATGACGCCGGTGCCGCCGACGCCAGTCACCAGGAGATCATAGGGGCGATCGAGTGGTGCGAGCACCGGCAGCGGCAGCATGGCCGCGCGCGCCTGCGGATCGATGCTGCTTTCCGGCTTCGCGCGGCGCCTGGCGCCCTCGATAGTGACAAAGCTCGGGCAGAAGCCGTTGAGGCAGGAGAAATCCTTATTGCAGGTCGAGAGATTGATGCGGCGCTTGCGGCCGAACGGCGTCTCCTTCGGCTCGACGCTGAGGCAGTTCGATTCCACCGAACAGTCGCCGCAGCCTTCGCAGACCAGGTCGTTGATATAGGCAAAGCGCGGCGGCTCTTCGATCTGGCCGCGCTTGCGGCGGCGGCGTTTTTCGGTGGCGCAGGTCTGCTGGTAGATCAGCACGGAGACGCCGGGAATGTCGCGCAGCTCGCGCTGCACGCCATCCATCTCCTCGCGCGGATGGATGGTGACGCCGATGGGGAAGTCGGCGGGCGCGAACTGCGAGGGCTCGTCCGAGACCAGTGCGATCCGCGCCACGCCTTCGGCGCGGACGCTGTGTGCGATAGCATGCACGCTCACAGGCCCGTCGACCGGTTGGCCGCCGGTCATGGCCACGGCGTCGTTGAACAGGATCTTGTAGGTGATGTTGGCGCCGGCTGCGATGGCTTGGCGGATCGCCATCGATCCGGAGTGATAATAGGTGCCTTCGCCGAGATTCTGGAAGATGTGCTTGTGGTTAGTGAACCGCGACGATGCCGCCCAGTTGACGCCTTCGCCGCCCATCTGGATCAAGGACGAGGTCTCGCGGTCCATCCAGCTCGCCATGAAATGACAGCCGATGCCGGCGAGCGCCTTCGATCCCTCCGGCACTTTGGTCGAGGTGTTGTGCGGGCAGCCGGAGCAGAAATAGGGTGTGCGGGTCGCGCCCGCGATCGTGATCACGCGCTGTGCGTCAGGGGTGAGTGCGGCGGCGCGCTTCGCAAGATCGAGGCCGGGGAAGATCGGGTCGAGGCGCCGCGCCAGCACCTCGGCGAGCGCGCGCGGCGACAATTCGCCGATCCATGAGATCAGCCGTGCGCCGGTCTCGTCGTGCTTGCCGACCATCCGCTCCGGCTTCGAGCCCGGATAGTCGTAGAAATATTCCTTGAACTGGCTCTCGATGATGCCGCGCTTTTCCTCCACCACCAGGATCTCGCGCTTGCCCTTCACGAACTCCATCGCGTCGTGCAGCGCGAGCGGCCAGACCATGCCGACCTTGTAGATGTCGATGCCAAGGCGGCGGCAGGCAGCCTCATCGAGGCCAATCAGCCGCAGCGCTTCCATCAGGTCCAGATGCGCCTTGCCGGTCGTGACGATGCCATAGGTCGCGTGCGGGATGTCGTAGATGTGGCGGTCGATCGGGTTGGCTTTTGCAAAGGCGTAGACCGCGTGCTTCTTCGCTTCCAATCGCTCCTCGATCTGCGGTCCGGGAAGATCGGGCCAGCGATAGTGCAAGCTGCCGGGCGGCGGCGTGAAATCGGGGACGTGAAAAACGCGTGGCGGGCGCAGCGCGACGGAGGCGCCGGATTCGACGATCTCCGAGATCGCCTTGAAGCCGACCCACATGCCGGAGAAGCGGCTGAGCGCGTAGCCGTATTCGCCGAATTCGAGATATTCGGCGACGCTGGCCGGATGCAGCGTCGGCATGAACCAGCTCATGAAGGCGACGTCGGACTGGTGCGGCATCGAGGAGGAAACGCAGCCATGATCGTCGCCCGCGACAACAAGCACGCCGCCATGCGGTGACGAGCCATAGGCGTTGCCATGCTTGAGCGCATCGCCGGAACGGTCGACGCCCGGGCCCTTGCCATACCAGAGGCCGAACACGCCCTGCACGGTGCGATCGGGTTGGGTCTCGACTTGTTGCGAGCCGAGCACTGCGGTTGCCGCGAGGTCCTCGTTGACCGCGGGCAGGAATTCGATGCGCTCCGCCTTGAGACGATTGGCGATGCGCCAGAGTTCGAGATCGACGCCGCCGAGGGGCGAGCCACGATAGCCGGAGATGAAGCCGGCGGTGTTCAGCCCCGCCGCGCGATCGCGTCTGGCCTGGTCGAGCACGATACGGACGATGGCCTGCGTGCCCGTGAGGAAGACGCGGCCGTCATCGCGTTCATAGCGGTCGGAAAGCTGGTAGGTGTCGAGGGAGGGAATGGCATCCATGGCCGGCCTCGCATCGGATTGGAGTCGGTTGACGGTAGTCCCCTCCCTTCGGCAAGTGTTACCAATTCATCCCTGCGATACGCCGTAAATCGGTAGGCTTTTGTAAGAAGTCGTGTTTCTTGGTAGAATCTACCAAACGGAGATGCCCTCATGGTCGAAGAGCAGGACGAACGCATCCTCACGGAACTGCAGAAGAACGGGCGCGCGACCAACCAGGAACTTGCCGAGGCGGTCGGCATGTCGACCTCGGCCTGCTGGCGGCGCGTGCGCGGGCTGGAGGAATCCGGCGTGATATCGGGCTATTCGGCGCTGGTGGAACGTGAGCGTGCCGGCTTTGCAACGTCGGCGATCCTTCATGTTTCGCTGGAGCGGCATGATGCGAAATTCGTCGACGAGTTCGTGGCGCGGGTGAAACGGCGCAGCGAAGTCCTGGAATGTTTCGCGACCACGGGAGACGCCGACTATCATCTGCGTGTCGTGGTGCGCGACATGCACGCGTATAATCAGTTCCTGGACGAATTCATGTTCCGCGTGCCCGGCATCCGCTACGTCCGCACCAACATGATCCTGAAGGAGATCAAGACCGGCGTCGCCCTGCCGTTCGATACCAGGCGGCCGCGGAAGGATTGAGACGTAGGGTGGGCAAAGCGAAGCGTGCCCACCTTCGAGCACTCCGCTCGTGATGGTGGGCACGCTTCGCTTTGCCCACCCTACAAACCTTATCGCTACTCCCTCACGAACCGGTTACGCAGGGTGCCGATGCCGGTGATGTCGATCTCGACCACGTCACCCGCTTTCAGGTCCGGCGAGGCGCCGTCGGTGCCCATCCAGATCACGTCGCCGGGCCAAAGCGTGAAATACTTCGTCAGTTCGACGATGAAGGGGACGATGCCGAAAATCATATCGTTGGTGCGAAAGCGGTTGGTCTCCGTGCCGTTGACCCGCACCACCGTCTCCATCTTGTCGAGATCGACATCGGTCTCGATCCATGGACCCATCGGCTTGAAGGTATCGGCGTTCTTGGAGCGCCAGAGGCCGCGGTCGGCCTTCTGCCAACTGCGCTCGCTGACGTCATTGCCGATGGCGTAGCCGAACACGCAGGACATCGCGTTCGCCGCATCGAGGTGTTTTGCCTTCTTGCCGATGACGACCACGAGCTCACCTTCGTAGTGAATCTTTTCCGTTCCGGTCGCCGGGATCACCACGTCCTCATCGTGGGCGATCAGGGCGTTCTGGGCGCGGTAGCCGATTTCGGGCCGGTCGGGCACGGCGGGGATTTCGCCGCGCTTATCGGCGGCCTCCTTCAGGTGCTTCAGATAATTGAGCCCGACGCAATAGAAGGTGCGCGGGATCAGCGGCAGCTCGATCTTTACGTCTCGGAGCGCATGCGTCTCCGCGGTACGCCGCCATTCGCCGAAGGGATCGCCGTCCACTGAGACGACCTTTTCACCCTCGACGAGACCCCAGGAGGTCTTCTCTTGGGCGGTGAATTTAAGCCAGCGCATCGATCTGCTCTCTCATTCCGCCGCAACCTGCGGCGAGATTTTCCAGGCTCCGGCCGCGGGACGGGGCAGGCCGAGATTCTCGCGCAGCGTCTTGCCGGTATAGTCACGGTGGAATAGCCCGCGGCGTTGCAATTCCGGCACGACATGGCGAACGAAATCAGCGTAGGAACCGGGCACATAGCTGGCCGCAGTGACAAATCCATCGCAGCCGCGCCCGACGAACATCTCCTCCAGCCGATCGGCGATGTCCTTCGGCCCGCCGACGATCGCATCCTTCACCAGGCCGCGGCCGGAGAAGGTGATGAAGTCGCGCGTGGTTGGATTGGTCTTGCCGGAGGTTTTCAGCACGCCGTCGCGGATGCCGAGCATGCCTTGCATGCCCTGCAGTTCCTCCGTCGTCAGCGGCTCGTCGATGCCCTTGGCGCCGAAGTCGAAGTTCAGTCCCTCGGCGAGCAGGGACAGCGCGTCGATCTCCAGCGGCAGCTTCTGGATCAGCGCCATCCGGTCTTCCGCCTCGGCCTTGGTCGCGCCGCACACCGGCGTGATCAGATTGCAGAGGAACATCTGGTCGGGATCGCGACCGGCCTTTGCCGCCTCATCGCGGATCGCCTCATAGCCTTGCCTTGCGCTGGCAAGATTGCGCGCGGCGGTGAAGATCACCTCGCCCCATCGCCCCGCAAAACGCTGGCCGCGGCCGGAAGCGCCGGCCTGGATAATGACGGGATGACCCTGCGGCGAACGCGGCACCGTGAAGGGTCCGCGCGACTTGAAGAACTTTCCGTCGTGATCGAGCCGCTTCACCTTGGTCGGATCGGCGAAACGGCCGCTCTTCTTGTCGACGATGAGTGCGCCGTCCTCCCAGGAATCCCAATGGCCGAGCACGACCTCCATGAATTCGTCGGCGCGGTCGTAGCGCAAATCGTGTTCGAGATGGTGCTCGCGGCCCATGTTGAGGGCTTCGCCGTCATTGACCGAAGTCACCACATTCCAACCGGCACGGCCGCCGGTCATGAGGTCGAGGGTGGCGAAGCGGCGCGCGACGTCGAACGGCTCGTAGTAAGTGGTCGAACAGGTCGAGGCGAGGCCGAGTTTCTCGGTGACCATGCCCATCGTGGTCAGCACGATCACCGGGTCCATCTTCACGCAGCGGATGCCGTATTCGACGGTGTGGGCGTGATCGTTGCCATAGCGGTCCGGCATCGCCAGGCGGTCGTCGAAGAACGCCATGTGGAATTTGCCAGCCTCGAGGATCCGCGCGATCTCCTGGTAGTAATCCGCCGACATCGAATCGTCGCGCGATTGCGGATGGCGCCAGGAGCCCGGCAGATTGGTGCAGTTCTGCGCCTGCAGGAAACCGACCAGTGCCATTTGCCGTGTCATGCCGCTGTCCCCCTCTCACGCCAGATCGAGTTGTTTTGTCAGCCCGTACTCGCCGGCGAGCGCGCGCAGCTTGTCCCAGGTCGCTTCCTCGATCTCGATGCCGTTCTTCCGCCGCTCCTGTTCGCGCAGAAATTCGACCTCGCCGGGATAGAACACGCCCGGACTTCCGTCCGAGGGCGGCGTCGATTTCAGGTAGCGGGCGAACTCGGCCACCTCGCGCTTGAAATCCTGCAACGGACGGAAGGCGGCGACATTGAACACCGCCATGAAGCATCCGTCATTGTGGCGTCCGGTCGGCTCGACGCCGAATCCAAGCCCGGTGAGCAGGCCGCACAGGACTTCCACCATGGCCGCCAAGCCAGAGCCCTTATAGCCCTCGCTGCCACCAAGCGGCAGCAGCGCGCCGCCCTTGCGATAGTCCGTCGGGTCGGTGGTGTGGCGGCCTTCGGCGTCGATGATCCATCCGGTCGGAATCCGCTCGCCGCGTGCGACCGCGAGCTGGATCTTGCCCGCGGCGACCGCCGAGGTTGCCATGTCCAGATAGAACGGCGCCTCGAGCTCGGACGGCACCGCGATTGAGATCGGGTTGGTGCCGAGCCGCGCCTCGCGGCCGCCGAATGGCGCGACGTGTTTTGGCGAGCGGCCGGAATCGGCGGTGGCGATGCCGATCATGCCTTCGCGCATCGCCATCATGGGATAGTGCGCAAGCCGCCCGACATGGCTCTGTCGGAACACGGTACAGGCGGCGACATTGGCGGTCTTCGCCTTGGCAATCGTCAATTCCATCGCCTTGGCATTGACGTGGAAGCCGAAGCCCCAATGGCCGTCGATCACGGTCGTGGTCGGCGATTCCTGGACGATGGTCCATTTCGCGCCGGGCACGATATGGCCGGCCTTGATGCGGTCGATATAGGTCGCGACCGCGATGATCCCGTGCGAGTCATGTCCGGCGAGGTTGGCGTTGACGCAGCCGATCGCGACCGCCTGGGCTTCCTCCTCCAAGGCGCCGGCGCCGCGCAGCAGCGCCGCACCGATGCGGGTGAGACGATCGGCGTGGACGATCGGCATGGGGTTTCCTCGTATCGACGCCCGCGTCACGCGGCGGGTCTTGCTTGTTTGTGGTTCGCCATGGTCTCAAAGCCGTGGCCGGCGAGCAAGGCCAGAATGTCCGGTCCGCCATGACGCCGGCGCGGCTTTTCAGGGCGGCGGATCTCATGGCAGGGAACCAGTGCCTCGCGGGTATTGCGTCGCACTCGCGGGCGGAGGAAATCGTCAACAAACCGGCAATTTTGCGGGGGTTCTATCCGACTTTGTTCGTCACACATTTACTTTGACTCGCAACTTATAGCTGTTCCTAACGTCCACTTAGGTCTCTGCTCCGCATAAAATCCCGCGGGGCCGGCCGAGACCGGCCGCAGGGAGTTGATCGCTTGGAGCAGACCATCAGGGGTACCTTCGCGGCGTTGAACGCCAGCAACGAAGCGATCCTGTACGCCAAATCGCCGGAGGAGCTGTACGCCAAGGTCTGCGAGGCCGCGTTTTCAAGCGGTGACTTCCTGGCGACGGCGGTCTTCCTGCTGGATGCCGAGACCAGCCTGCTGCGCTTTGCGGTCGGGTTCGGCGACGATGTCGTGCGGCTGCGCGGCATCAACATCTCGATCATTGCGAATACGCCTGAGGGCGAGGGGGTGTGCGGACAGGCGTTTCGGGACCAGAAGGCCTGCGTCAGCAATGACTATCTGAATGACCCGCGCTCGCTCGCCTGGCGTGCGGGCGCTCGCGATAGCGAGGTCACCGCGGCGGCGGCAATGCCGTTGATCTGCAATGGCCGCAGCGTCGGCGTTTTCCTCGTCACCCGGCGCGAGGTCGGCTCGCTCGACAACGAGCTCGTGTCGCTGCTGGCGCGCATGGCTGCGAATGTTTCGTTTGCGCTGGATAATTTCGAACATGAGCGCATGCGCAAGAGCAGCGAGCGGGCGATGCGCCGCCTGAACCAGATGTTCGGCGCCATCAGCGCGACCAACGAAGCGATCCTTCGCGCCAAGACCGAGCACGACCTCTATCAGCGTGTCTGCGATGCCGCCGTTCATAGCGGGAAATCAGTCGCCGCCGTGGTCCTGCTCGCCGAGCCTGACAACCATTGGCTCGAGCCGGTCGCCGGCACCGGCGACGCGATCGACCTGATCACGCAAACGCGCTTCTCGATCGATCCGGACAATATCTACGGCAAGGGCGTCTGCGGGCAGGCGTTCCGGACGCAGCGGCCGTGCATCAACAACGATATCCCGAAATCGGACGGTCCGTGGCGACAGGTGGGACACGAGGCTGGCGTCATGGCCTGCATCGCGGTCCCCGTGACCAAGTTCGGCAAGAGCATCGGCGTCTTGTTGTTCTTCGTCGGCAGGTCGTTGGCGACGGACGAAGAGATCGTCGCCCTGATGGCGCGGATCGCCGAGAACGTATCGGTGGCGCTCGAAAATTTCGAACGCGCCAACGAAAAGGCCAGGGCCGACCGGCAGAAGGACCGGTTGTCGCGAATGTTCGCGGCGTTGAGCGCGACCAACGAAGCGATCATGCGGGCGAAGTCACGAGAGGAGATGTTCAAGCTGGTGTGCCAGGCGGCCGGCAAGGGCGCTAGGTTCAACTCGACCAGCATCTTCCTGGTCGCGCCCGGCAGCGACTATCTCGAGATGGCGGCGACCGCAGGACCGACGTCCGAGAACGCCCGCAATCTCAAGGTATCGATCGACGAGGCCGTTCCGGAGGGACGCGGGCTTTGCGGGACGGCATTCCGTTCCAGGCAGGCCAGCATCAACAACAACTTCCTGAAGGACATCGCGGACAGTGCGTTCCGGGACATCATCGAACGCGAGGGGGCGCGATCGGGCGCGGCGTTCCCGTTGTTCGTCGACGGTGAGCCGGTCGGCGTGATGCTCTTCATCGCGTCCGAGCACGACACCTTTACCGCCGAGTTCGCCGAACTGCTGCAGCGGCTGGCCGACAACGTGTCGTTCGCGCTCGGCAGCTTTGAGCGCGCGGACGAGAAGGCGAGGACCGAGGAGCAGAAGGAGCGGCTGACGCGGATGTTCGGGGCGCTCAGCGCCACCAATGAAGCGATCATGCGGGCGAAGTCGCGGACCGAGCTGTTCCACCTGGTCTGCGAGGCCGCCGTCGTCGGCGGCAATTTCACCTCTACCGCGATCGCGCTGGAGCGGCCAGGCGACGATTACCTGGAAAACGTCGCTTCGGCCGGTCCGGACGGCGAGCGCGCGTTCAACGTGCGCCTGTCCATCAATGCATCGCATCCGGAAGGGCGGAGCCTCACCGGCATCGCATTCCGCACCCGGAAACCCTGCATCAGCAACGACTATCTCGGCGACTTCGGCGATTCGAGCCCATTCTATCAGGTCCTGCGCGACGCTGGCACCCGCTCTGGCGCCGCATTTCCGTTATTGAAGAACGGCAAGCCGATCGCCGCCATCATCTTCCTCTCCTGCGAGATCGGCGCCTTCAGCCCCGAGTTGATCGGGCTGTTGCGACGTCTCGCCGAAAACGTCTCGTTCGCGCTGGAAAATTTCGACCGCGCCGACGAGAAGGCAAGGGCCGACGAACGGATCGAATATCTCGCCTCGCATGACGGCCTGACGCGCTTGCCCAACCGGGAAACCTTCAACGAATTGCTTCGTCACGCGATCGAGGTGGCCGGCCGCCACCAGCGTCAGTTCGCGCTGCTGTTCATCGATCTCGACCGTTTCAAGGTCATCAACGATTCGCTTGGCCACGACGCCGGCGACCTGCTGCTCGTCAAGATCGCCGACCGGTTGCGCGGGACCTTGCGTTCGAGCGACGTCATCGCCCGCCTCGGCGGCGATGAATTCGTCGTCATCCTGGAAGAAACCGACCGTGGCGACGTCGAAACGATCGCCGAGAGCCTGTTGTCGGCGCTCAGCCAGCCGCTGCAACTGAGCGGCCACGAATGCCAGACCACGGCCTCGATCGGCGTTGCGATGTATCCTGCTGATGGCTTAGATGCCAAGACGCTGACCAAGAACGCCGACATGGCGATGTATCTCGCCAAGGAGGACGGCAAGAACGGCTTCCGCTTCTACTCCAGGGAAATCAAGGCGCAGTCGATTGAGCGGCTGACGCTCGAGAATGCCCTGCGCCGCGCGCTGGAGCGCGATCAGTTCTCGCTCTTCTACCAGCCGAAGATCGACATCGCGAGCGGCCAGATCACTGGCGTCGAAGCGCTCTTGCGCTGGACCCATCCCGATCTCGGGCAGGTCGCGCCGGCCCAGTTCATTCCGCTCGCGGAGGAGATCGGGCTGATCGTGCCGATCGGGCGCTGGGTGCTGAAGGAGGCCTGCGCGCAGAACATGGCCTGGCAGCGCCGCGGCTTGCGGCCGGTGACGATGGCGGTCAACCTCTCGCCGCGGCAGTTCGGCGACGAGAATCTCCTGCACGACATCGATGGCGCGCTGATTTCAAGCGGCATGTCGCCGGCGTTGCTGCAGCTCGAGGTCACCGAAAGCATGGTGATGCGCAACGTGCACCGGGCGATCCGGGTGCTGGATGCGATCCAGAGCCGCGGCATTCGCCTCGCGATCGACGATTTCGGCACCGGTTATTCGTCGATGTCGCTGATGAAGCAGTTTCCGATCGACACCATCAAGATCGACCGCTCCTTCGTGCGCGACCTCGCCCGCGACAGCGAGGACCAGGCGATCGCGCAGGCCATCATCAGCATGGGCAAGGCGCTCGGCATGACCGTGATCGCCGAGGGCGTGGAGACGGCCGAGCAGGAGCGCTTCCTGCGCGACCATGGCTGCGACGAGATGCAGGGCTTTCGGCTCAGCAAGCCGCTGCCGCCGCGCGAGCTCGCCGAGTTGTTGCGCTCGGCGCCGGCGCTTATCTCTCCGCCACTGCAGCCGGAGGAAGATGCCGCGGACGATCAGGCAGCGTCGGATTTAGGGCGGAAACGCGCTGTCATCTGACGGCTGCACATGCAGCTCGCGTACATCCGAATCGGTCGACTTCACCTTGCGCGAGAAATCATAAGGCCACGGCAGATAAGTCTGGCCGGCGAGCGATTTGAGCAGGATGGCGGCGCCTGCTGCATAAGTCGCGCCCTTGGCAAGGCGCAATCGGACACTCCAGTCGGTCGGCAATTCGACCACGGATTCGCGCAGTTCGAATGCCGGGCCCCACCACCAGGCCGGCGCCGGCGGCCGTTCACTTTCCGGAATGGCGCGCCAGCGTCCGTATTCGTCGACGATGCGCTCGAATTGCAGTTTCGCGGCTGGATGCATCGGGGGCTCTCTCTGTTCTGCTCCCGATGATATCCGCCTCCGCGCCCCGCGCAAAGGCGCTGTCGCCGTCTATTGCCGGCCGTGTTGCCAGTGCGTAGTCACCTCGGTGCCCGTCTTGTTCAGGTGCACGTGCTGGTCGACATGGTCGACCCAGGACAGCGGAATGAAATGATGGTGCTGTCCGTCGGGCGAGCTTTGCTTGGTCAACTTGATCTTGTCGGTTCCTTCGAGATGATCGACCTTTCCGACCGTCTTCCGGTCCGACGAGATGACGTCCATATGTTCCTTGATCTCTGCGGCCATTGCCATGTTTTATCTCCTTCAACGTTTGCGGAGATGAACGTTTGGTGACCGCAAAGGTTGCCCACCCTACGAAATCACTTCTCCTCCGCCGCGGTTGCCGTCGCCGGTCCTTCGCCCATGATCAGGAGCACGGCGTCCTCGTCCTTGGCGCCATCCCAATGCACCTGCTTGCCGTAATGGGTGACGAAACTGCCGGCGGGCATCGCCACGGTGCCCTTGTCCGGATCGAACTTCGGTCCCGATCCAACCCACCAGGTGCCTTGCAGCACGACGATATAGCGGTCGTTCGGATGAAAATGCGGATGGCTGAAATGGTTGCCTTTGGTCCACTTGGTATAGACCACGTAGAAGCCGGGCTTTGCGGGATCACCAACCACCACGGCATTCTGCGCGCCGCGCGCATCCACCGGTCCCCAGGGGATCTGGTCAGGCAACTTATAGACGACGGCGGCGGGATTGAGCTCGGCGGCGGAGCCGATGCTCAGCGTGGCGGCGAGGGCAAGCGGGATTGCAAGGTAACGCCAGGTGCTGACGATCATGACTTCCTCCCGTTTTCGGATGGACGCTTAGGCCTGTCTATTGGGCTCGTCCATCTCCGTTGTCCTCGATGCTGGTCGGGGGCGCTCGCAAAGGACAAGACGCACGCATGCATGCGTGATCGGCGGATGCGCGGCTTGCCGCACAACGCAACTGCAGCATCGAAATCGATTTGCGCTCGCACGCCGCCGTGATTAGTTTGCCCGCACAAATCAAAACAACATCGGGAGGATGCTTTTCATGAAACATGCGTGGACGCTTGCGGCCTGTCTTCTGATCGGCACCGCTCTGTCCTTCAATCTCGCTGCCGCCGAGGGAGACGGCTGGATCACGTTGGTCGACGGCACCAAAAAGGGCGATTGGGACGAGGTGGGCAAGGCGAACTGGACGTTGAAAGACGGCGCGCTGGTCGCCGACAAGCTCGACGGCAAGGATCTGTCCTATCTCGTCAGCAAGACTCCCTACAAGGATTTCCAGATCAGAGCGGAGTTCTGGACCGACGAGGATGCCAACAGCGGCATCTTCATCCGCTGCGACACCAACAAGACCATTGATTCCAAGGTCTGCTACGAGGTCAATATCTTCGACAAGCGGCCCGATCCGACCTACGGCACCGGCGCGATCGTCGATGTCGGCAAGGTCAACCCGATGCCCAAGGCGGCGGGCAAGTGGAATACCTTTGAGATCACGGCGCAGGGCCCGCATCTCGTGGTCGTGCTCAACGGCGAGAAGACCGTCGACGCGCAGGACAGCAAGCACGCGAGCGGTCCGATCGCGCTTCAATATGGCTCGGGCGTGGTCAAGTTCCGGAAAGTGCAGATCAAGCCGTTGTGACGGTGTTCTCCCTCCCACCGGTGCGCGTGGAGAGAGATGATCCCCACCCGGCTTGCGCGCTATACGCGCAAACCGACCTCCCCTTTTCAAGGCGAGGTGAAGGAAGCCCGGAGCGCGGTTAGCTGCGCTTCGGACCTTCGCCGGTCAAATAGCGCCGGCGCGGCGCTCATTCACGCATATTGCTTGTCTTGCTGACGGCTCTCCACCGTGGGATTGAGCTCGTTCAGGATGACACCGACCAGCTTGCGCTCCGCTCCACCCAGCGCGCTGAGGATGTCTTCCATGCAGTCGTTGATATCGAGATGGACCGGCAGCACCGCGAGGAAGCCATCCGCGAGCTCGAGGAGCTTGCGATCCGCCGCGCTCCACGGCATCGCCGGCCCGTCGAGAATGATGAGATCGTAACCGCCAACGGATCGCGCCTGCGTGACCGACTTGCGGATGGCTTCCGCGGCCCTGGCGTCGCCGCCCTCGATAACGGGCAGGATGGAAATTCCGTTCGCCGTGTTGATGGCACGCGTTGCCTTGCTGCCGATGCTGAGCCAGCCGAGGCGGCCGGCCTCGCGCTTGCCGAGCCTGGTAACTTTGCCCGACAATTCGCGTTTCCGATGATCGGCATCAATCATCAGCACCTTGGCGCCGTCGCGCGCCGCCGAGAGCGCGACGTTCAGCGCCACCACGCTGCGGTCGACGGATGGTCCCGCGCCGATCACCGCCATGACCGGCGCGCCGCTCGCGGATGCGCGCTTCTTGAGGGTCGCGCACATGTCGCGGATGGCGCCGAGGAAGGTCATCAGCGGAAAACCCGCGCGCAATGTCGGCCAGCCCAGCCGTGTGACGTCGGCGATCTGGCCGCCGGTGAGGATGCCACCCAGCGTGCGCATCACGTCGGATTCCTGCAGCCGGGCGATCACCGGCTTCTCGATGACGCTGACCGCCGCCTGCGGCGCCGGCTTGCTGAGGACCGGCTGTTTCGCGGGCGCCGCCGTCGCCTGTTTCTCGGGCGAGGTCGACTTGCTCGGCCGCAGCGGGTCGGCGCCGGGCGCAAGCTGGTCGACCGCGATGATCCAGGCAGCGGCCGCGAGCCCGCCGAGCACGAAGCCGATCATGGCAAGCAGGCTCATAGCCGGTGGAAAGGTGCGCCGCTGCGGCACTGTGGCTTCGCCGATGACACGTGCGCTCGAGGTATTCAGGCTTTCCTGTTCCTCCGTCTCGCGCGAACGCTTGAGGAAGGACTGGTAGACGTCGCGACTCGCCTCGACGTCGCGCTCGAGCTCGCGTAGGCGCACCGAGGCCTGGCTCATCTGCACGCTCTGGCGCTTCTGCGCGTCGAGCGCCTTGTTCAGCGATGCCTCATAGTCGCGAGCACGCGTCAAATCGTTCTTCGCGGCCTGCGCGAAGCGGTCGATCTCTTCCCTGATGGTACGGCGGAGATCCTCGACCTGCTGCTCGACCTGCCGGAGCGCCGGATGCCGCGGGCCGAGTTCGCTCTGCAGCTCGGCCTGCCGCTTCTTGGCATCGGCGTATTGCGCGCGCAGGTTCGCGATGGTCGGCGATTGCAGCGCCTCGGGGATCGCGCCGGGGTCGCTCGCATTGCGCCGGCTGGCCTCGATCTGATCGTACTTCGCCTGCGCATCGAGCGTTAGTGCGCGCGCGGCGGCGAGCCGCTGGTTGCTGGCGGAAAGCTGCTGGTCGGCGATCAGCGTGTCCTGGGTGCCGACGAAATTGTTCTGCGCTTTGTAGACCGCAAGCACGTTCTCGGCGTTGCGCAGCCGTTCCTGCAGTTCCTTCAGCCGCCCCGAGAGATCTCTGGTGGCGCGCCGGGCGGCGGCGGCCTGCGATTGCTTGGATTCGGCGAGATAGGCCGTGGAAAGCGCGTTGGCGAGCATCGCCGCCTTGACCGGCTCATAGGACCAGACGTCGATATCGACGACGAAGGTGCGGTCGGTCTTGCGCACATTGATATGACGACTGAGGGCGTCCAGCGCGCTCATCGTCGCCTGGTGCTGCTGTTCCACCGTCGGACGCTGCTCGATCCCGACCAGGCCGAGCAGCGCGCCGAGGAGGCTCTTGCCGTCGCCGCCGCCGAATTCCGGGTCCTTGTCGAGATCGGTGTTCTTGATGACCTGCAACAGCACGCTGTTGGAGGTGATCACCCGCGCCTCGCTGTCGACCACCATTGCGAGACCCGAAACGTCCTGCGCGCGCGGTGTCAGCTCTCGCTCGACGAGCTGCAATTCGCGCGGGTCGACATAGAGCTGCGCGGTCGCGGTGTACTTCGGAGTGAGGCTCTTGCCGATCCCAACCGCGATGCAGGCGCAGAGCAACGCGGCAGCCGCGACCGCGGCTTTGCGCCGCCACAGCAGCATGACCAGGTCGATCACGTCGAAGCCCTGGCTTCGGCGTGGCTCGCCGGCATCCCGGCTTTTGGCCTGGCTGTTTATCGGCTGGTCGTAATCAAGCATCGACCCCAGCTTCCATTCCAAACGCCGCACGCATCGGCTGAGGGGTTACTCTTCGGGCTGCGCGATGCGCGAGAGCGGACCGCGCGGCAACAACGCAGCAGGAAAAATTAACCATAGTCTTTGAGAGACTATTCACTGAAAAGGCAAACAAAGCGTTTAAGCGCTCGCGCATCGGAACGCCTCTGCCATGGTGAGCGCCGGAATATTCCGCTTCGCCGCCGTTTCCAGCGCGTGATTCAGCAGTTCCGGCGAGCAGCCGTACAGGCTGGGCCGCGTGGCAACGTCGTGACTGTAGAAAATTAACCAACCGTTATGGATTTGCGCCTCGTCGAAGGCGCGCTCGATTGCATCGCGATCCATCCGGCGATCGATCAGCGGCATCGCGCGCAGGAACTGCAGGTCCACATTGCCGAAGTTCACGCCCTCCACGATCGAGCGGCAGGTCGCAAATCTGGACTTGAGCAGATATTTGTGCGCGAACGAGCCATAGCCGAACGGATAGGCAAAGGTTTCGATCTGCATCGACGGATCGAGCAAGTCGAAGTAGCGGCGGTTGCAGGCGATGTCGCAGGCAAGCGAGGTCTCATCGAGATCGCAGGCGCGCCGGTGCGAGAAGGTGTGGCAGCCGATCTCGTGACCGCGGCGATGCAGCGACAGCACGTCATCATCATCGCCGGAGCTCCAGTCCGCCGTATCGACGCCGACCAGGCCGCCCGACACATAGAAGGTGCCGCGGGCGCCATGTGTCTCCAGCAAGTCGGCGCCTGATGTCACCGCGCTCTTCGGCAGGTCGTCGAAGGTGAAGCTGACTATCGGCGTGGCGTTGCGCAGCCGAACCCGATCGACCGGCAGATGCATCGCCAGCCGGTGGCTGACCTTCACGACCGCTTCGGACCACAACCCGCGCATTCTCTCACAGCTTCCGCAGGATCACGTGGTAGTCGCCGTGCCGCACGTCGGTCCTGCCGGGGAGAAAGAAGTTCATCGCTTTCGCGGCGGCATCGACCAGCGCGGCGAGCAGGGGCTTGCGCAGGCGCATCTCCGGATAGCGCGGGCTCTCATAGACCTTGCGGTAGATCACTTGCAGGCCATGTGCCCTGGCGAAGGCTTCGAGCTTGCCCAGCGTGACCAGCGGATGGAAATGGGTCGGGAACGGCGCCTCGCCCGGCAGGCCGGCCTTCTTGTCGCCGCGGACATAGCGATAGAACCAGACGTGAAACCAATGCGGCGAATACTTTGTCACCATGCCCGATAGCGATTTCGGATTGGGGGCGCCGATCAGGATCAAGCCGTTCGGCTTGATCGCCTCGCAGAAACCGCTGAGCGCGGCCTCGACATCGGGCACGTGCTCGATGACGTTGTAGCAGACGATGAAATCGAAGCTTTTCGGCGCGAAACGATAGGTCTGGATGTCGCCCAGGATCGTTGCCTGTGCGTACTGGTTGTTCTTGACTTGATCTTCGTCGATGTCGACGACGGTAATATGGCTGCGGCGCAACACCTTGAGCGGCAGGAAGCTGGTCGAACCGCCGCCGGCCTCGTAGATCGCGAGCGGGCCCGCCGGCAGCGCCGCCTCCAGGATGCTGTGCACGGTGAGGAGACTCTGCCGCGCTTCGCCCGGCGGCAGGTCGAGCAGCGACTGTGGATGCGCGGCCGGCCCAGCCGCGTCGACCACGGGGAGCGTTGCATGAATGCGATCAAAGGTAAGGGTATCGGTCATTGCCTCTTATCCAATGTTGCTGTTTGCGAATTTTGCTCTGACTGCCATGAGGCCATGCTTCAGTCGGCCGCGAATGCGTGCGATGTCGAACAGCCAGGCCAGGACGGCGTAGGTGAGGATGCCAACCACCGCCAGCACGATGCAGGCGGCGAGATCCGGAATGCGCAGGATGCGATCGAGTGCGGCGACCGTCAGCGCCATCGCGAGCGCGGCGATCAGGACCAGCGCCAGCCGGCCGAGCGGCAGCGGAACGCGGAAGGCATAGCGGGTAAGCACCAGCGCACAGGCAAAGCCGATGATGTCGGCGCCGAGCCGCGCCCAGGCCGCGCCGACAGTGCCGTAGTGGCTGACCAAAAGATAGGACAGGATCACATTGGCCGCGATCAGCGAGGCGGTGTTGACGAGATAGAAGCCGTTGCGGCCCGACAGCAGGAAGCTCGCATGCAGATATTGCTGCGTCAGGACCTGGAACACCACGGCGATCGCGATCACCGGCATGATCTCGGCCGCGAGCGCACGAAAATCAGCGCCAAGGATGATGTTGGCGACATGGGTGGAGATCACTGCAAAACCGAGCGAGGCCGGCAGCGTGATGGACAACAGCAACTCGAGACATTCGGCGAGATGCGAGCGCACCGCGCCGTCACCCTGCTTGGCGTGGATCTGGACGGCGAGCGGAAAAAACGCTGCCGCCATGCTCATCGCCGGCATCATCAGCGTCTGGCGGACCAGGTCGAGCGAGGCGACATAGCGGCCGGCATCGGCGGCACCGACCAGGTTGGCGATCATGAAACGGTCGGTGACGCTGGCGATCGCAAGCAGGGTCAGCGAGAGCGTCAGCGGCAGGCCGGTCCTGGCCACGGCCACGAGCGAGGTGCGATCGAAGCTGATATGCGTGCCGCGCCAGGCGGTGCGCGACTGCACGAGCACGGCGAGCAGATAAGCGAGGGCAGAAGAGAGCAACAGCCAGAAGCCGTTCGGGCTGACCAGCGCGACGACAATGCCGAGTGCGAGCACGGACACAGCGCGCACCAGCGTCGCCTTCATCACCGAAAGCGCCATCAGCCGCGCGCGAACCAGGTCCTGCGTCAGTTCGAACAGGCCGATCGCGACCGAGAGCACAACTGTAGCGAACGCCGCAGTGCCGTCGAGGCCCGCGAGCCGGGCGAGCACATAGGCGATCGGCGCCGTCAGGCAGCAGATCATATAGCCTGACAGCACAAGGCCGCGGACGTCGGTGCCGTCGTTGCGGGCGTGCTCGCTCAGGATCAGATTTCGGAACCAGCCGACCAGGAATACGCTGATCACGGAGGCGAAGCCGATGCCGAGCAGATAGACGCCGTAATCATGCGGCGAGAACAGCCGCGTGAAAACGAACACGCTGAGCAGCCCCAGCAGCGCCGAGAGGATGTTGGCGGTCAGGTTGATGCTGGCTTGACCGATCAGCATAACGCCGCAAACTCCGTGCGGTCGCCGCTGCTGGTGAGCGAGAGGATCTCGTCGCTGTCGGCGATCGAGGCGCGGATGGTCTCGACCGGCGTTCCGGAGAAGGATGCGATCGAGAACGCGACGTCGTCCTTGCTGGCGCGGCGCAAGAGATCCTGCAGCTCGCCTTTGTTGAGCCGCGGATCGTCCCAATAGCTGACGCAGGGCGTGCTCGGGACCGCGGTATGCCGCAGCGAGGCCGCGGCATCGTTCTGTACGAAATAGCCGTACAGCATGTATTCGGAGAACTCGCGGGTCTTGCACAGCGCCTCGATCCAGCCGAGACCGGTGACGGCCTCGATGCGCTCGGCCAGCGCTCGGGTGGTCTGCTTGTCCCAGAAGATGATGTGCCCGATGAAATCGTCGGCCGGGAACGGCGGCGTCGGCAGCCCCAGCAGTTCATGGCTGGTCACAAGCCAGCGCGAATGCCGCGGCTGGTCTGCGGTCACCACATCAGACATGGTCAGCATCGGGATCGCGTTCGGATATTCGAACCGCGTCAGGTCGAAGTCGCGGAAGAACACAATGTCGGAATCCAGGATGCAAAAGCGCTGGTGAGGCAGTGCAATGGTGGCGGCGATCTTCAGGATCTGCTGCACATGCCAGCCGTTCACCGGCTTGGCCCGCAGCGACCACCAGAACTGGCGGCGGCGGCGCTGGATCATGCGCGGCAGCGGCCGCAGCCAGTCGGGCAGGAAGGCCGAGGCCGGGATGATGACGCGATGCTCGCTGGCGAGCGGCGCGAACAGCGGCAGGTCGCAATCGGGAACCAGGAGATAATGCTTGGAGAACGAGGTGACATGCCGGTCCACGCTCTCGCAAAGCAAGGTACAGATTTCCAGGTCGCGCCCGTAAGTCGGGGTTAACAACGCAACTGGGTCCATCTCGTAGATCTCTCTGGCGATCACGTTCACGGTTGTCGCTTTCCAAGCCGCGGTTCTTCTCGGTGAGCCTTTCAGCAAGATCGATGCCGAATCGGCGCATCGGCCGCGGCCGGGATCGCCGTTGGTTAATTTTGTTTGCGTTGATGATCGCCGCGCCGTTAAGGCGCGAAGTAACCATAAGAAGCCGTGCTCCGTGTGCGTCGGCGCGGCTTGCCCGTATATTGCAGAGCGTGACCCGCGAATCGCCGATGCCGTTCGGAGCGGGTATGCGTGCATGTGGGACTACGGGATTTCTGCGCGGGGTCGCCGCGGGTGATGCGAAGACTGTGCCATCAGTTCGTTTCGGCACAGCCGTTCCGTCGGCGGTGTCCGCTTTTGAAACGGTGGGCAAGAGGTTGACGCCATTGCTTCGCAAGCTCGCGAGGACAGCACATGGCTGGAATTGAACGATTGAGCCGGCGGCGGTTCGTCGGCGGGATGCTGACGGCCTCGATCGGCGCAGTTCTCGGCGGCGTCGCCACCGCGCGCGACGCAGCCGGCGCAACCTCCCGCCTCGGCGCCGATCCTGCGCGGTTTGCCGGCGCCTTCGTGAACTGGGAGGCTGATGGCCGTGAGCATGCGTTGCAGGCCTGGGAGAAATGGCTGAAGCAGAAGCCGTCATCTGTGCTGGGTATGGATTTCTACGGCCAATCGACCTGGGAAGATTTTCGCAAAGTGGATTGGGTGCCGGGCATCTGGAGACGGCTTAATCCGAAACGGAACGTGGTCTGGTCGATGCCGCTGACGATCACGGGAACGCCGCTGGTCGATGTCGCGGACGGCCTGCACGACTCCGAGTTCGAGGCGGCGGCACGCGCGATCTCCGATGCGCAGCCGCGCGCGATCATCCGGCTCGGCTGGGAGATGAACCTTTCGCAGATGGGCTGGTTCGCCAAGGGCCAGGAAGCCGATTATATCAGGGCGTTCCGGCGCGTTGCGGAGATCTTCCGCCGCGCGTCCAGCGAGTTCAAGTTTGATTGGTGTCCCGGCTGGGGGGCGCAGGAGATGCCGGCCGATCTGGCCTATCCCGGCGACGACGTTGTCGACTATATCGGGCTCGACGTCTACGACTTCAAATCGGAAGGCTCGGTGGAGGAGCGCTGGCAGACGCTTTACCTCAAGGCGCCGTTCGGTCTCGAATGGCATCGCGATTTCGCCGCGCGCCACGGCAAGCGGATCAGCTTTCCGGAGTGGGGCGTCGGCCATGCCGGCGACAATCCTTACTTCATCCAGAAAATGCACGACTGGTTCGTCGAGAACAGCGACAGCATCGCCTATGCGGCCTACTTCAACGTCGATGGCCTATGGCCGACACAGATCGACACCGGCCGCTTCCCGGAGTCGGAAAAGCTGTTCCGAAAGCTGTTCGGAGGTAGGTGACCTCGTGACCCGGGTGGAGCGCAGCGCAACCCGGGATATCTCCAGCAACGTTTACCGGCGGTCCCAGGTTACGCTGCCGCTTCACCCGGGGTGCGATTGCTGTTGACTTCGTTCGCCTGGGCCTTTGTTCCGGTCAACAGGGTCAGGCCCATCTTGAGCTTGTCCTGCAGCGTGCGCTGGGCAAGGCAGGTGAAGAGGCAGAGCTTGTCGCAGGCCACGGTTTCCTTGCGGCGCATGCGCGCTTCCTCGCTGTACCAGATCTCGCGCGCGGTCTGCGTGCGGACGTTGCCGATCGGCTTGAAGAACCAGCAGACCTCGAGGCGGCCGTCGGAGCGGATGAAATAGTTACGCATGCCGACCCTGCAGGGCATGACCTCGGGCGGCGCCTTCTCGCGGCGGAAATGACTGGGCCAGGCGTTCAGCACCGCCTCGCCGTTGAGGATCGGCGCGCCCTGGCGCTTCAGCCGCAGCAGCTCGTCGCGGACGGCGATCAGATCGTCCATCTCCCGTTCGCCGATCCACAACTCGTCCTCGACCTCCTGCGTGCCCATCTCGACCGGCTGGAAGCTCAGCGCTGTGGCGCCGATCTGCTGGATCCAGTCGACCATCTGCGGGAGCTGGCGGAAGTTCAGCCGGTGCACGACCGGCTTGATGATGATTGGAAAATCCAATCCTTCGGCGCGGCGCTTCTCGGAGACATTCCGGATGCCCTGCACGATGTCGTTCAGCGAATTCTCGACACCGCGCGAATAGTTGTGGATGTTCGGATCCCGCGAGTCGATCGAGATATTGATGTTGAAGGGATGCGCCTCGACCGTCTGCGCGACGATCTTCTTGTTAAGATAGGCGCCGCCATTGGTGGTCACGCCCCAATGGATGTCGTTGTCGCGGCAGAACCGGACCAGGTCGAGGAAACCCTTCTTGATATAGGGCTCGCCGCCGGCGAACTCGACATGATAGGCGCCGATGAATTCCTTCAGGCTGGAGAGCGCGCGCTGCCATTCCTCGATCGACATCTCCTCGCGGTAGTTCGGGCGACGCCAATAATCGCAATAGCGGCACTTGTAATTGCAGCGCTCGACGACCTCCGCGAAGATCGCGGCTGGCCGGGTGACATCGCGGCCGGTGCGCAGATAGAGCTCTTCCGACAGCGCGTTGCGGACATGCTTTGTGCCCAGCGAAACGAGGTCTAGCGCTTTCAAGGTGAAACCTCAGACGTTTGCGAGTGTTGTTACGGTCTCGATCGATTTCTTTGTCGTACCGAGAGACAGCAAATCGAATGCCAGTGGGGATGAAGGCTCTTCGTGCCGGCGCTCGCGACGCGTTTAACCTTAACGAATTGCTGCCGACGCGCAGGCCATCGCGCGCGCATCGGTGCGAATCGAATGCGGTCGAGCGCAAACCGCGCGAAATGTCCCCCGATTAACCCTCGCAAGAGATCGTCGCAGCGCCGTGCGCGGCTGGATCGGATTTTGCCATGACACGGCCATACCCTGCGAATCGCTTTCGTGCGGCTCCGCTCATCAACGATTTCGGGACGATTGCGTCCCATGATGGTGGCGTGACCCGTTCTGGGACGGCGTGTCGCGGATTGGGATTGAAGCCATGAACAAGATGTCGATTGCGACCGAGTTTCTTGCAACGGACCGCGCCTGGGTCGCGGCCTCGCCCGGGCTCGACTGCTCGGTCGAGACCGTGGTCTGCATCCCGAGCTTCCGCCGGCCGCAGCATCTGCGGCTGACGCTGGAATCGGTCGCGGCACAGCGCACCGCGCGCCGCTTTGCGGTCGTGGTGGTCGAGAACGATGCGGCCAATTGTGAAAGCGCGCCGGTGGCCGCGGAATTTTTGGCGTCGGGAAGGCTGAATGGCCTCTGCCTCGTCGAGCCGCGGCAGGGCAACTGTTACGCCATCAATGCAGCTTTCGAGACGGCGCTCGCAACCTTCCCGCAGGCCGCGAACTTCCTGATGATCGACGATGACGAGATCGCCTCGCCGGATTGGCTCGAGCGCATGATCGAGGCCGCTGAGACGACCGGGGCGGACGTGATCGGCGGGCCGGTCTGGCCGCATTTCGACGACGAGCGCAAGCGCGGCCTGAAGCGTCATCCGGCATTTGCGCCGGCCTATCATAGCAGCGGGCCGGTGCCCGTGATCTATGGCTGCGGCAATTGCCTGATCCGGCGCCAGGTGTTCGCCCGCCTCGGCAGTCCCGCGTTCGATTTGCGCTTCAATTTCCTAGGTGGCGGCGACCATGATTTCTTCGCGCGCTCGCGCCGCGCCGGCTTCCGATTCTATTGGGCAACCGATGCGGCCATCTCGGAGACGGTGCCGCGGAGCCGGACCAAGCTCGGCTGGATCGTGCGGCGCGGCCTGCGGATCGGTGCGATCAATTATCACATCGAGCGCAAGGGTGCGCAGTCGACGTGGTCGCGTGCCGCTGTGATGGCCAAGATGTTCGGCCTGGTGCCGTTCTCGCTGTTCCGCGCTACGCGCATTGTCTTGAAAGAACACCAGCCCGTCATCGCCATGCATCCGATGATGGTCGCGGTGGGCAGCGCGCTCGCAGTGCTCGGCATCGAGCCACAGCCTTACGCCGCCTCGAAGATCGTTTCGTGACCGAGTTCCTCATCACGTCCGAAGCCCGGGCTGTCTTCGCCGATGTGTGGCGGCGGCCGGTGATGCATTTCGTCCGCGCCGCGGCCTTCATCGGCATCCTGCTGCTGGTGTGGATCTCGCTGCATCCGTTCGACGATCTCAGCGACATGCGCGTCGGTGAGGTGACCTCCGGCAAGGAGGCCGTGCTCTACGCGCTGTTCGGCCTGCTCATGGTGCTGATGCTCGTGTTGACCATGCGCGACAACATGCCCGCGTTGGCGTCGCTGCTGACCCCGGCCTATGTGCTGTTCGGGGTTTGGCTTTGCCTGACGGTCGTACTGTCGTTCGATCCGGCCACCTCGAGCCGCCGCTTTGCGCTGTCGGTATTCGTCGTGGTGGTGACGGCAACGGTAATGCTGTTGCCGAAGTCGCAGAGCGAGTTGATGCGCTGGTTCAGCATCGCCGCGCTGGTCTTGCTCGCGACCTGCTATCTCGGAATCTTGCTGGCTCCGAACCTGTCGATCCACCTGGCGACGGACCCGCAGGAGCCGGCGCTCGCCGGCAATTGGCGTGGCGCGTTCGGGCACAAGAACGTCGCCGCCGCGATAATGGCGATGATGATGTTCTTCGGCGTCTACTTCATCCGCGCCGGCGGATGGATCTCCGGCGTCATCGTCATGGCGCTCTCCGCCTTATTCCTGGTCTATTCCGCGGGCAAAAGCTCGATCTCGCTTTGCCTGGCCGTGCTGCTGCTGACCTCGCTGACGTCGTTCGTTCGTTCCTTGTGGGGACGTGGATTGATGTTGTTGCTGCCGCTCATCGTGCTCAATCTGTTTAGCGTAGGCACGGTGCTGAGCGACACGCTGGCGTCAATCGCAAAGCTGCTGCCGCTGGATACCAGCTTCACCGGTCGTTCCGACATCTGGGTCTTTGCCGTCGATTCGCTGCATCAGCGGCTCCTGACCGGCTATGGCTTCGAAGCCTTCTGGGGCAGCAACGCGATCACGAATCTGAAGGAAGGCAAGGAATGGGCAGGGTACGCCTCGCACAGCCATAACGGCTATCTCGACACCGCGCTCGGCACCGGGCTGCCGGGTCTCGTCTTTCTGATCGCTGCTGTTGTCGTCAAGCCGCTGCGCGACTTCCAGGCCGCCGACGAGGGTGGCAATGACGGCCCGCTGTCGATGATGTTCCTGCGGATATGGCTGTTCGGGCTCTATCTGTCGTCGATGGAGAGCTTCTTCCTCGACCGCGCCGATCCGATCTGGGCGACGTTTCTGATCGCCCTGTTCGGCCTGCACTATCTCGCGCGCTTCCGTTTGCGGGCATAGATGACGGTCGCCACCGTCGTTGCCACATCGTGCCACCAGCCGGTGAAATCGAAGGGCGCCTGCGGCGGTGGTTGCTTCGCCGCGGCCAGGATCGCATCAGCATAGGCCTCGCCCGCCGATCCGCGCGGAACCAGGACGACCGCGCCGCGATCGATCAACTGCCTGAAGCGCGGATGATGGTCGAACTCGTCCGCTAGTGCGGGGCCGGTCGCGACCAGCGGCCGGCTCGCCTGCGCGCAGGTGAGGATGCTCGAACGGCGGGCTGTGATGCCTTCGTCCAGCGGATAGCAGAAGGCGTCGACCTCGCCGAACAGGCCGAACACTTCGGCATCCGAGGCAACGTAGCCGGAGACGATCACGTCCTCACAGAGGCCAAGCTCGGCGGCGCGGGCGTGGAAATTCTCCTCGACCTTGTCGACGCCGCGAATGAAGGAGCCGATATAGACCAGCAGCGGCCGCAATCCGCGTGCCTTCAGGATCGCGCCGATCTCGAGCAGCGCATTCGGCTGCTTGCCCGGATAGATCGAGCCGAAATGGCCGATCACCAATTGCCCGCTGGCGCGTGCCGCTGATAGCCGTTGCCGCAATTCGGAGTCTTCGATCTTCGAGGGCGCCTCGACGTTGGGCGGCAGTGGCGCCAACACGGATTTCGTCACAGCGGAGCTGACCGCAGCGTCGTCGGCAAGCTCCTTCCGCACCAGCGGCGAGAACATGACGATGCTGTCGGCGAGCCAAACCGCGGGGATGTAGGTGATCCGCCGCATCCAGTTCAGCCCGGCCCATTCATGTTCGACCAGGACGACCTTGCGCCGCCGGAGCTTCGCGATTGCGAGCGCGATGAGCGGCCGCAGGATCACACGCTTCCAGGCCACGATCGGAAAATTGCAGATGACGCTCTGCGCCGAGCCGACCGCGCGCCAGATGTCGCAGAGCGATCCCCGGCCGCGCGTCAGGGTTAACGTTTGGCTACTGCCGGGATCGAGCTTTTCGATCGCGTCAGTCAACAAGCGCGTGAACTGCCCGACGCCGCAATGCATCTCGGCTCCCGCGCCGAGGAACAGCGCCCGATATCGGGGTGTGGAGGTCATCGCGCAGCGGCAGGGCTTCCGGGGTGATCTCGGTTAGCCATACCGCGCAGACCTTAGCTTCCGGTAAGCGCCCGAAACAGTGCCGGCACCGATTTTGCCAATCCTGGCGTGAAGGCTGCCCGTTCGTCCCGTAACGGGACATCGGATGATCAAAACGACGCAAGGCGACCAGGAGCGCGACATGACGACAGGCAAGATCTTCACCAAATGGGACGACACCCATTCGGAGCTCTGGAGCCATCAGCCGATCCGGCTCGAGCATGCGATGCACAAGCAGCCCGCGTTCTCGATGGACGAACTCGCGAAGCTGATCGAGAACTATCCGCGCGAGCATTACAGCCTGGTCAAGACAGGTGCGAAGGGTTCCAGCCGGGTCTGGCGCGAAGGCGAGATCGGCAAGCTCAGTGGCCGCGAGGTGATCGAGGCAATCTCACGCGGCGGTCTCTGGCTCAACCTGCGCAACGTCACTGCCGTCGATCGCCGTTTCCGCGTGATGGTCGACCAGATGTTTGCGGAGGTCGCGGCCAAGGTTCCCAGCTTTGATGCGCCGACGCATCAGGCAGGCATCCTCATCTCCTCGCCAGACGCGCAGGTCTATTACCACTCCGACCTGCCGGGGCAGGGATTGATCCAGATCGCCGGCCGCAAGCGCGTCTATATCTATCCGAACACACCGCCGTTCATCCGGCCGGAGCACCTCGAAGACATCGCGCTGTTCGACGTCGAGGTCGATATTCCCTATGCGTCCTGGTACGACCAGCATGCGCAGGTGATCGATCTCGAGCCTGGCCAGATGTTGAACTGGCCGCTGAATGCGCCGCATCGGGTCGAGAATCTCGGTGTCGTCAACATCTCGATGACGGTGTCCTACGTCGACGACGAGATCCGGCGCGCCCAGATCCTCAATCTCGCCAATGGCATGTTGCGTCATCGTTTCGGCTACAGGCCGAAGAGCCGCAGCCTGCACGGTCCGTCCTTCTTTGCCAAGCAGGTGATGCAGAAGCTCCTGCGCGACGGCAAGTGGGTGAAGCGCGAGCGCGCCGTGCGCCGCCCGATCGACTTCCGTCTCGACGAGATCGAGCTTGGCAAGATCGTCGACTTGCCGAAGGCGGCGTGAGCGCGGCATGCGGCGATGACGGTCCTTGCGACATCGGCGGGCAGGCTCTCGGCGCGGGCAGAAGCACGCGCGGCCGGCTACCGCATCGAGATTCTTGCGGACTGGAAGCAGGCCGCGGCGCGGTGGGGCGCATTCGCTCCGCCGACAGCGTTCCAAAATCCGCTATGGTATGAAGCCTGGTACGCCGCCTTCGCCGATACCGACGACGTCTCGCCGGTGATCGCCTTCGTCACCGATGCCGCGACCGGCGAGCCCGCCGCGCTGTTGCCGTTGATCCGTCATCGGCAAGGCAGCATGCAAACGATCGCGTTCGCAGACCTTGATCTCACCGATTACAACGCGCCGTTGCTCGGGCCCGCCGCGCCGCGCGATGCCGCGGCAGCGCGTGTCTTCTGGCGCGACCTGCGCGCCGCGTTGCGCAAGCTGCCCGGCGGCGCCGATCTCATCCGCTTGCGCAAGGTCACATCCGATCTCGACGGCCGGCCCAATCCGTTGGCGCTGCTCGATGGCGCGGCGGTCTGCCCGGTTAATGGCAACCTCGTCACCACGGGCGACGATTACGACGCCTGGCGCTACACGCTGGAGCGGACGGTGCGCAAGGAGCTGGAGCGGAGCTGGCGCGTGTTTACGCGCGATCCGACGGCGAACTTCGCGATCGCCGCGGACAGTGATGAAGCGCTTCGGATTCTCACGACCACCGAGGCTCAGCAAAGCTCGCGGATGCAGAGCCTGGGAGTCAATTTCATTCTCAATGACGAGAATTGCGCCGCGTTCTATCGCAGCCTGGTCAGCAGCGGCACCGGCAGCGGCTACGCCATCGTGTCGGCACTGACAGCGGGCGAGGAGGTGGTGGCGACGCTGCTCGGTGTCCGCAACGGTTCGCGCTATGTGATGATCCGCATCAGCAACGCCGGCGACAAATGGAGCAATTGTTCGCCGGGCCGGCTGATCATCGAGCGCACCATGGCGGCGCTGCACAAGCAGGGTGTGCGCGAGTTCGATTTCTCGATCGGCAACTACGCCTACAAGCGCCGTTTTGGAGTCAAGCGCCTGCCATTGCTCGATATCAGCGCTGCCTTGAGCTGGCGCGGATTGCCCCACGCGCTCCGCGATCGGGCCGCGCAGGAATTGCGCAGATATCCGAGGCTGACGACGTATCTGAAATGCGCGCTCGGCAAGCCGCCTTCACGGGAAGAGAGCTGATCGCGACGCAGTAGGGGTGGGCAAAGGAGCACAGCGACGTGCCCACCATCACCGCTCGCAATGGTGGGCACGCTTCGTTTTGCCCACCCTACGTACCAACGCCGCTTCAATGCAGAATTGTCACACTCACGAGGATTGTGTGGGTGTTCCTTCTATGTTCGCAAAAGTCCACAATTGTGATCGCTGCAGCGCCGTATGCTGGCTTCTGGGTTGGGCCACCGGGGAATGTTCCGCAAGGAGAGCCGACATGCCAGCCTACATCCATCACCATGCCGTGGAACCGGACTTCATCATGTGCCCGAGCTGCGCAGGTCTTCCGATGTTCGTCACGGATGTCGCGCCGCATTGGAGCCTGGCCAAGATCGACTTCACCTATGAATGCTCCGATTGTGGTGCGCAGATCAGGCAAACGGTGACACAGCCGGAGCTGTTGAATTAGAGCCGATCAAACCTGATCGGATCACGATCCAAGGCCGGCGTGCCTCGGAGCTGCCGCACCACGCCGGGTCGACCAAGCGGGCATTCCAGCGCATCGCGATCCCATTTTGCGGCAATAGCGGCGGCCTCATAGGTGCTTTGCAGGAATTCCAGCACCGCCCGGTCGGGATCGGCGGAGATGCGCGCGGCATCATAGGGCAGGACGAATTCGCTGAGGGCCTCGCTGAAGAAGGCTGCGTCGGGTCGCACCTTGGCGGTGCGGAAGCCCGCAGGCTCGGGATAGGCATAGGAATAGAACGCCGGATAATCGATGGCGCCGCCGCCTGGCCAGAAACCCGCGCTGCTCACCTCGTGCGAATAGGCTTCGTGTGCCACCGCATCCGGCAGGTTCGGCACGCCGCCGGGATGGCGTGGTGCGCTCCTGCCGGAGAAACGCGTCACCGCGAGATCAAAGCTGCCCCAGAAGAAATGCACCGGGCTGGCTTTACCGAGGAAGCCGGTGCGGAACTGCTTGAACAGCCGGTCGCAGTTCAAGAGGATCTGGAAGAAGCGCCGCACCGCGTCCGCATCGTAAGAGCGATGCTGGTTGTCTTCCGAGAAGCGAATCGGGTCCGGTAATTCGTTCGGCATGTCGTCGATCGCAACATCGATGTCGAGCTCTTTCAGTGCAGCCAGCACTGCCGCGTAGAAGCTCGCCACCGAGAGCCCGGCCAGCGCAAAGTGCCGCTCGGCGCCGTCACTGGTCGAAATGCGCAAGGCGTGATCGATGAAGTCGAAATCGATTTGAAAGGTTCTAGTGCCGTTAGCGATCGGCGAGGTGGTCAGCCCGCGCGCGGTGACATAAAGCGTGACGTGCCACGAATGATTCAGCCAGGGCGACTTGGCCAACCGGATCTTGCCGACGATCTGGGTCCAGAGATGCAGAGTGGCACAGGTGTCACGCCATGCCGCGGTCGGCAGTTCCGGCCATTGAGTTTGCTTGGTGTTGCTCATGCCAGCATCTCGCTGCTTAGTGACCGTGAAGGTAATCACCTTATCACGAGTTCGTTATGGCAGCTTCAAGCATGCGGGCCGACAAATCGACATCACGACTTCGTGCATTCCGGGCAACGGCGTTGCCCGCGCGTGGCACGGAAAAGACTCTTGCACCACCAGCGTCGCGCCATCGCCTGCAGTGGTCTGCGCACCAACTGCGCCATGAAAAGCATTTCAACCATGTCGTGGTCCCCGACGCGCATGTGCCGCCAGGTCCGGGGGGCAGGGACCTGGCGGCTGCAGTCATGCGGTTTTGAACATGAAGGTGCGATCGAAATGAAGGCTCCGACCGCACGCTCTACATAGGGCGATGCTCGCAAACGAGAACGCCCTCGAACTCGCATCAGCCATGCAGTTTCTTCGCGGTCTCCGCGATCACACGTCCTTGATAACGCGCCCCCGCAAGCTCATTCGCGCTCGGTTGCCGGCTGCCGTCGCCGCCGGTGATCGTGGTGGCGCCATAGGGCGATCCGCCGGTGACCTCGTCGAGCTTCATCTGGCCGGCAAATCCGTAATTGAGCCCGACCACGGTGAGGCCGAAATGCAGGAGGTTGGTGATGATCGAGAACAGCGTCGTTTCCTGCCCGCCATGCTGGGTCGCCGTCGAGGTGAAGGCGCCACCGACCTTGCCATGCAGGGCACCCTTCGCCCAGAGACCGCCGGCCTGATCGAGGAAGTTCGCCATCTGCGAGGACATGCGGCCAAATCGGGTGCCGGTGCCGATGATGATCGCATCATAATTGACGAGATCATCGATCTTCGCGACCGGCGCTGCCTGGTCAAGCTTATAGTATGACGCTTTTGCGACTTCGGCCGGCACCAGCTCGGGCACGCGCTTGATATCGACGGTGGCGCCAGCTTCGCGCGCGCCTTCGGCGACCGCGTTGGCCATGGCCTCGATGTGACCATAGGCGGAATAATAAAGGACGAGAACTTTGGCCATGATGGCTCTCCTTTGGTTGGGTGTTGTTGAAGTCGTCCCCGATCAGGCTGGGGACAGGCGCCCGGGCATGACGAGTGGACTTACGCCGCGTCGACCAGCACCAGCTCGGAATCTTCCAGCGCGGTGATCGTCAGCTTGGCTTCGTCGCGGATCGCGGCGCCGTCGCGGGCATCGACGCGCACGCCGTTGACTTCGATGCTGCCGGCCGCAGGCACGAGATAGAGATGCCGCTTTCGCTCCGGCGCATATTCCGCGCTTTCGCCGGCCTTCAGCGTGGTGGCAAGCACCCGCGCCTTGGCGCGGATCGGCAGCGCATCGGCATCGTCCGCAAAGCCGCTCGCGATCGTGACGAGCTTGCCGGAGCGATCGCCTTTTGGAAACGGCTTGGAGCCCCAGGTCGGCTCGCCGCCTTGCGTCGTCGGCTCGATCCAGATCTGGAAGATCTTCGTCTTCGAGGGCTCGAGATTGTACTCGGCATGGCGGATGCCGCTCCCCGCGCTCATCACCTGCACATCGCCGGCCTCGGTCCGCCCCTTGTTGCCGAGCGAATCCTGGTGCGTGATCGCGCCTTCGCGGACGTAGGTGATGATCTCCATGTTGGCATGGGGATGCGGCGGAAAGCCGGTGTTCGGCGCGATCTCGTCGTCGTTCCACACGCGCAGGGCGCCGTAGCCCATATTGCTGGGGTCGTAATGGCTGCCGAAGGAGAAGTGGTGCCTCGCCTTCAGCCAACCATGGTTCGCGCTGCCTAGCTTCGCATAGGGTCTGAGTTCGATCATCGGATGCTTCCTCAAATTTCGATTGCGTTTGGATATGCCGGCGCACGTGGTATAGAAATAGAAACTATCGAAACTCATTGTTTCCGTTTGTGGCAGAGGCGGTTGCCAAAATGTCAAAGCTCCCGGATTTCGAAGCGCTCGCGATCTTCGCAAAAGTCGTGGAATTACGGTCATTTGCGGCCGCCGCAACCGAGCTTGCGCTGTCGAAGGCCACTGTCTCCAAGGCGGTCAGCCGGCTTGAGGAGCGGCTCGGGGCCCGATTGTTCAACCGCACCTCGCGGCGGCTGGCGCTGACGGATGCCGGGCAAAAACTGTCCGAGCGCGCCGCGCGGCTGCTTGCCGACGGCGAGGCGGCCGAGAATGAGGCCCTGGCACAATCAGTCACCCCGCGCGGCCTGGTGCGGCTCGCGGTGCCCATGACCTTCGGGGTGAAATCGGTCGCGCCGCTGTTGCCGGAGTTTCTGGAGAAATATCCGGAAGTGTCGATCGACCTGCATTTGAGCGACGCCACTGTCGACCTGATCGGCGAAGGTTTCGATGCCGGCCTGCGCATCGCGCGCCTGCCGGATTCATCCCTGATCGCGCGGCGGCTCTGCCCGATGCCGCGTTACACGGTGGCGGCGCCATCCTACCTGAAGCGCTACGGCCGGCCGACGCATCCGATGCATCTCGCCGAGCACAAATGCTTCGGCTACGCCTATCTCTCGACCGCAGGCGTCTGGCACTACACTAACGCGGCCGGCGAGCAGGCGAGCGTGCGTCCCGCCGGACAGTTGCGTGTCAACAACGGCGAAGCGCTGCTGCCGGCGGTTGTCGCCGGCCTCGGCATCGCCGATCTCCCTGATTTCATCATCGGAGAAGCCATCGCGCGCGGCGAGGTCGAGGTGATCCTCAAGGGTTGGAAGCAGCCAGAAGCTGCCGTGCACCTGGTGACGCCTCCCGGCGGCCCGCGCCCCGCGCGTGTCGAAGTGCTCGCCGATTTCCTGGCGAAGCATTTCGTAAAGGGCAAGAGGCGGTAGGGTGGGCAAAGCGAAGCGTGCCCACCATTCTAGGGCGGTGGAGAGACCATGCCGCAGTGTCGACGTGCAAAAGGCAGCACTTTCTTCTTCACGGTTGTCCTCGCCGATCGATCGAGCAACTTGCTCGTCAGCGGAATTGACCGCTTGCGACGGATCTATCGAATGGTCTGCGAACGTCGTCCGTTTGAGACCGTCGCAATCTGTATTTTGCCGGACCACATTCACACCGTCTGGACCCTTCCAGAGCAAGATGCGGACTTCTCCGCTCGCTGGAGCCTGATCAAAAGTGGTTTCTTACGCGGTGTTGAGAACGAGCCGCAATCCCCAAGCAAGATCGTCAAGCGGGAGAAAGGTATCTGGCAGCGTCGCTTTTGGGAGCATGCGATCCGCGATGACACTGATCTCGAGCGGCATGTGGACTACATTCACTTCAATCCGGTGAAGCACGGGCATGTCACGCGCGTTGCGGACTGGCCGCATAGCAGTTTTCATCGCTACGTCGAGCGCGGGTTGCTTGATGCGGATTGGGGCGGGGATATGAAGCAGATTCGAGGATCGTTCGGTGAGTGAATGGTGGGCACGCTTCGCTTTGCCCACCCTACAATTTGTGGTTAGGCTCTTCTCCAGAAACCAAACAAACCACTGGGGAGAAAATGCCGATGAATCGCCGCGAGCTTTTGAAAACTGCCGCCGTCTTGCCGCTTGCGCATGCCGCGCTTTCGCACGCTGCCTTTGCGCAAGGCACTGTCTATCCCAACCGCAACGTCACCATGATCGTGCCGTTTCCGGCCGGTGGGCAGGCTGATCTTGCGGCGCGGCCGGTGGCGCTGGCGCTGGAGCGGATCCTCGGCAAGCCCGTGATCGTCGACAACCGCGCCGGCGGAGCTGGCGGCTCCGTCGGCAATGCGCAGGCGGCACGCGCCGAGCCGGACGGCTACACGCTGCTGATGACGCTGTCCTCGCTCGCCGTGCTGCCCGAAGCCGATCGGCTGTCCGATCGCCCCGTCGCCTATGAGGTCTCGCAATTCGCGCCGGTCGCGCGCGTGCTCGCCGATCCGACGCTGCTCGCGGTGCCGGCCTCCGCCCCATGGAAGACGCTGCAGGATTTTGTCGATGATGCCAAACAGCGCCCGGGCCAGATTCCCTATGGCTCGTCCGGTCCCTATGGCACGCTTCACGTCGCGATGGAAATGTTTGCCGCGAGCGCCGGCATCAAATTGCTGCACGTGCCGTTCCGCGGCGCGGGCCCGGCGCTGACCGCGCTGCTGAGCGGCACGGTGCAGGCGGTGGCATCCGCCCCGGGCACGCTGAAACAGCAGGTCGCCGACGGCAAGATGCGGGTGCTTGCCAATTGGGGCGCCGAACGCGTCGCCAGCTTTCCCGACCTGCCGACGTTCAAGGAGCTCGGCTACAAGGATGTCGAGTTCTACATCTGGGCCGGCCTGTTTGCGCAGCGCGCATTGCCGGCGCCGGTCATGACGCGACTGCGCGAGGCGATGGCGGAAGCAGTGAAGGCGCCGGAGGTCGTCAAGATCTTCGAGACCGCCGGCAGTCCAGTCGCCTATCTCGATGCGCCGGAGTTTTCCAAATTCGTCGACGACGACAGCGCGCGGCTGATCGCGGCGGTCAAGAAAATCGGCAAAGTGGAGTAGGCGATTTCACGTTTTGTTGCGGGTCGCGAACCTTCCGCAGTCTCATTCATTTGTCATAGTTAAAACGTGGCGTGTGCTGGAACCGGCGCGCCGAGATGCAATTGAACGAGATGTTTATCGACGAGATATTGGAAGAGGATCCCGCATGCGAACGCCGCGCGTTGCCTTGGGTTATGTAATCCTGATCGGCTCCGGACTACTCGTGCAAAACCCGGCATTCTCCGAAGAGTATCGCGGAACCTGGGAACAGCAGATGGCCTGCACGCCCGACGTCTGGCGGCTCTGCAGCGATCAAATTCCTGATGCCAACCGGATCACCGCATGTTTGCGGCAGAACACGCCGCAGCTCTCCCATGATTGCCGTGCGGTATTCGAATCCAGCGCGAGCGCCCAGCAGCCGCCTTCACGTGTGCCGCCACAAGCCACTCCGCGTGCACGGGGAGCGCCACCGCCGGTGCAGCAGCATCAGTCGGCGCCGTCGAGACGTTACGACGAATAGGCCGACACTTCTTCCTGCGGCCGATGCTCGCAGACGTCGACCCATTCGGCCGACGTCAATTCCGCCATCCGTGCTGGCGCGATCCTGACCGCGCTGTGGGTCGAGCCCGCAGCCGGCACGACGATGTCGAAAGCCTTCAGCGACATATCGCAATAGACCGGCAGCGGTGTCCTCAGGCCGAAGGGGCAGACGCCGCCGACTTCGTGCCCGGTGATTTTGGCGACCTCGTGCAGCCCCAGCATCTTCGGCTTGATGCCGAACAGCGCCTTCACCTTCTTGTTGTCCATCCGCGAAGTGCCGCTGGTGACGATCAGCACCACGCGCTCGCCGACCCGCAGCGACAACGTCTTGGCGATGCGCCCCGGCTCGACACCATAGGCTTCCGCCGCCAGCGCAACGGTTGCGGAGCTCTTGGTCGATTCGATCACGGCGACGTCGGGCGCCTTCTCGGCGAAGAAGGCGCGAACGGATTCGAGACTCATATTCTAAGACCTGTGGGAAGACAGCAGCGCGGGAAGGTCGGATAGTGCATGGATGCGATGGTCGGGCACAACGCCGAGCTCGTCCATCTGGGTGCGCAGCGCCTTGAACATCGTGAGCGGTGGCAAGGTCTCGCTTTCGACGCAGGCGAGCGCCATGGCCTGCGGCGTCACCCGCTCGATCCAGGCGACATTCAAGCCGAACGCCTTGGCACCGCAGGCGTCCCACGGATTTGAGGAGATGAACAGGACGTCCGCGGGGGGCACGCCAAGCACGTCTTCGATCAGCGTGTAGGCCTCCGGGCTCGGCTTGAAGACCTTCTTGGTATCGACGCTGATGGTTGCGTCCAGCACGCGGTCGAGCCCGCTGTTGCGCACCAGCGCGTTCAGCATGTCGGGGCTGCCGTTGGAGAGGATCGCAAGTTTCTTGTCTTTCATCGCTTCGAGTGAGGCGAGCGCATCCGGATAGAGATCAAGATGCAGGTATTTGTCGATGATCCTGTCGAATGTTCCGGCATCATATTGCAGGCCGAGGCTACACAGTGTGTAGGCGAGCGAGTCGCGCGTGACGACGGAGAAATCCTGGTAGCGCCGCATCAGCGAGCGCAGCCAGCTATATTCGAGCTGCTTGATCCGCCAGATCTGCGTAATGATCTCGCCATAGCCGGGAAACGCATCCTCGGTCACTTCTGCGACCGATTGGACGTCATAAAGCGTGCCATAGGCATCGAAGACGACGGCTTTGATGGTCATTGTCACTTCTCTTGCCCGCCGATCGTCGCATACAGGAATTTGCGGACCGCGTCGACCGATTGATCCCGGGCTGCCTGGTTGAATTCGAGACGATGCCCGAGAAACTGTATCGGCGTTGCGAGGCCCGGAACATCGAAGCCGTGATAGGCGCCGGGATAGACGATGAATTCGATCGGAACGCCGAGGCCCTTCTGGCGCGAGATGCCGTAGTCATCGCGGCCTTCGACAAGGTTGCGGCACTCCTTCGCCAGCGTCCAGTCGTCGAGCTCGCCGATCAGGATCAGCGTCGGCACAGTCATGCTGTCCTTGATGCCGAGGCACGGCGGATAGAATGCAATCGCCGCGTGGAATTTGTCGTTCGATATCCGCTCGATCATGCCGCGCTCGACCGAGGTCAGCGCCAGCAATCCGCCCTGCGAGAAGCCGAGAACCGCGACACGATCGCGATCGACGAAAGGCTGCTGTACGAGGAAGTCCAGCGCCCGATAGGCGTCGAAGACGGTTGCGGGCGGCGGGCCGCCGGTGCAGGTGCTGCTGAGGCCGCGCGGACCAAAGCGGTCCACCGTGAGCGTGACATAGCCCCAGGAGACGATCAGCTTGCCCCAGCGCTGGTCGAGCTGGCGCCAGCCGCCATTGCAGCCATGAAGCAGCACCACGGCCGGCAACGGGCCGGCATCGCGGGGCTGCCGCAGGTAACCTTGCAGGGGCTGGGGGCTCGCCAACGGATTTTCGATCTCGACGAGACGGCCCTCGGGTAGATCAGTCGCGAGGCACGCGGTCGCGCTCGCGGTCAGGAGTGCAGCGACGATGGCAGCGATAGTGGCAGCGACCTTGGCGAGGCTTGGCATCGACCACCTCCCGTTCGCTCGCCTGCCGGCGATCTAGAGCATGATCCGGAAAAGTGGAAACCGGTTTTCCGAAAAGATCATGCTCAAACAAAAGAGATAAGATCATGATCCGATTTCGTCTAATCGGATCATGATCCAAAGATCGCTTATATACCCAAAATCTTCCGCGCGTTGGCCTTCAGCACTTTGGGGCGGATCTCCTCGCGGATGTCGAGCTTGGCGAAATCCGCAAGCCAGCGGTCCGGCGTGATCACCGGCCAGTCCGAGCCGAACAGCATCTTGTCCTGCAGGATCGAGTTGATGTAGCGCACGAGGATCGGCGGGAAATATTTCGGCGACCAGCCGGAGAGGTCGATGTAGACGTTCGGCTTGTGGGTCGCGACCGAGAGCGCCTCTTCCTGCCAGGGGAAGGATGGGTGCGCGAGGATGATCTTCAGGTCGGGGAAGTCGGCGGCGACATCGTCCATGTACATCGGATTGGAATATTTCAGCCGCATCCCCATGCCGCCCGGCATGCCGCTGCCGACGCCGGTCTGTCCGGTGTGGAACAGCGCGATCGCGCCGCCGTCATTGATCGCTTCATAGAGCGGATAGGCCAGGCGGTCGTTCGGATAGAACCCCTGCATGGTCGGGTGGAATTTGAAGCCGCGGACGCCGTAGTCCTCGATCAGCTTCCGCGCCTCGCGCACGCCGAGCTTGCCCTTGTGCGGATCGATGCTGACGAAGGGAATCAGCACATCGAGATTTTCCGAGGCGACTTCCAGCATCTCGTAATTGTTGTAGCGGCGGAAGCCGGTCTCGCGCTCGGCATCAACAGGGAAGATCACGGCCGCGATGTTCTTGGATCGGTAATAGGCCGCGGTTTCCGGCACGGTCGGCGGATGCTTATGCGGCGACTTGAAGTACTCCGCCATCTGCGCCTGGAAATCGTCATAGCCGTCGTCGCCATGCATGCCGCAGGGCTCCTCGGCGTGGGTGTGGATGTCGATCGCGACGACATTGTCGATGTCGGGCAGCTTGAGCTTGGGCATTCTTGGGCGTCCTTGGGGTTCCCGGCGGCTTGTTTGGTTTCCAAAATTGATTATACTATATAACGAATTCCGCAAGGCAGCCAGAAAGCCCGCGGGTTGCAGCCTATTCGGATTGACATTTATGCCACCGATCGCTTAGAACGCGGCCGTCCCGGGCGGCAGAGCCGTTTTTCGGGATGAATCCCATTTTGCCACATTTGGGCAGGTTTTAGGTTCGGGCTTGAGCACGGCCTTTCAACGCATCAGGATTGTCCCATGAAGGTCCGTAACTCGCTGAAATCGCTGCGCGGCCGCCATCGCAACAACCGTCTGGTCCGCCGCAAGGGCCGGGTCTATGTGATCAACAAGGTGCAGCGCCGCTTCAAGGCCCGCCAAGGCTGATCGCGGGTCGTTCCGCCGGCTCGCCCGGACGCAATCGTTTCACACGTCTTTGACGTCGCGCTGCTTTGCAGCGCGACGTTGTGCGTTTAAGCTATGCTGATGGAATTGAGATTCCTCACGCTCATAACCCGCAAGCTTGCGCTCCTGATCGCCGCGATCGTGATTGCGGCGCCGGCGGCAGCGCTTGCCCAGGGCGATCCCCGGGTCATCCCTCCGCCCAAGGAGCAGAAGAAGCTCCCCGAAGCGCCCACCAAGTTGCCGAACGTTGGCGCCGACCGCACCCGCGGACTGGATTTCCTGTTCGGGGCGCTGAAAGCGGCGCCTGATGAGGCCAGCGCGAAGCACGTGGAGGCGCGGATTTGGGCGCAGTGGCTGCAGACGCCGAGCGATACCGCTATGCTTCTGATGGTGCGCGCCAAAGCGGCGATGGACGCCCAGAACGCCGATGTCGCGCTGAAACTGCTCGATGCCGTCATCAAGCTGCGCCCCGACTATATCGAGGGCTGGAACCGGCGCGCGACGCTCTATTACCTGAAGAATGACTATGCGCATGCGCTGGAGGACATCCAGCAGGTCCTGATCCGCGAACCTCGCCATTTCGGCGCGTTGGCCGGCCTTGGCATGATCATGCAGGACCTCGGCGACGACAGGCGCGCGCTGGACGCCTTCCGCAAGGCGCTTGCCATCAATCCGCACCTGGAGAAGGTGCCGGAATTGGTGAAGCAGCTCGGCGAAAAGGTCGAAGGCCGCGATATCTAGTCTCACGGGATTAACCACGACTTCCGGCAGCCGATTGCAGCGCGGAACAATTGCCGCTACCCGGCTTGGTTCACGCTCGAACCCGCCTGGAGCGAAGCCATGAAATCCTTGCTGTTGGCTGGCACGGTGATCGTCGCAACGACCGCCGTCGGTCTTGCCGAAGGGCTCTATTGGGTGGTGGGCAATCGCGCCACCAACACCTGCGACATCGTCACCAGCAACCCGATCGTCGACGGGAACATCTGGTTTGCCGACGGCCCCTACAACTCGGTCGATGACGCCAAGCTCGCGCGCTCCACGATCAGCCAATGCCCAAAGGATCAACCGCCGGCCGACAACCCCAAATAGGGGCTCAAGTGACGGCGCCGGATCGAGCCCTTGAACTTAATGCAGCAGTCTGCCGCTGCGGGTGAACTGGTCGCGCGCCGCTGCCGCATAGAGCTGTTGCAGCTCGGCCTCGAGTTGTTCATTGACCAGCAGCAGCGCCCTCAATGCGCCATGCAGGTCACCATTGCAGCTTGCGACGATCTGGTCGATAGCCGTCTCGCACGGATCGGAACTCATTGATACTCCTCCGAATTTCCTTATGAACTGTTGCTGCGGCGTCCTGTTCCTGTGGATTGCGTGGACAGGCTTGCCGTGTTCCATCTCGATCAAGCCGCGTGTTTTGGCAGAATGCCGGCGAGAATCTACGGAATAGGTAATGACGCTGGTATGAACCCGCTATCCACAGGCTGGACGCATTGTGGAAAACCGGAGGGGCCTGACGATACGACATCGGCATCGCCGGGCGCCGTAATTTCCCCTGCAACAGATCAACCGGGCCTCATTGATGACGATTGTGATCGCGGTGGCGGCGCTGGCGTTGCTGGCCGCAGCCACGCAGCTAGGCGTCGCGCTGGTGCAACGGGCCTTTCCCGCGCAGGGCGTGATGATCGAGGTGACAGGCGATGTGCTGCATGTCCTCGATATCGGCCCGCGCGAGGGGCCCTCGCCACCGATCGTGATGCTGCACGGCGCAAGCTCCAATCTCGAGGTGATGCGCCGCCCGCTCGGCGAGCGCCTCGCCCGAGATCACCGCGTGATCCTGATCGACCGTCCCGGCCATGGCTGGAGCACCCGCGCACGGGCCAGCGACTCCACGCCTGCTATCCAGGGCCGGATGATCTCGGAGGCGCTGACGAAGCTCGGCATCGAGCGGGCGGTCGTGGTCGCGCATTCCTGGAGCGGCGCGCTGGGCCTGAGATTGGCGCTCGATGATCCCGACCGCATAGCCGGCCTCGTGCTGCTCGCGCCGGTCGCCTATCCCTGGAGGGGCGGCGTCGGCAGGTATAACGAACTGATCGCCACGCCTGTGATCGGCCCGCTGTTCGCCTACACGATCACTCTGCCGCTTGGTACCCTGCTCGCCGGCCCGGGCGCGCGCGGTGTATTCCTGCCGCAGACCATGCCGGACGGTTTCGTAAAAGATACCGCGACGCCGCTTTTGCTGCGGCCGCGCGAATTCATCGCCAACGCGCGTGACCTGGTGACGTTGAAGGCAGCGGTGGCCGAGCAGGCGCCGCGCTACGGCATGATCAAGGCGCCCCTCACCATCATCAGCGGCGACGCCGACAAGACGGTGTCGACCGACATCCACTCCCGCCCGCTCGCGGCCGCCGTGCCGCATGCCAAGCTGATCGTGCTGCCGGGCACCGGCCACATGATCCAGAACGCTGCACCTAGCTTGGTGATCCGGGAGATCGAAAAGATGATTAGGAAGCCGCATAGTGCTGCGGCGGGAGGATAGTAGAAACGCTTCACGCGTCGGAAGTGAAGAGGCCGGCTACGGCGCGCCCAAGCGCCGTAGCCGGTCAAGAAGCGTTACTGCTGCTTGATTTTCCCATCCTTGTCGAACTGCGAGAGGAAGGCCCAGAGGTTGTTGGCTTCCGTCTCGTTCTTGATGCCGGCGAATGCCATCTTGGTGCCGGGAATCTTGGCCTTGGGGTCCTTGATGTATTCGAGGAACTGTTCCTTGTTCCAGGTGATGCCGGAGTTCTTGTTGGCGTCCGAATAGTTGTAGTCAGGCGCGGTACCGGAGTGGCGGCCGTCGATGCCATTGAGCTCGGGGCCGACCTTGTTCTTGGCGCCTTCGCCGATCGCATGGCAGGCGAGGCACTTGTTGAACGAGGTCTTGCCGGCGGCAACATCCTGCGCCTGCGCGCCCGACGCAACGAACACTGAGGTGACGACGGCCAGCGCGCTCAAGATCGATGTTTTCATGTGGTGCTCTTTGTTTCTTCCCTGGTAGGTGGGCGGGTCGCTTGTGGCAGGCCTGCCTCGATTGGACAAGTGACGAAACTTTGACAGTGTTCACGACGGCAGGCTTGCCCGAGAGAGAACTTTGATCTGCGGGCGGCAAGTTTCGCCCGGGCTTCCCATTTGGGCCCGGAAATGCTTGATTTTCCCGGATAAACCGATAAAGCGCAAAGCTTGGAGGGACCCGCATGGCCATCATGATGCCGGCTGCCGATCAGGCGGTTCTCAATCGCCGCAGCGAGATCGTTGCTGCATTGCGGGCGATCGTGCCGGGCGAGGGCGTGATCGACAGTGCGGCCGAGATGCTGGCCTACGAATCGGACGGCCTCACGGCCTATCGCCAGCCGCCGATGGTCGTGGTGTTGCCCGATACCACCGAGCAGGTCTCCAAGGTCCTGAAATATTGCCATCAGCGGAGCATCAAGGTGGTGCCGCGTGGCTCCGGCACGTCGCTGTCCGGCGGCGCGCTGCCGCTGGCGGACGGCGTGCTGCTGGGCCTCGGCAAATTCAAGCGCATCCGCGAGATCGATTTCGACAACCGCGTCGTCGTGACGGAGCCAGGCGTCACCAATCTCGCGATCAGCCAGGCGGTGGCGCATGCCGGCTTCTACTATGCGCCCGATCCCTCATCGCAGATCGCCTGCTCGATCGGCGGCAATGTCGCGGAGAATTCCGGCGGCGTGCATTGCCTGAAATACGGCATGACCACCAACAACGTGCTCGGCTGCGAGATCGTGCTGATGAACGGCGAGGTCCTGCGCATCGGCGGCAAGTCGGCGGAGAACGCCGGCTACGACATCATGGGAATCATCACGGGCTCGGAGGGCCTGCTCGGCGTCATCACCGAAATCACCGTGCGCATCCTGCAGAAGCCGGAGACGGCGCGCGCGCTGATGGTCGGTTTTGCCGAAGTCGAGGCCGCCGGCGAATGCGTCGCGCGCATCATCGGCGCCGGCATCATCCCTGGAGGCATGGAGATGATGGACAAGCCGGCGATCCATGCCGCCGAAGCCTTCGTCCATGCCGGCTATCCGCTCGACGTCGAGGCGCTCCTGATCATCGAGCTCGACGGCCCTAGCATCGAGGTCGACGAGTTGATCCGGCGGGTCGAGACCATCGCGCAGGGCTGTGGCTCGGTGACTTGCCAGATCTCCAATTCGGAAGCCGAGCGCAACCTGTTCTGGGCCGGCCGCAAGGCGGCCTTCCCCGCGGTCGGGCGGATCTCGCCCGATTACCTCTGCATGGACGGCACCATCCCACGCGGCGCGCTGCCGAAGGCCTTGGCGCGCATCCGCGAGCTGTCGGAAAAGTACCAGCTTGGCGTTGCCAACGTGTTTCACGCCGGCGACGGCAACCTCCATCCGCTGATTCTCTATGATGCCAACAAGCCCGGGGAGATGGAGCGGGCGGAAGCTTTCGGCGCCGACATCCTGCGCTGCTGCGTCGAGCTCGGCGGCGTGCTCACCGGCGAGCATGGCGTCGGCATCGAGAAGCGCGACCTGATGCCGGAAATGTTTTCCGAGATCGATCTCAACCAGCAGCAGCGCCTGAAATGCGCCTTCGATCCGCAAGGCCTGCTCAACCCCGGCAAGGTGTTTCCGACCCTGCACCGCTGCGCCGAACTCGGCCGCGTGCACGTGCATGGCGGCAAGCTGGCATTTCCGGATATTCCGCGGTTCTAGCCTTTCCTTTTCCCCTTGCAGGAGAAGGTGGCGCGAAGCGCCAGATGAGGGCTTGTTTCCACGGGCGCAGGTGTTCGTGGGGAGAGACCCCTCACCCAAGCGAGCTCGCTGCCGGCAGCGGAGCTGCCCTCTCCCACAAGGGGAGAGGGCGCATCAACTGGCGCCGCGAAGGCGTTCTTCCCTTCTCCCCTTGTGGGAGAAGGTGGCGCGAAGCGCCGGATGAGGGGTTCTCTCGGCGGGCGCAGGTGCTCGTGGGAAGATCCCTCACCCCAGCGAATACGTTGCTCGCGCCGGAGTAGCCCTCTCCCACAAGGGGAGAGGGCGCGGCAATTGGCGCCGCGGCACGCGACTATCGACCATCACAGCAGCGCGTATTGCGTGCGTTCGCGTTTCGCCAATAGCGGCAGCGCTTCGCCGGCGATGTAGGTCTTGAAATGCGCGCTGTCCTGATGCGCCTTGAAGGCGGCCTCGTCGCGGAACAGTTCATAGAACAGGAACTGCGCCGGATTGTCCTTGGCGCGCGAGATCAGGAACAGCTTTGCACCCGCCTCGCGCTGCGCCTCGGGCAGGAAGCGCGACAGGATATCGGCGATCCGGTCGGCCTGGCCTTCCTTCGCCTCCCATTGCGCGACCACCAGCAAGCCGCCGCCCTCGACGGCGTCTTTCACGGTCTTGTCGATTGCATATTGACCCATAGCCATTGCTCCTTTGACTGGGTTGCGTAGAAGCTATTTCCTACATCTCCTGCCGCCGTAGATAATTCGATATCGAGCGAAGGATGTTCGAAATCGCTTCGATGGTGATCGAAATATCTAAGCGGATGGAGGCGCCGGGATCGCGTGCCGAATCGATCGGCGGCGGGCGACTGCGAAAGCGTTATCTTCCACCATCGTGCCCTTGTGTCCGGCATCGATGCCTATAGAAGGGATGGCAAGAACAGCAGCGGTTGCGGTGGAAGGGCAAGGCGGTAGGCGTGGACATCAGGAAGGTACGGGATGCTGCAGACGTCGAGCAGGTGGTCCGGGCGGCGATCGCCGCCGAGCAGCCGCTCGAGATCATCGGCCACGGTTCCAGGCGAGAAATCGGCCATCCGATGGCGACCAATGCGGTGGTCGATCTCGCCGCGCTGAACGCGGTCGTCTCCTATGAGCCGAACGAGCTGATCATCACCGTGCAGGCCGGCGCGCCGCTTGCCGACGTGCAGTCGCTGATCGACGCCAAGAACCAGCAATTCGCCTTCGAGCCGGTCGATACCTCGGTGCTGCTCGGCACCAAAGGGAGCGGCACCATCGGCGGCATGATCGGGGCGGGGCTCGCCGGGCCGCGCCGGATCAAGTCCGGCGGTGTCCGCGACCATCTGCTCGGCGCCCATGCCGTCTCCGGCTTCGGCGACAGCTTCAAGACCGGCGGCAAGGTGGTGAAGAACGTCACCGGCTACGACCTCTGCAAGTTGCTCAGCGGTTCCTGGGGAACGCTGGCGGTGATGACCGAGGTGACGCTGAAGGTGATGCCGAAGCCGGAAGCCGAGCGGACGCTCGTCCTGCGCGGTCTGGACGACGTCACGGCGGGCCGTGCCATGACCGCGGCGCTCGGCTCGCCCTTCGATGTCTCCGGTGCGGCGCATCTGCCCAACTCGGCGTTCCGGCCGACCGTTGCCGCGCTCGCTGCTCTGGGGGCGCCGGAGCAGGCCGTCACGCTGTTGCGGCTCGAGGGGATTGCGGCATCGGCCGCGCACCGTGCGGCCCACCTCGCCAAGACGCTCGCCTCCTACGGCGCGGTCGAGACCATCGAGGACGCCGCCTCCCTCTCGATCTGGAGCGCGCTGCGCGACGTCGCGCCGTTCGCGGCGGCTGGCACGCTCGGCGCCTGGCCGGTATGGCGGATCGTCTGTCCCCCGGCCTCGGGCGGCGCGCTGGGGCAGGCACTGGCACGGGAGACCGGCGCTGATGTGATCTACGATTGGGGCGGCGGGTTGATCTGGGCGGCGGTGCCGCCCAAGGCGGATGCGCAGGCCGCGCAGGTGAGGGGCCGCATCGAGGCTGCCGGCGGCCACGCCACCCTGATCCGCGCATCCGAGGAGGTCCGGCGCGCCGTCGACGTGTTCCATCCGCAGCCGCGCGGGCTCGCCGATCTCAGCGAGCGCGTGCGCCAGAGCTTTGACCCCAAGAACATCCTCAACCGCGGCCGACTGACGCGGGGGAATGCATCATGAAGACCGAATTCTCGCTCGCTCAACTCGCCGATCCCGATATCGCCGAGGCCGACAAGATCCTGCGCGCCTGTGTCCATTGCGGCTTCTGCACCGCGACCTGCCCGACCTATGTGCTGCTCGGCGACGAGCTCGATAGTCCGCGCGGCCGCATCTACCTGATCAAGGAGATGCTGGAGAAGGACAAGCCGCCGACGGCAGAGGTGGTCAAGCATATCGACCGCTGCCTCTCTTGCCTCGCCTGCATGACCACCTGTCCGTCCGGCGTGCATTACATGCATCTCGTCGACCAGGCCCGGGGCAGGATCGAGCGGGACTATCAGAGGCCGTTCACCGAGCGACTGCTGCGCTCCGTGCTCGGCTTCGTGCTGCCGCGACCCGCCGCCTTCCGCACCAGCATGGTGCTCGCCCGCTTGGCTCGTCCGTTCGCGGCGCTATTGCTGACGCCCAAGGCTGACCCCACCCCAAGCCTGCTCCGGCGAATCAAGGCGATGCTGGCGCTGGCGCCATCCAATCTGCCGCCGGCGGGCCCGCCATCGGGAAGCGTGTTTCCGGCGGTTGGGACACGGCGGGGACGGGTCGCGCTGTTGCAGGGGTGTGCCCAGCAGGTGCTCGCGCCGCGCATCAACAAGGCCGCCGTCAACGTACTGACCCGCCACGGCATCGAGGTGGTGCTGGTCAAGGACGAGCAATGCTGCGGCGCGTTGACCCATCACCTCGGACAGGATGGCGATGCGCTCGCGCGCGCCCGGGCCAACATCACGGCATGGGGGAGGGAGGCGGAACAGCGCGGCCTCGACGCCATCCTGGTGACCACGTCAGGCTGCGGCACCGTGATCAAGGACTATGGTTTCATGCTGCGCGAGGACCGCGAATTCGCTGCTCCGGCCGCAAAGGTCTCCGCGCTGGCAAAGGACATCACCGAATATCTGGCCGGCATCGAGCTCGATCCGCCGCGCCTCGAAGACGAGGTCACCATCGCCTATCACTCCGCTTGTTCGCTGCAGCACGGGCAGAAAATCACAGGCCTTCCGAAAGTATTGCTTTCCAAGAATGGATTCGTGGTGAAAGATGTGCCGGAGAGCCATTTGTGTTGCGGTTCGGCGGGGACCTACAACATTCTCCAGCCCGACATTGCGATGAGGTTGCGCGATCGGAAGCTCGCCAACCTCGCGACAATCAAGCCGGACATGATCGCTGCGGGCAATATTGGCTGCATGGTTCAGATTGCCAGCGGTACGTCAGTTCCTGTGGTGCACACGATTGAGCTTCTCGATTGGGCGACAGGAGGTCCTCGGCCAGGGGTGAATTGATCGATTGCCTATCGAGCATGAACCGGACCCGGGGGCCGTGTTGGGGCGATGCGGGTAGCGGTTTTCTCCACGACAGGCGCACGCGTTTGCGCGGAGGCCATGCACGACCAAGGACGGGGCGGGAGGTGCTTCGAACAAGCACGATCCTGATCCGGGCAAGCGGACTATTCGAAGCGCTCGACAGACTGAATCAGCGGCAACAGGAGGATCACGATGGCTAAAGCGAAGAAGGGTAAGAAGGGGAAAAAGGCCAAGAAGGTTAAGAAGGCGGTAGCGGCGAAGAAGTCTGCGAAGAAGGTCGCCAAGAAGGCCGCGAAGAAATCTGCCAAGAAGGCTGCCAAGAAGACCGCGAAGAAGTCGGTAACGAAGGCCGCGAAAAAAGCCGCCAAGAAGGCGGCGCCCAAAAAGGCCGCGCCGAAGAAGGCTGCCAAGAAGAGCGCGGCAAAGAAAGCTGCAGCTCCCAAGCCGGCGGCCCCGGTCGCTGCCCCCACTCCCGCGCCGGAGCCTGAACTCGGTCCGAGCTGGGCTACCCCCAGCCCTTCGGAGAGGTCGGAAGGCTCGGAGGACTCATCCAGTCCGTCCTGACGCAACCAAGCCAAACCTGACGCAAGAGCCGCAGCGCTTTACCGCTGCGGCTCTTTCGTTTTCAGGCGCATGGATCGTAGCGCTACAGGGATGATTCGTCGGACCGTTGCAGAAGAGACTCAGCCCGCCACGGTTGGGCGGCGCGGGCGCACTTCACGAGGAGGGGAAGTCGGTAAAGTTGTTGTGAGATTGCAACACCCGTCAACAACCTCTTTCAAAAGGGGCAGAACGCCTAAAAAGTCGGCACATGCTCGTCTTTTTTGCTTCAACACAAGGGGGGTCGCGTTCCAGATTGGCTGCGGATTTTGGTCGCAGTCGGTGATCGCTCGCCCCGGGGGCCGGAAGAGCTGGACTGTTTTTTGAACGTGTGGGGATCCTTCATGAAGAAACTGGCCTTGTTAGCAACGGCGCTGGCAACGTTCTCAAGCTCGGCAATGGCTGCCGATATGGCGGTGAAGGCCGTCAAGGCGCCGCCGCCGCCCGCGTTCGAACCCTGGGATTTCGCCTTCGGCGCTGCACTGATGAGCGACTACGTGTTCCGCGGCATCACCCAGTCGAACCATAAGCCTTCGGTCGCGGCTTATTTCGAACCGCGCTACAACGTCACCAAGGACCTGCAGCTCTACATCGGCGCCGCCGGTGAGAGCATCTCCTTCCCGAACCGCGCCGCTGCCGAGATCGACATCTACGGCGGTATCCGCCCGACCTTCGGCATCTTCGCCTTCGACTTCGGTGTCTGGGGTTACCTGTATCCGGGCGGCTCGTGCTTCAATTCCGCCGCGCTCCCGGGCTCCGGCATTCCGGGGTCGGACTCGAGCTGCGCCGCCAGCCCGTTCGGCAATTCAGACCCGATCACGGGCGGCCTGCCGATCAACGGCAACTTCGCCAAGAAGAGCGCGAGCTTCTATGAAGGTTACGCCAAGCTCAACATCAACATCAACGACCAGTGGGCGGTTGGCTTCAACGAGTACTACTCGCCGAACTTCCTGAACCTCGGCGCCTGGGGCAACTACGCGTCGGTCACCGCCAAGTGGACCGCGCCCTCGACCATCTTCGGTTCTTCCGGCGTCGGCATGTACATCTCGGGCGAGTTCGGTCGGCAGTGGCTCGGCACCTCCGACTCCTTCTATGGCACCACCGTTGCCAGCCCGCTTGGCGGCGGACCGTTCCCCGGCGGTATCCCGGAGCCGAGCTACAACACCTGGAATATCGGCATCGGCTTCACCTACAAGGTGTTCACGCTCGATCTGCGCTACACCGACACCAACCTCTCGAAGGGTGATTGCAACGCCTTCACCAGCGACTACACCGCCCGCTTCGACGGCAGCTTCACGCCGATCAACCCGGGTGGCTTCAGCTCCAACTGGTGCGGCGCCACGGGTATCGCCAAGCTCTCGGCTGACCTGACCGCGATCTCGAACCTGAAGTAAGTTCCATACACGTGGATCAAGAGGGCGGCGGAGCGATCCGCCGCCCTTTTCATTTAGCGGGGCGGCGCGTGCTGCGCGAGCAGGGCCAACTGCGTCCTGTAGCCTCGTAGCCCGGGTGGAGCGCCAGCGTAACCCGGGACCGCCGGTAGTGGAGTGCCCCCCAAAAGTGAGACACGGGAAATTAGGGACAGTTCTCTAACGGAGAACGTATGCCCAACAAATCTCC